>JAYVRN010000231.1:0-25602 GCA_043776275.1 Myxococcales bacterium | reverse complement strand
GTGTGGCTCGTGCCACCCCGATGGTCTGTCCGACAACATCACCTGGATCTTCGGCTCCGGCCCGCGCCAGACCACGTCGCAGGACGGCACGTTCTCGCCCGGCGCCGGTCCGCAGAAGATGCGCATGCTCAACTGGACCGGCATCTTCGACGAGCACCACGACTTCGAGCGCAACACGCGCGACGTCTCGGGTGGGCTCGGTGCGATCACCACCGCGCCCACGCCGGCGGACTGCAACCAGCTCGACAAGGAGACCCAGGTCTCGCTCGTCGGGATCGCCGGCCTCGCCAAGCCGCTCAAGGAGCTCGCGGACGATGCCACCACCGCGACCTGCGGCCACAAGGACTGGGATGATGTCGACGCGTACGTGAAGACCATCGCGCCGCCCAAGGCGATCAAGACGCCCGATGCCGCGCAGGTCGCGCGTGGTCGTCAGGTGTTCAGCGATGGTGGTTGCCAGAAGTGCCACGGTGGCGCCGGCTGGACCGTGTCGCGCCGCTACTTCGTGCCGACCGGGGCCACGAACACGTCCCTCACGACGTCGTCGTTCACCCGCCCGGCGTTCTTCCCGTCGACGTGGATGTATGACAACGCGGGTCAGCCGCGCTCGCTGATCTCGGCGCAGCCGCCGATCGGCACGTCGGATGCCACGGGCCCCGCCGAGCCTGCCGCCGTGGCGATCGCACAGACCGCGTGCTCCACGCGCAACGTCGGGACGTTCGGGATCCTCACCGATGCCGCGGCCACCGATGCGCTCGAGCTGCGTCCGCTCAACGGCGCGCTCGTTCGCTCGCAGGGTCGCAGCGGCTACAACGTGCCGTCCCTGTACGGCCTCGCCGTCGGCGCACCGTACCTCCACCACGGCCAGGCGGCGACGCTGCCGGACCTGCTCACCGACACGAAGTGGGACTTCCACACCAACGCGGGGAACGCGAACATGAGCGTGACGCTGCAGAACCAGGGCAAGCGCGATGACCTCGTCGCGTTCCTGCTCTCGATCGATGCGAGCACGCCCGAGTTCACGCTCCCGACGGATGCGACCAGCGGTGGCAGCTTCGACGCCTGCCCGCTCTCGTTCCCCTGACAGACAGGGGTCCGCTGCGGTCAGTACGACGTAGGAACGCCGGGGGCAGCCCCGGCGTTCTTGCGTTGGAGACGAGGTCTGCCCCCGCGATCAGAACCAGCTGATGCCGAGACCGACCGACGCGCCGGTCACGTTGTTGTCGATGCCCTTGTACGAGGCGTTGATCAGGCGGCCCTGGAGATCGATCGAGAAGAACCGCGACGACAGGATCTCGTAGCCGACCGCGCCCATGATCGCGCCGCCGTTCTCCGGAACCGTCGACTGATCGGTCACGCCGTCACCGTAGTACGAGGTGTCGACGCGGATGTTGGCGAAGCCGATGCCACCCTTGAGCCATAGCTGCGGCGTCACCCAGTACTGCCCGGCCACCATCAGCGCGGACTGCACGAGCGTGTCGGTCTGGCCGGTGAAGCGATCCGACGACAGCGTCTGGATGTTGGCCTGCGCCTCCGCCATCAGCGCGAACCGCGGACCGAGGAAGCCACCGACGTGTGCATCGATCTCACCGGAGACCGTGGAGTAGTCACACATGGCGCACTCGATATCGCCGCCCCGGTCGGACATCCCACCGAGGCCGAGGCTGAAGCCCCAGATCAGGCGACCCTGGCGGTTGTGAAACCCACCGGGGAGCTGCTGGGCCGGCGCCGGGTTGCCGTAGTAGCCGCCACCACCGCGACCGCGACCGTAGTACCCCTGCGCCGACGCGACCGTCGGGGCGAGCAGGAGGGCAGCGAGGATGAACAGGGTCTTGTTAGGCTTCATGGTGAGTTCCTCTGCCGGGAATACTCGCAAGTCTGGGGCCAGAGCGCGAGGAACTGGAACCGCCAGAACACAGCAGGTTACGTGGTCCGACCAGCCGAGAACCTGTGCGGTTCAGCCACGATGTGGACGGGTGTTCATGATCGCGGTGGGCGATCCCGAGCCAGTCACGAGCCGAGTAGCAACTTGTCGACCGCGGCCCGGGCACGCTTGGCGTCCCCGTGGAGGGTCACGCACGGCACGTTGCGCGCCGAGAACAGTGATTCGACCCATTCGCCGGAGCTGCTCGGGGCGAGCCAACCCGCATCGATCACCGCTGCATCGACGGGGCGTGCGTCTCCGCTCGCGAGCTGTACGAGGGCACCGGGATCGGTCCCGCCGGTGACCGCATAGCCTGCGGCGGCGAGGCAGCCCTGGAGCTCGGCGAGCCGGGCCGGTGACGCGCCGATCAGGATCCTGCGATCCGCGCGCTTCTCGATCCGCGCCAGGAATGCGAGCCAGCGCTCGCGATCGGTGTCTCCCATCTCGGTGATCTGCAGACCGTAGCCAGGGGACAACCCGCCGGCACGTGCATCGACCTCGGTGATGTGCCGCACCACGCGCGCACGCCCGACGGCCGGCGCCTCGCCATCATCGAGGACGGCGGAGAAGTTGACGATCGTGTTCATCACGAGCGCGTGCAGCGGGCGCACGAACATCCCTTCGCGGGACACGTCGAGTGCGTCGGCGCGGACCACGCCGCGGTGGGTGCCGAGCCCGACCGGCCATTCCACCGGGAACCTGCGGGCAACGCGCGGCGGCGGTGGCTTGATCGTCACCTTGGCCGCCCGCGCGGCCGTGAGCAGCGACGTGAGCTGTTTGCGCGAGGCTTCGTCGAGCTGGAAGTTCACCGAGAAGGTCGGAGCACCGCACGTGGCGGCCTCCTCCGTGCTCGTCACCTTGCCCACGTTCCCGCGCACCAGCGCCCGATGCGTGCCGAACGACAGCGCGACATCGACGTGATCGTCGGTCCGCGGCAACGCACCGGCGAGCATCGCGGCACCTTTGAGGCTGAGCGCACCGATCCGGATCGGGACCCAGCGGCCGCTGCGCAGGTAGCGCGCATGGATGATCGTCGGCTGCGCCCGCTCCGTCGGCCCCGGGACCACGAACTGATCCGTCGCGACGTTGCTCGGTGAGCGCGCCCGCCTCGAGGCGACCGGCGGCAGCACCTCGACGGTCTCCGCGCGATGCACGTTGCTGCGCGCGATGACGTTCGGCGAGACCGCGCGCTCCGACGGAGGCTCGTCGGGCGTGGGCGGGAGCAGATCGCTCCGCGTGATCCGCGAGGGTGCGGACGCCGACGGCGGCTGCGAGGGCGGCCGCGGGAGCCCATCGCGCGTGGACCGCGGGAGCGCCTGCGGCAGGCCATCGCGGGTGAGCCGCGGCAGCGCCTTCGCCTGCGGGAGGCTGTCGCGCGTGCCCTTGGCGTGGACCAGCAGGTGCGGATCGGCGGTGTCGCCGCGTGGGTAGTGCGAGCTCGCGGCGGCCGGGATCGGAGGCGGCGTGGTGCGGACGGGGACCGCGGCGAGGACCGCCGGGCGCACCGTCGAGCGGAGCTCGCGCACGCGACGCGCGAGCTCGGTCAACGCGCTCGTGACGTGGCGTTGATCGCCGACTTGCAGCGTGCACCGTGCGAGCCGATCGCCGACGAACCGCCGCCGATCGCCATCGGTCAGCTCGGCGGGCTGGATCATCCCCACCTCGGCGAGCAGGGCGACCTCGATCAGGAACGCGAGTCCGTTGTCCCCGACCGCCATCGGGTCGTAGCGCAACCCGATCAACGCCTCGTCGGTCGTGGGATCGTAGTAGGCCATCACGGTCGCGAACGGCGGCGCGCTCGGGTCATCGAGCGAGGCCAGCGCCGTGCACCAATGGCTCAGCCGCTGGCGCGGCTGGTCGATGACGAGAAACGCTTCGATCAGGGACATCACGTGCGCGCCTACGAGGAGCAGCAGCGATGCCAGCCGATCGAAAGGCAACGCGGCTTACGCGCGGATCGGGATCGAGGGAGGATCGTTCAGGGGTTGCGCAAGCCTCGTACAGTCCGGATTGGGGTAAATTTGCCATCCGAGATGTGGCGTCAACGCCACGATGGCGCCTGATTTCTTGCTCAAGTGCGCGTACGACCTAAAGTATCAGTCCATGAAAGCCGATGAGCGCGGGTCCAAGGTCGCGGCGAGCTACCGACTACCGCTACTCCCTCTCCGCGACATCATCGTGTTCCCGCACATGGTCGTCCCGCTGTTCGTCGGGCGCGACAAGTCGCTGTCGGCGCTCGAGGAGGCGATGGCCGGTGACAAGCAGCTCCTGCTCGCAGCGCAGCGCCGTGCGAAGACTGACGATCCGAACGACGACGACATCTTCGAGATCGGCACCGTCGGCCACATCATCCAGCTGCTGCGCTTCCCGAAGGGGCCGGTCAAGGTCCTCGTCGAGGGTCGCGCACGCGGGCGGATCAAGAACTTCACGCAGACCGAGCCGTTCCTGATCGCCGACGTCGAGGACGTCGAGGAGCCCGAGGACGACCCGAGCGAGATCGCGGCGCTGATGCGCTCGGTGCAGGACGTGTTCGAGGACTACGTCAAGCTCAACACCCGGATCCCGCCCGAGATGCTGGTCTCCGTCCGTACGATCGAAGAGCCGGGCCGCCTGTCAGACACGATCGTCGCGCACGTCGCGCTCAAGTTGAAGGACAAGCAGGATCTCCTCGAGACCCCGTCACCCGCACGGCGCCTCGAGCGCCTTGGCGAGCTGATGCAGGGCGAGATCGAGATCCGCCAGGTCGAGAAGAAGCTGCGCTCTCGCGTCAAGAAGCAGATGGAGAAGCAGCAGAAGGAGTTCTATCTCAACGAGCAGATGCAGGCGATCCAGAAGGAGCTCGGCGGGGAGCGCGACGAGTTCAAGAACGAGCTCAACGAGCTCGAGCAGAAGATCAAGTCGAAGAAGATGAGCAAGGAGGCCAAGGACCGCTGCCTCAAGGAGCTCAAGAAGCTCAAGCAGATGTCGCCGATGTCCGCCGAGGCGACCGTGGTGCGCAACTACCTCGATTGGGTCGTTGCGCTGCCCTGGGAAGACAAGACCGAGGACCGCCACGACATCAACGAGGCGGAGCAGATCCTCGAGACCGAGCACTACGGCCTGAAGAAGGTGAAGGAGCGGATCCTCGAGTACCTCGCCGTCCAGTCGCTCGTGCCGCGGCAGCGCGGTCCGATCCTCTGCCTCGTCGGGCCGCCGGGCGTGGGCAAGACGTCGCTCGCGCGCTCGATCGCTCATGCGACGGGGCGCAAGTTCGTGCGGCAGTCCCTCGGCGGAGTCCGGGACGAGGCCGAGATCCGCGGCCACCGGCGCACGTACATCGGCGCGCTGCCGGGAAAGATCATCCAGTCGCTGAAGAAGGTCGGCTCGCAGAACCCGGTGTTCCTCCTCGACGAGATCGACAAGATGTCGATGGATTTTCGGGGCGACCCCGCGAGCGCGCTGCTCGAGGTGCTCGACCCGGAGCAGAACAACACGTTCAACGATCACTACCTGGATCTCGACTACGACCTCTCCGACACGATGTTCGTCACCACGGCGAATCAGCAGCACGCGATCCCGCTACCGCTGCAGGACCGGCTCGAGATCATCGAGCTGCCCGGCTACACCGAGTGGGAGAAGCTCGCGATCGCGAAGCAGTACCTGATCCCGAAGCAGGCCGAGGCCAACGGGCTCAAGGACCTCACGGTGACCTGGACCGACGAGGCGATCACGATGATCGTGCATCGCTACACCAAGGAAGCCGGCGTCCGTAACCTCGAGCGCGAGCTCGCCACGGTGTGCCGCAAGATCGCGAAGGAGTACCTCGCCGCGAATCGAACGATCACCACGTTCGAGGTCACCGTGGACAAGCTCCCGCTGTGGCTCGGCGTGGAGAAGTACCGCGAGGCGCGCCGCGAGAAGGGCGACGAGATCGGCCTCGGCAACGGGCTCGCGGTCACGATGTTCGGCGGCGATCTGCTGACCACCGAGGTCACGATCGTGCCGGGCAAGGGCAAGCTGACGCTGACCGGCAAGCTCGGCGAGGTCATGCAGGAGAGCGCGCAGGCGGCGATGAGCTATCTGCGGTCACGCGCCGGCACGCTCGGCCTGTCCAACGACTTCCAGAACAAGATCGACGTCCACGTTCACTTCCCCGAGGGCGCGATCCCGAAGGACGGACCGAGCGCGGGCATCGTGATGTGCACCGCTCTCGCGAGCGCCCTGCTCCGCATCCCGGTGCGCCAGAACGTGGCGATGACGGGCGAGGTCACCCTGCGTGGACGCGTGCTGCCGATCGGTGGCCTCAAGGAGAAGATCCTCGCGGCGCATCGCGCGGGGATTGCGACGGTGTTGATCCCCGAGGAGAACATCAAGGACATCAAGGATGTCCCCGAGGCGGTGCTCGCCGAGCTCGCCGTGGTCCCGGTCAAGCACATGGACGAGGTGTTGAGGCACGCCCTGGCGCATCCGCACCCCGAAGACTTCCTGCGCGAGCCCTCGAGCGTGGTCGACTGGCGGATCGTCGAGACCATGCCGCCGGCAGACCCGCGCGACGCCCACTGACTACATCGACTTCTGGGTCACGTAGTCGGCGCAGGCGTCCATCACCTCGACCGTGCTTGCGCTGGTCTGGTTCAGGTTCGCGGTCAGGTAGTTGATGCAGTCCGGCTTGGTGTCGCCGCACACCGGTGCCACGCCGGCGATCGGGTGCTCGAGACAGCAGATCACGATCGCCTCTGGCACTGGGAGCTTCTCGGCCATCGTGTGGTCATCGAAGCACTCCTGATACGTCGGGTAGGCCTCCGGCGGATCGTCCTTGCACGCGGTCGATCCGATGACGAGCAGGGCGAACAGCGCAGCGGCGAGCTTCATGGCCGGACAGTACACCCGGTACCGAGCGACCTACAGCCCACAGGTCTGCTTCGCCACGCGCAGCAGGTAGGCCGTGTCCTTCTCGCACAGCTCCTCACGATCGACCGGGGTCGAACCATCCATCCCGCTCTCCGAGATCGAAGCGAGCGTATCGGTGCGCACCTGCTCGATGCCTTGCCGGATCTCTTCGGACAGGCCGCCGCAGGCGTCGACCTTGGCGCCGAGCGCCTCGTAGCGCTCGCACGCCGTCTGCTCGGGGACCTCCGCGGGCGGTGGTGGCTCGGACCGTGCGGCGTGCGCGGGCACCGAGCTCGAGCTCGACGCATGACATGCGACCAGGGTGATCAGGGCCAGCATCCGGAACATGTCGGATGAGCGTGGCACGTCGTAGTAGACTTTGATCGTGCGACGGCGTGGATCCTGATCATGCGACCGTTGATGCTGCAACTCGTCGTCGTCGCGACCTTGTGGGCGACCCCACACGCGCGCGCCGGTGGTTGAGCGGGTTGAAGCAATCCCAACCTCCCGGTCGGGGGGCAAGAGAGCAAGGACATCGAGCCTGGTCGGGTGACACTCGACCTGAGCGGGATCGCGAGCACCGCCGATGCCCGGCACGATGCGACGGAGACCATCGTCGGAGGCGCGCCTTCGACGGTGATCCACGATCAGACGATCCGGAACGGGGAGGTGCGCCTCGCGGCGGAGCTCGGGGTGACGAGCTGGCTGGCCACGGGCTTGATCCTCCCGCTACGCGTGTTCAACACCGCGATCCAGTATCGAGATCCGAGCGGGCAGCCGGTGCAGATCGAGAATCCCTACATCCATCATCACGACGAGACGCTGATCGGCCTGGGAGATCCGTGGATCTACGGCCGCGTGGCACGAACGGCAGGCGGCTTCACCCTCGGCGCACGGCTCGGGACGACGATCCCGCTCGGGCGCACCGTGCCGGATCCGTTCGCGCTCGGTGACCAGGGGATCGCTCACGAGCACTCGCAGTTCGGGACCGGGACGTTCACCCCGATCGCCGGGATCGAGGCCGCGCGCCAGCTCGGCCCCGTCCATGTCGACGCGGCGCTGTTGACGATCCAGTCGCTCTACGAGAACCGCCACGGCTATCAGGCGGGCGATCGCTACGCGGTGGCGGTCGGCGCGGCCTCCGCGCTCGGCACCAAGCTGTTCCGGTTCCGCGCCACGGCCGAGGCGGTCTGGGAGACCGCCGAGAGCTGGAGCGGCGTGGTCCACACCGACGATGGCAACCTCGGCCGCACCGATGTGCTCGCCGGGCTGTCGGCGACGTGGATCGCGACGGAGGACTGGCACCTCGGCCTCGAGGTCAAGGTGCCGGTCTACACCCACGTCAAGGGTGGTCAGCTCGATGCGCTCGGCTTCATCGGCCTCAGCGTGGGCACCCACTTCCATGCGTTCGGGGAGGGGGAGGACGAGGGCGACCATCACCATCATCACGATGGCGACGACCATGCCGCGGCGACGCCTGCGGACTGGACCCACCTCGACAAGATCGACGTGTCCACCGATGGCAGCGCACCGCCGCTCGTCCCGGTGCCCGGCAAGATCACCGTGTTCGACTTCTGGGCCACGTGGTGCAAGCCATGCAAGGTCGTCGATCACGAGCTCGCCGCACTCGCCCGCCGGTTCCCGACCGAGCTCGCGGTCCGCAAGCTCGACGTCGTCGACGACGACTCGCCCGCCTCGCAGACCTACGTCAAGGAGGCGAAGCTGCCGCACGTCAAGGTGTTCGGTCGTGACGGGAAGCTCCTGTGGGAGCGGTCCGCGCCGCCCCTCGTCCTGATCGCGGAGATCGAGAAGCTCCTCCAGCCGGCGCGGACTCGCCCCGTGATCGGCCCGACGATGCGACGGATCTCGATCGAGGTCACCGATGCGGGGTTCGTGCCGGCGCGGATCGAGATCGAGCGCGACGTCCCAACCTCGCTCGTGTTCACGCGAAAGAGCGCACAGACCTGCGCGACGGATGTCCACGCGACGCTGCCCGATGGCACGCGGATCGACGAGCCCCTGCCGTACAACACCGCCGTCGAGATCCCGGTCCGCATCGCGACCCCGGGCGAGGTGCCCTTCGCCTGCGGGATGGACATGACGCGCGGCACGCTCGTCGTGAAGTAGCGCCACGGACGCTCCGTGGGCGGCGCTTGACGTCCGTCATATGCAGTGATATGTATATACATGATGGCGCATGCGCTCGTGTTCGAGACTCTCGCAGACCCGGCGCGTCGCCGGATCATCGAGGCGTTGCGGCGAGGCGAGCTCCCGGTCAACGACATCGTCGACGCGATGGACATCCATCAGTCCGGCGTGTCGCGTCACCTGCGGATCCTCAGCGAGGCCGGCTTCGTCCGGGTGCGTCCCGATGGTGCGCGGCGCCTGTACTCGTTGCGCCCGGAACGGTTCCGGGAGCTCGAGGCGTGGCTGGTCGGCTATCGCGCGCTGTGGGAGGCGCGGCTGGATCGGCTGGGCGGGGTCATCGAACGGCAGCACAAGGCGAAGCGAAAGGAAGGCAGCGAATGACGAAGCAGCGCATCACCATGGAGCGGACCTATCAGACGTCGCTCGCGAACCTCTGGCAGCTGTGGACCACGAAGGAGGGCGTCGAGTCCTGGTGGGGCCCGGAGGGGTTCCGCGTGGAGGTCGTCCGGATCGACGTGCGGGTCGGCGGCGAGCTGGCCTATCAGATGATCGCGGACGCGCCCGAGATGGTGGCGTTCATGAAGGCGAACCACATGCCGCCGGCCCAGGATGCACACCTCCGCTACACGGAGGTCTCGCGCCACGAACGCCTCGCGTACCTCCACGCCGCGGACTTCATCCCGAACGTGCCGAGCTATGACGTGGCGACCACCGTCGAGTTCCGTGCCTCCGGCGACACGGTGCACCTGGTGCTCTCGTTCGATCCGATGCACGACGACGTCTGGTCGCAGCGGCAGAAGCAGGGCTGGGAGAGCGAGCTCGGCAAGCTCGGCAAGCTGCTGGCGAACGGGTTGGCCCCGGCCTAGGACCGCGGCTGATCATCGAGCGTGACCGGCGCGAGATCCGCCCAGTTCGCCCCGGCCTCGACCCCGACCACCAGCGGTACCTCGAGCTCGAACGCGTGGCGCATCGCGTGACTCGCCACGCGCGCGGTGGCCTGGAGCTCCGCCTCGGGGAGATCGAACAGCACCTCGTCGAGGATCTCGTGGACCGGCACCGCGCCGAGGCCCTCGCGGCGCAGCGCCCGATCCGCGTCGAGCAGTGCGCGGCGCGCGACATCGGACACCGAGCCCTCGTGGGTGGCGCGGCGGGCGAGACGCTCGGCGTACGAGCGATCGTGTGGATCGAGAGACTCGAGGCCCCCGATCGGCCAGCGCCGGCCCGCGATCGTGACGATGTAGCCACGCTCGCGCGCGAGGCGCAGCTGCTCGTCCTGGAACGCACGGACCTTCGCGTAGCGGCGATCGAAGCGCGCGATCAGCTCCTTGGCCTCGGCTGCAGGCACGCCGAGCGAGAGGGCCAGCGCGCTCGCTCCCTGCCCTGCGAAGGTCGCGAAGTTGACGACCTTGCCGAGCTGGCGGTCGTCGGGCGTGATCGCACTCGCCGGCTTCTCGAGCACGGCGGCGGCGGTCAGGAGGTGCAGATCCTCTCTGTTGCGCAGAGGCTCGACGAGCGCGGGATCCTTGGTGAGGTGGGCGAGGACGTAGAGCCCGAGCTGACTGAAGTCCACCGACATCAGGAGCCGGCCCGGAGGCGCGACGAACGCACGGCGGATCATCGCCATCTCGGGCGTGCGGCCGGGTACGCGTCCGAGATCGGGGTTGGTGTTGACGAGGTGTCCCGAGAACGAGCGCGCGGGGTGGAACCGCGAGTGCACTCGTCCGTCATCGTCGATGCACCTCCGCAACGCGATCACCCAGCTATCACGCAAGCGCCGGAGGAGCCGCCAGCGGATCACCAGCGGCACGATCGGATGGGCGTGCTCGATCTTCTCGAGCGCCTCGTTCGCGGTGCTCCAGCCGGTCTTGGTGTGGCTGGCGATCGGCAGCTTCAGCTCCTCGAACAGCACGCTGCCGAGCTGCTTCGTGGAGTTGATGTTGAAGGTGTGCCCGGCGAGCGCCTCGATCTGCTCGGTGAGCTCGGCCTCGAGACTGGCGAAGGCTTGCTCGGCGCGATCGAGCTCGGCGCAATCGACCACGAGGCCGGTCAGCTCCATCCGCACGAGCGTGTCGGACAGCTCGAGGTACTCGGCGAGCAGCGCCCGATCCACCGTGGGTGACAGCGCCGCCCAGATCCCCGCCGAGGTCTCCACCGCGAGCCCGGCCACATCGGCTGCGCGCTCCACGGGCAACGCCGCCCACGGCTTGCGCTTCTGCCCCACACCCCGCACGGCCTCGTCCTCGGGGAGCGCACGCCCGAGCACGTGCTTCGCGACGAGCGCGAGGTCGTGGGGCGCCCAGTTGCTCGGCTGCGTGAGGTGCGAGGCGCAAGCAGAATCCCACGTCACGCCTGCGAGGTGGATCCCCATCCGGCGGAGCGCGACCATCGTGGCCACCAGATCGTGGCCGTGCTTGGCCGCGTCTGCGTCCTCGAGCCACGGCACCAGCGCGGGCCACGCGCCGCTCGCGACCGGGATATACGACGCCGTGCCGTCGCCGCGCCCGAGGGCGATCCCGACGACCAGCTGCCGCGAGGGCGCGGGATCTTCGAGGAGGGCGTGCAGCGTGACCGGCCCGGCGCCGAGCCGCGCGAGCGTGACCTGCAGCGCCTCCGCGGTGTCGCACAGCGCGACCTGGATGCTGCCGCCATCGGAGACCAGGAGCTCGGCGAACCCGAGCTGATCGAACAGCGCGTTCAGGCCCGCGGCGGCAGGTGGCGAGTAGCCGAGCTCGTCGAGCGGCTGTGGAAGGGGACGATGCAGATCGAGCCGCGCGAGAGAGAGCTCGACAGGTACCTGGTCGCGGCCGGCGCGCAGCGCATTGCCGAGGCGGCCCTTGATCTGGTCGAGCGCCGCCAGCCCAGCGTCGATCGAGCCATAGGTCTCGAGCAGCGTGGTGGCGCCCTTCGCACCGATGCCCGCGATCCCGGGCAGCGCATCCTCGTCGCCGACCAGCGCGAGCCACTCCGCGATCTGGGTCGGAGGCACCGCGAACCGCTTCATCACGATCTCCGCCGTGTAGCGCGTGTCCTTGTTCGCGTCATACCACCACACGCGATCGCTCACGAGCTGGGCATAGCGCTTGTCGACACCGACGATGATCGCATCGTCGCCGCGCTCCACCGCCGCCTGGACGTACGAGGCGACCACGTGGACCTCGTCGGCGGCCTCGACGACGTGGAGCCCGAGCGCACGCAGGAGCCCGGGCAGCGGGCCGAGCTGTTGGGCGAGCAGCTCCGGCCACCCGGGGCGTGGATGGCTCTCGAGCACTGCGATCGCGCGAGCCGGCTGCTTGAACGCGATCACGCGCTGGATCGCACGCGCCACGGCGAACAGGCCGTTGACGGGCTCGCCTGCGCGCGACCGCCGATCGGTCGGGACCACGAGGAACCCGCGCGCGAGGAGGTTCGTGGCGGAGGCGATGAGCGTGCGATCAGACATCGGCGACGGTCACGAGGATACCCGGGTGAGAATTCCGTCGCTATGATGCCGGCATGATCGACACCGAGGGCGGAGCGCGGACCTGGCACAAGACCGCCTGCATCCTGTGCAGTCAGAACTGCGGGATCGAGGTCGAGCTCGATGGCCGACGCCTGGCCAAGATCCGGGGAGATAAGGCCCACCCCGCGTCCCAGGGGTACGCATGCGAGAAGGCGCAGCGGCTCGACTACTACCAGAACGCCAACGGGCGGCTGACCTCCCCGCTCCGGCGCCGGGCCGACGGCACGTTCGAGGAGATCGACTGGGACACGGCGATCCGCGAGATCGCCGCGAAGCTCGCGCACGTGCGGGACACCCACGGCGGCGAGAGCATCTTCTACTACGGCGGTGGCGGTCAGGGGAACCACCTCGGCGGCGCGTACTCGCGTGCCACACGCGCCGCGCTCGGATCGATCTATTCATCCAACGCGCTCGCTCAGGAGAAGACCGGCGAGTTCTGGGTGGACGGACAGCTGTATGGCAAACCGCGCTGCCACACGAGCGGTGACTTCGAGCACGCCGAGGTCGCGCTGTTCATCGGCAAGAATCCCTGGCAGTCGCACGGCCTGCCCCGCGCACGCGTGGTGCTCAAGGAGCTCGCAGCCGACCCTGCCCGTGCGCTGATCGTGATCGATCCGCGCCGCACCGAGACCGCGGCGATGGCCGACCATCACCTCCAGGTCCGGCCCGGCGGCGATCCGTTCGTGCTGGCTGCACTGCTCGCGGTGCTCGTCCAGGAGGATCTCGTCGACCATGAGTTCCTCCGCGATCGGACCACCGGCTTTGACACGATCAAGGAGGCACTCAGCGCGATCTCCATCGCGGACCATGCAGTGCGAGCCGGCGTGCCCGAGACCCAGGTCCGCGAGGTCGCACGACGGATCGCCCGCGCGAAGGGCGGCGTGGCGACCTACGAGGACCTCGGCGTGCAACAGGCGCCGCACAGCACGCTCAACTCGTATCTCGAGAAGCTGCTGTATCTCGTGACCGGAAACTTCGCGAAGCGCGGCGCGATGAACATCCACAGCCACATCGCCCCGCTCGTGGGTGGCAGTGCGAAGGACTACACCACGCCCGTCGGCGGCCACCGGATCATCGGCGGGATGGTGCCGTGCAACGTGATCGCGGAGGAGATCCTGAACGATCACCCGAAGCGGTTCCGCGCGATGCTCGTCGAGAGTGCGAACCCGGCGCACTCGCTGGCCGAGAGCGCCCGCATGCGCGCCGCGTTCGAGGCGCTCGAGCTGACGGTGGTGATCGATGTCGCGATGACGGAGACCGCCCGACTCGCGCACTACGTGCTGCCGGCAGCGTCCCAGTTCGAGAAGTGGGAGGCCACGTTCTTCAACCTCGAGTTCCCGCACAACGTGTTCCAGCTGCGAGCCCCGCTCCTGCACCCGCTCGAAGGCACGCTCGGCGAGCCCGAGATCCATCGCCGCCTGGTGCGTGCGCTCGGCGTGATCCGGGACGAAGACCTCACCGAGCTCCACGCCGCCGCCGCCACGGGCCGCGCAGCGCTCGCACCTGCGTTCTTCGCCGCGAGTGCCCGGAACCCGATGCTTCAGAAGCTCGCCCCCGTGGTGCTGCTCGAGGTGCTCGGCCCGACGCTGCCACCCGGCGCGGCCGCCACCGCCGCGCTGTGGGGTGCGGCGCATCTGTGCGCGATGGCGTTCGCGGCGTCGGTGAAGCGCGCCGGGTTTGATGGCGTTGGGCCCGCGCTCGGCGAGCAGCTGTTCGACGCGATGCTGACCCAGCGCTCCGGCGTGACGTTCACGGTGGACGAGTACGAGGAGACCTGGCGTCGCATCGAGACCAAGGACAAGCGGATCCACCTCGCGGTGCCCGAGCTGCTCGGGGAGCTCGCGACGCTGCCCGCGGAGCTCGCCGGTGCGTCAGATCCGGCGTTCCCGTTCGTCCTGTCCGCCGGCGAGCGCCGCTCCACGACGGCGAACACGATCTTCCGCGATCCGGCCTGGCGCAAGAAGGACGCGAGCGGTGCGCTGCGGATGTCGCCGATCGATGCCACCCGTCTCGGGATCGTCGATGGTGGTCGCGCACGGGTCACCACCAAGGCCGGCTCGGTGATCGCCACGGTCGAGCTCACGGCGACGCTCCAGACCGGGCACGCCAGCCTGCCCAACGGCCTCGGGGTCGACTATGCCGATGCAGATGGGCGCGCCATCGTCCACGGCATCGCCCCGAACGAGCTGACGTCGTCGGGAGATCGCGACTGGATCGCCGGCACGCCGTGGCACAAGCACGTCCCCGCGCGGATCGAAGCGATCTGACGAGAGCTGTCCGAATCTCCGGGCAGCCTCTCAGCGCACGCCCGGGATCGGGAGGCCGTACGACCAGTGGGCTTGCAGGATCTTCCAACCTGCCGGCTCCTTCGTGAACACGGCCAGGACGCGGAACGTCTTGGTCGTGGCTCCGGCCTTGTAGTTGATGTTCCCCGCCGCGAAGCCGACGTCCTCGGTGACCTTCTCGACGTGCAGCCCGTCGCGCAGCGAGAACGCTCCTCCCATCGCCTGGAACGCGGCCTTGACCTGTGGCCCCACCCACTCGTCGGCGATGTCGTTCCCGAACGAGAACGCATCGTCACGCGTCGACAGCGCCTCGACGTAGGCGTCGCGTGACGCAAACGCGGCCCGCGCGGCCGCCTCGAGCTCGGCGTCGCCGTGGACGTCGGTGATCTTCGCCGGCACAGGCAGCTTCTTCGCGCGCGCTGCCGCGGTGGCGTCACTGTCACTCACGGCGTGGCTCCAGCTCCAGGCACGGACCTGTGGGACCCCTTTGTCCTCCACCACCAGCTGCGTGAACATCGCGAACGCCGCCGTGTTGTCGTAGAGCACGAGCTCGGCATCCAGCATCGCCGCACCACGCACGGTGCGGCGGGACTTGACGATCCCGTCGTAGCTCGGCTGGTTCGCGAGATCCTTGGCCGCGAAGCTGGCGAGCAGCTCCGGCCCGACCCCCGCCTCGGTCGCATCGATGCCGAAGCCGAACGCCGAGGGCGCGAACAGCGCGTGGTCGACCACCCCCGCAGCCGCGCCGCCGAGGGCCGCGTGCTCGGCGCCCAGGACCGCGACGAACGAATCGAGCTTCCCGGGCGGAGCCGCAGGCGGGATCGCGTCGGTCGGTGCGCGCCGGCGAAACGCCTCGACCGCATGGGTCACGTCTACATACGCCCAGCTCTGCTCCTTGGCGTGCCGCTTGATCGTTGCTTCGATCTGCGCGATGCACTCCGGGCAGCGGCCCGGGATCATCAGCGGGAGCCATTCGAGGAGCTCTCGAGCTCGGTCGCCGTCGTCGAGCTGACGGAGGAGTGAGAGCAACGCACCGCGGACCGCTGGATCGGGGCGGAGCGCGAGCTCGCGCATCACCTTCTGGATCATGGCCGGATCGTACTGGCGGGTCGTCAGGGTCTCGAGCAACGTGACGAGGCAGACCGGCTTGTGCTCACACGCGATCTCGCGACGGTCGGCGGCGATCAGCTCCGTGAAGTCGACCCCGTAGGGTGGAGGGCTCCTGGGGGCGGCCGCGAGCGCCGCGAGCTCGGGCGCCGTCCCGACGATCATCGCGTACGCGTGGCCGCACGGATCGCCGTCATCGTACTGCTTGTAGTGGACCACGTGGTCGAGCAGCTTCTGGAGCTGCTCCGCCGAGGGCGCCGGCGCGATCTTCGCGAACGTCTCGATCGCCAAGAACCGATGACCGTCCCACGCGCGCTTATCGAACGCGAACTCGAACACCGCGTCGGCCGCGGCGGTATCGAAGCCAAAGCCCCGCAGCGCCGAGATCGCTGCGCCGGGGAGCAGCGTCCGCGGATCGCTGAACCCACCGTGCGCATCGCGCACCACCACCGGCGCCTCCTTGAGCTGCGCGAACAACAGCGGACGGACCTCGGTGACCCCCAGCTCGCCGAGCTGGCGGAACGCGAGGTAGCGCAGCGCGGGATGACCGTCGAGCCGCGCCACGGCGAGGTACGCCGGGACCATCGCCGCGCCGGAGCGCCTCAGCGCGGCGGTGAGCTTGTCGGGGGGGATGCTGCGCTGCCCGGGTGCGAGCGTGACGAGCGGCGTCAGCATCGCGATCGTGAACGTGGGGTCCTTCGCGCCGTGAGCGACCACCGCCTCGAAGGCCGCGTCGAGAGCGAGATCGGTGGTCGCGAACGAGGCGGTCAGGTACGGCAAGGCATCGCGCCAGCGACCGTGCGACCGTGCGAGCTCGATGACCTTGGTCAGCGACGCGAGATCCTTCGGATCCTTGCGCCATGCCTCGCCGCGCCGCACGAGCTCGGCCTTGACGGTCGCGTCGTCCACCTCCTGTGGCGGTGGGGTGACGGCCTCCCCGGAGCCCCGCTGTGGCTCGCTCGACTTCGACGAACCACAGGCGATCAGGAACAACGAGACCACCGCGAACGAGCGCATCCGCGCAGTCTATCCGCCCCGCCGCACGGCTCGCGAGCGCGTAGTACGCTGAACGTCCGCGATGGTCCGCCACACCCCGCTCGCCTTCGTGCTCGCCGCGCTTGCCGTCACCGCGTGCAGCCGGCGCCCCGCGCCGGTGGAGCCGAGCGAGCGAGCGCTGTTCCGCGATCTCGAGCGGCAGGTGACGGTGACCAGCACCACGGGGTGGCGGATCGATCGCCTCGAGGTCGAGGGCCTGATGAACGCCGCGCTCGATTCCGTGTGCAGGGTCGATCCGCTCGATCGACGCGCCCTCGCGACCTGGGTGGATGCCGAGATCCGGAGGCTCGGCGGGCCCGTCGAGGTCGCGTGGCGGGCGCGCGGCAAGGAGCTGTCCGCGGTCGCAGATCTGGTGGTGCTCGATCGAATCCAGCGCACGCTGGCGCGGGCCGAGGAGCTGTCCCTCGATTGTCCGTTCTGGATCGAGCCCGAGCATCCGTTCCAGGGGCGCCAGACCTCCGAGGGGCGCTGGCTGCTGTCGTTCGGAGGCGGCGGCAAGGCGACCCTCTCGATCCAGGGAGACCAGCAAGACCTCAAGGCGGGAGGTGCGGGCAGATTGCTGCTCGGCCGGATGTTCTTCGGAGGACATGGCGTGTTCGCCGGGGTGGAGATCGGTGCGAGCGCGGCGTTCCCCAAGAACGCGATGGGAGAGCGCACGTCACTCCAGATCGGCGCCGACGTGGTGACGCCGATCGTCTACCGGCGCACGCTGACCAACGCGTTCTTCGAGCTCGAGGGTGGGTGGCTTGGCCGCACGAGCGAGCAGGACTGGAGCCACTACGATCACGGCGTGCACCTCGGGTTCACGATCGGTGCGCGCGGCCTGCGGACGAGGTTCGTGTTTCCCGGAGCCGGGCTCGGCATCTCGTGGGAGCGCACGTTCCTCGATGGCGCGGATGCCACCACGATCAAGATCGGTGCCCGCGTGAATTTCGATCTCGAGTTGTGAGCTACGTCGATCCTCGCGCGCGATCGCTCGTGATCCGGCCGTCGACGAGCTCGACCACCCGGTCGCATCCGTCCGCGATCCGCGGATCGTGCGTGACGATGATGAACGTCGTGCCGAGCTCGCGATTGAAGCGACGCATCAGCTCCACCACCTCACCCGAGGACGCCGTGTCGAGGTTGCCGGTCGGCTCGTCGGCGAGGACGAGTGGCGGCCTGCGGACGAGCGCACGGGCGATCGCCACGCGCTGCTGCTGCCCTCCGGAGAGGTTCGTGGAGCGATAGTTCATGCGATCGCCGAGCCCGACCGCGCGGAGGATCTCCTCGCTCTCGGTCCGCAGCTTTGCGCTCGGCCAGCCGTCGTTGCCCCACGCGGGGATCATCACGTTCTCCAGCGCCGTGAACGCGGGGAGCAGGTGATGAAACTGGAAGATGAAGCCGAGCATCCGCGCACGCACTCCGGTGAGCGCGCGTTCGTCGAGCCCGGTCGTCTCCGTGCCGCCGAGGTTCACGGTGCCGGCCGTTGGACGATCGAGCAGGCCGATGATGTTCAAGAGCGTGCTCTTGCCGGAGCCCGAGGGTCCAACCAGTGCCATGAGCTCGCCGCGCCCGACGGTGAGGTCCACGCCGTCGAGCGCCCGGGTCCGCGCGACATCGCCGTACTCCTTGACGACGGCGGTGACCGCGAGGACCGGTGGCGAGGGCTCAGCCATTGCGGATCGCCGTGGCAGGATCGAGCCGCGCAGCGCGACGGGCCGGGATGGTCGCTGCCAGGAGCCCGACCCCCGTGGCGAGCACGCTCGCGAACACCAGCAAGGGCCCATCGACCTGGACGGGGAACTTGGGAGCTCCGCTGGGATCGCGTGCGATCGATTCGAACACCTTCGCGAGCAACGCGCCGAACGCGCACCCGATCACCGAGCCACCCACGCCGAGCAGCCCGCCCTGGATGAGGAAGATGCGGAGGATGCGGCCCTGCGGCGTGCCCACCGCGCGAAGGATCCCGATCTCGCGCGACTTCTGGACCACCGAGACGATCAGCACGCTCGCGATCCCCAGCGCGACGGCGAGGATCACGAAGAACAGGATCATGTTCTTCGAGCTCGATTGCGCGGACAGGCCCGCGAGCAGCTCGGCGTTGATCTTCATCCAGCTATCTGCCGGGATCCCGGTGCGGCTCTCGACCTCCTGGGCGATCCGCTCGGCCGCGAACACATCCGCCAGCTTGACCTGGATCGTGGTCACGCCTCCGGCGAGGCCGAACAGTGACTGGGCATGTCGGAGGCTGGTGACCAACCACGTCCCATCGACGGCCTCGTTCCCGAGCCGGAACACGCCGGCCACGGAGACCACGTCGTCGACGCCCTCGCTCGAGGTGAGGCGCAGCTTGTCGCCCACCGCCGCACCAAGATCGGCGGCGAGCTTCGCGCCGATCACCACGCTCCCGCCCTCGAGCTCGAAGCGACCCGCGACCATCCGCTTGCGAAGATCGATGATCGCGAGGAACCGCTCCCCATCCACGCCCTGCACGACGATCGGGCTCTTGGCTCCGGACCTCACCGCGAACCCAGCCCCGACGATCGAGGGCGACGTGGCGATCACGCCGGGGATCTGCTCGACCGCGGAGATCACGATCGGCCACTGATCGATCGAGCGCAGGCGCTGCGGCGTCTCTTCGATCTGGCGCGCGATCGCGCGCTGTGGCGTTGCCTCGACGAGGGCCCGCGGCACTTCCCGCGGCACGTGGAGCGTGATGTGGGGCTGCGCGCCCAAGGTCTTCTCGATCAGCGACGTCTGGAGCCCGCCGATCAACGCGGACAGGAACACGATCACACTCACGCCGACGGCGACGCCCCCGAGGATCAGGGCGGTCTGGCCCTTGGCATCACGCAGGTAGCGCAGGGCGAGGAACCACTCGAACGGCATCTCAGTCCCGCTCCGTCCGCACGCGTGCGCCGACCTCGAGCACGCGGCCATCGGGGATCACCAGCTCCTGGGTCTCATCGAGCCCCGTGACGATCTCGAGCGAACCCTCGCCCCGGATCCCGAGCTGCACGTCGTGCCGCGTGATCCGCCCGTTCTCGACGGTCAACACCCATGGCGTCGGGGTCGAGATCCCACGCACGACCTCGCTCGGCACCGTGAGCACCGCGGTCTTGGCGGCGACGGTCAGATCGACCGACACCGTCATGTCGGGCTTGAGGAACGGCGGCGGCGTGGGCACGTCGAGGCGTACCTCCACGCTCCCGCGCTGAGGATCGATCGACGGCGCGATGTAGCCGACGACGGCCTCGAACACTTGCTGCGGATACGCATCGGCCGAGGCGCGCGCCTTCTGCCCGAGCCGGATCCACGACAGGTTTCGCTCATCTGGTTGCACCACGAGCTGGACGCTCGCGTCAGCCGCGATGACGAGCAGTGTGCGCGCTGGTTGCACCACATCGCCCGGTTCCACCGAGCGCGTGAGCACGGTGCCGCTCTGGAGCGCGACCAGCCGGGTCTGTGCGAGCCGGATCTTGGCACCCGAGGCCTGCGCCTGCGCCTGCAGCTGGGCCGTCAACGCGACCCTGGAATCCGCCCCCAGTGGTGCAGATGCCACCTGCTGCGCCTCGGCGGCGGTGCGCTGCGCCTGGGCGATCTCCACCGCGCGCTTCGCATTCTCGAGCTCCACCGAGGGGACCGCCCCGGTCGCCACGAGCTTGGTCGTGCGCTCGAGCTCGAGCTGGGTCCGCTCGAGATTGGTCTGGGTTTGCCGTGCCGCCTCGGTCGCCACGATCGCACCGACGCGCCGGAGCTGCTCGACCCTTGCCTTGGCCTGGTTGACCGTGGCCTCGGCCGCCGCGACGGCTGCTCGCTCCGCGCCGTCATCGAGCTGGACCAGCAGGTCCCCGGCGGTCACGCGCTGGCCCTCGACGGCGCCCACCGCGACGACCATCCCCGCGCTCTGCGCCGCGACCTGCACGCGCGTGGGCACCCGCACCCGGCCGCTGGAGACGATGTGTTGCTCGAGATCGCGGCGCACCGCAGCCGTCGTGCGTACCAGCACACCGCGCCAGCGCATCAGCAACACCCCGCCCGCTCCGAGGAGGATCACGAGCGTGATCCAGAACATGGGTCGGCGCAGGAGTCTCGGCATGGGGCCTCTCGGGCTGGTGCAACCCGCGCTCCAGGCATGCGCACACGGGCGCACGGCGAGAGGGACGGGGAGCACCGCAGCCTATGCGCGCTGGCCGAGACGTGCGCGCAAAACTGTCACGAACTGCAAAACGTTCTTCACGCTCACCTTGGCAGCGGCCGTGGATGCCGAGCGCTGCCGTGGGGCCGGTTGCGCCGCTCCGGCGCGGGCGTCACGGCGCCGTGAGGGTCGCCGCGAACGCGACCGAACACTGACCATCGGCTGTCACGTAGCCCGCACCCACGCTCCCGTTGACGAAGGTCGAGGACGCCGAGCCAGCGTCGAGCGCGAGGTACTTCCCGACGAGGGTGGTCCCCACCGGGCCGGGCGCGTTCTCATCCGTGAAGCCGGCGAACATGTCGGTGCCCACCTCCGAGAGATCGAGCGAAGGCGTGCCGAACCCGGCGGCGATCGCGGGCCCCGAGATCGCGAGCCCGCCACCCCCGATCGACACCGCACCATCGGCGAGGCCAAGATCGGCAGCGGCGATCGAAGCAAATGCAGCCTCCTGCCCGGCGAGCGTTCCATCGCAATAGACCTCGGCAGCGCCGGTGACGTCGAGCGCGTAGGCGCCGTCGACGAGGGTGGCGCCCGTGGGCCCCGGCCCCGGGCCCGGATCGACGAAGTCGATCGAGCCGAAGTCGCCAGCGACCGTCGCCGAGACTGTGGAGCCGAGCGCCAACGAGCCTGACGTGAACGTCACCGTGCCCGTGACCGCCGCCGCGTACACGCTCGGCTGCTCGTCCGCCGGGTCTCCACTCAGGAACAGCGCCACGCGCTCCTGACCATCGAGCGCCACCGTGGCACCGACCGCGAAGTCCGCCTGCGGCACGATCACGACCATCTCGTCGATCAGGGTCGCCCCACTCGAGCTCGGCCGCTCCGCGTAGCCGACCAGGGCGAGATACGTGCTGGCGCCGCTGCCGTCGTCGAGCGAGAACCCGAACGAGGCGAGCGAGGCCTGCGCGTAGTTCTGCCCATCGATCGTCACCGCCAATGCGCCGGTGCCACTGGCCGTCGGCTCGGTGTCGAGCGCCGTCATGACGGCACCGGAGAAGCTGCCCGTCCCTGGGGCGGTGGGGCCGTTGATCATGAAGCTGCCGCCAGGTCCGGAGATCAGGCTGGCAGCGCCGCTGCCTCCTGGGACGTTGTAGATCGGGTGGATCCCGTGGCCCGGCGGGGTCGGGACGGTCTGCTCCGTTGGTTCGGGGTTGGTGGCGCAGGCGGCCGTGGCAGTGGTGAGCAGCAGAAGCTTGGCAAGAAGGCGCATGTGAATCTCCTCGTTCCTTGCGCAGGAGATGGCCCGAGCGCGGCGGTTTGATCACCGAACGGAGCTCTCGATCGCGGATCGCGCTGACACGAGCTGCCTACTGAGAAGCGAGAGCCGCACCGAACACGCCGTAGCAATAGCCGCTCATGTCGCTGGTCTCGTAGAACAGCGCGACCGCGGCCTCCATCATCGCGGGCGTCCCTGCGGTCGCGGCGTCGATCCCGAAGTAGCGCACGTCGTGCAGCGTCGCGAGCGGACCCACGCCGAAATCCCGCATCACGTTGGTGTCCCAGATCGTCTGCGGAAAATCCGGCGGGGACGCGGCCGGGTTGGGAACGAGGTCGATGCTCGGCTGGCCGAATGCCGTCGTGATCGGCGTGCCGCTGACCGTGATCAGCGTCGCCGTCCCTGCGGAGAGCGTCACGGTGCCATCGACGAGGTTGGCGGAGGCCCGTGTGATCCCGGAGAACATCGCCTCGTTGCCGATCAACGTGCCATCGCAGCTGGTCTGGATCGGATCAAGGAACGTCAGCGAGTACACGCCGGGCATGAACGGCGCGAGGTTCGGTGCATCGACCGTCCCATCGACGCTCGACGCTGCATCGGGAGCCGTCCCGAGGCGGACGTCACGGCCGCAGCCGCACAGCCCGGTCAGCGCCCACCAGATGACGTAGCGCTTCACGCGTCACTTCACCGGAAGTGACTGCCGCACGCGATGCGCGAGTGGGCTGTCTCCATTCGCGGCGAGGAACCGCGCGGCGATCGTCCGTGCGCGCGCCAGGTCCCCGATCGCCACGAGGGCCTCGATCCGGGCGACGGTCGCCTCGGGGTTCAGGACGCCCTGAGGGAACTTGCGGTCGTAGCGGTCGAGCATCAGCAACGCGGCGGCGCCCTCGCCACGCCGGAGTGCGGCCACCGCATCATCGAGCAGCGCGACCTCCTCGCTGAGGGTCGCGGCCGGCGTGGGCGCCGCGGACGGTGGAGCCTCGACGGCGGGCGCGACCTCGGGGGACGCGCTCGTCGTGGGTCGCGGCTCGATCGCGGGCTCCTTCGGCCGCGCCACCGGTGCGACCCGGTTGGTGGCCCGGGCCGGCGCCACTACGGCCATGGTCGGGGCTGGATCCACCGTCGGCGTCAACGCGATGGGCGCCTGTGGCGCTGCGGGAGCAAGCACAGGTGCGGGCGCATCGAGTGCGGAACGGCGGGTGGTCTCGGGCGCTGCGGCACTCGACGACGACGATGACGACGACGACGACGACGACGACGACGACGACGACGACGACGACGACCGTTGCACGACGACGCCGACCCCCACTCCGACCCCGGTGGTCACGGCGAGCCCGATGATCAGCTTAGCGACCAGCGAGACCGAGGCCTTCGCCACGAGGGCCGTGGGCGCCGCACCGGCGACGATTCCAGCGGCGGGCGCCGACGCGGTGGTCGCAGCGGCCGCCGTGCCGGCACCGTTCGCCGCGGCGGTCACTGCGGCGATGCCGATCGTCGCCGCGATCGCCCGACGAGCATGCGCGCTCGGACCATCACCGTCCGCCGAGCGGAGCAACGCCGCGCCAAACCCTTCGTCTTCTTTGAGCCGGCGAGGTTCGGTCATGACTGGCCTCGATGGCGTGCCGCCGCCGTCTGGAAGGCCTCGCGGGCGCGTCGCAAGCGCGAGGCGACCGTGCCCGGCGCGAGCTCCAGCGTGGCCGCGATCTCGGCCATCGTCATCTCCTCGATCTCGTACAGCACGAACACCGCACGCAGATCGAGCTCGATCGTCTCCAGCACCTGATCGAGGATCGCCCGTGCACGTTGCCGATCCGCGAGCTCCGCGGGCCCGGGAGTCTGATCGACCAGCCCGTCGATGGCGTCATCATCGTGGACCCCGCGACGCGCGATCGCGCGACGGGCGGTGGACGCGACCCGCAACGCCGTCGAGAACAGAAACGACCGCTCGCGCCCGACCTCGATGTCACCGAGACGCCGGGACACCACGAGGAAGACCTCCTGGGCGGCATCATCGACCGTCAGCTCCGGCACCCCGAGGCGACGCAAAGACCGCCATACGAAGTCGAACTGGGTGTCGAACAAGCCGCGGAGGCGGGACTCCGAGCTCAGGCCTTCCCGAGCGATCTCGGAGGCTTCGACGGGTAGAGGGAGTACGGCGTTCTGCAAGCAGAGGTCCCGGTGCGCGGTTGGTGGTCCTGACCGCGCCCATTGTTCATGCAATGGCCACGGCCTGAGCATTTGATCACGAAATCGATCACCAGACCTCCACGATCAACGCGAGGCCGACTCCCGCGGTCGCCACCGGCACCTGGTGGACGGTGATCCCGGGCGCGATGAAGAACCGGTCACGCACCAGCGGGGCCGCGACAACGCCCTCCAGCTCGAGCGAGAACCGCGCGAAATGCAGGCCGACGCGAGCTGCCAGCTCCGGAGCGACCCACGGGCGTGATCCCCCCGATGGGGATCCGACCTGGGTACCGCGTGCGGTGAGAGCGCCCGCCTCGACACCCAACGCCGCTGCGACCTCGAGAGGCCCCCAGGCGAGCGCGAAGGGACGAACGTCCAGCCGGCCAACGGTCCAGCGGAACTCGGAGGCTCCTCCCGTGAGCATCGATTCCTGTCGCGCGGTCCGCGCGAAGCCGATCCGGAGCTGCGGCCGATGCACGCGACCGATCGAGATGAACGCAGGCACGGCGAACACGGGATCGGGGACGACGCCGAGGTAGCGGCCGAGGCCACTGCCGATCGCGAGCCAGCGCGCGCGGGGGCGAGCTCGCTCGCGCGGCGGCGGCGGAACCGGATCCGGAACCGGAACCGGAACTGCACGGATCTCACGTTCGGCCGCGACGGCCAGGCTCGCGACCACGACGATCGCCGACATCGTCTCGGCACAGCTCGCACCATCGACCGCGCGCACGCTGTCGCCGGTCGCTGTCCGGATCGCCAGCTCCCCGTGGGCAGCGCCCGTAGCATCCTGCGTGATCGTCACCTCGAACGACCGCGATGCCGTCTCGACCCTGCGCACCGCCGCGCGCTCGGCGAGCCGCGCAAAGAACTCGTCCGCGCTACCGCAGCCCTCCGGCGCTTGATAGGTCACGCGGATCGACTCTGGCCGCACCTCGGCCGAAGCGGAGGCAGACGCGGCGAGCAGGAATGCACCGACCCAGAGCGGCGAGTGGGTGCGACGCGGCATCGGCGTGATGCTAGCCCGGATCGAGCGGACGGCTATCCACCGGCGGCTCCTCGAGGCTGATCGGCCCGAGCACACCCGAGCGGAACTCGTGCACCAGCAGCTCGGCCGCCTTGTGGAGATCGACG
>JAYVRN010000230.1:0-6641 GCA_043776275.1 Myxococcales bacterium | reverse complement strand
GTCGCATGATCGCGGCGACGATCACCGCGATCGCCGCCGGCGTCCTGACCTGGACGTTCCTCGAGTACGTGATCCATCGCTGGATGGGTCACGATCGGCGGTTTCGCCGCACGCCGTTCGGCATCGAGCACATCCGCCATCACATCGAGGGCAACTACTTCGCGCCCACCTGGAAGAAGCTACTCGCGGCCACGATCTTCCTCGCGGTGCTGAGCCCGCCGGCGATCCTCGTCGCGGGTACCCCGATCGGGTTCGCATACGTCGGCGGGCTGATCTCGTTCTACGGGCTCTACGAATGGCTGCATCGCCGCGAGCACACGCACGCCGGCATTGGTCCGTACGGGCGGTTGGTGCGCCGGCACCACTTTCACCATCACTTCGCTGACGGTCGCACCAACCACGGTGTGACCACGCCGCTGTGGGACTTCGTGTTCGGGACCTACGAGACGCCGGCGCTGATCAAGGTCCCTCCCAAGCTGTGCATGGTGTGGCTGCTCGATCCGGCGACCGGCGGGATCCGCGACGAGTACGCCGCGACCTACCAGCTCGGCAAGCAGGCGCAGCCCGCCCGATGACCGCCCGATGACCGCTTCGGCGCGCGCGAAGGTCGCGCCTCGCCCGCGCAAGGCCCGGCCCCCGGCGCGCCGCGCACCGACGGAGCTCTCCATCGAATCGATCCGCAAGGCCGCGCTCGCGCTGATCGATCAGGATGGGCTCGCGGCGTTCAGCACGCGCAAGCTCGGCAAGGTCCTCGGCTGCGAGGCGATGGCGATCTACTGGTACTTCCCGAGCAAGGACAAGCTGCTCGATGCGGTGGTCGACCAGATGATGACCGGAGTCGGCGTCGCGACGGCCACCGCCAAGCCCACAGCGGACTGGGTCGCCGCGCTGCGCGGGGTGGCGCATGCCTATCGCCGGATCGCCCAGGACCATCCCAAGGCGTTCGCGCTGCTCGCCACGCGCCGGTTCGCGAGCGAGGGCACCTATGCATTCCTCGAGCAGCTGTTCGAGCTCGCGCGCGCACAGGGCATCGACGATCGAACGAGCGCGCGGTTCTACCGGGTCGTCAGCTCGTACTGCAACGGGTTCGCCCTCAACGAGCTCGCCGCGCCACGCGGCCCGCAGGATCCCAACACGGCCGCGCTCCGGCGACGGTTCGCGCGGGTGGCGGCGGTTTCGGACTGGCTCGAGCCACGCTACCTCGACGAGATCTTCGAGTTCGGCCTCGAGCTCCAGCTCGGCGCTCTCGCGCGCACCACACACGCGGAGACGCCGCGATGACCGTGCGCTACGGTGCCGTCGCCTCGGCCCTCGCTTCGCTGCGCGGCGCCTCCCTGGTGGATGACGTCGCCCCGACCATCGCGGCGATCCCGTTCCGCACCGGCGCGCGGCGCGGGATCCCGCCGCTCGCAGATCTCTACGTGCCGCCTCGGCCGCTCGGTTCCTCGGTGGTGCTCGTCCACGGAGGAGCGTTCCTGATCGGCTCGCGCCGGATGAAGCCGATGCGGTACCTCGCCGCGCGGCTGTCGGCGGCCGGCATCGCGGTGTGCGCGATCGACTATCGGATGATCTTCCGTGGCGGCCGGCTCGACGAGGCGGTGGAGGACGTCCGCACGGCCGTGGCGTTCTGGCGTGCACGCTGCCCCGAGCTCGGGCTCGCGCCCGAGGCGATCTCGCTGGTCGGGCTGTCCGCCGGTGGCTCGCTCGCGATGCTCGCCGCCGCGGAGCTTCCGCCCGACGCGCTCGCCAGCCTGATCTGCTGCTTCGGGCTCTACGAGCTCGATGACCTGCGCGGTCCCGCGGCCCTGTTGCCCCGCCTGCTGCTCCGCACGCGGGATCGCAAGATCTGGAGCGCGCGCTCGCCGCGCCACGCCCCGCAGCCGGCGCTGCCGACGCTGCTCCTGCACGGCACGGCAGATGGCCTGGTGCCCGTGGATCAGGCCCACCGGCTCGCGGCGCATCGCGGCCAGCTCGGGCTCCCCACGAAGTTGGTGGTCTATCCCGAGGCGCCCCACGGATTCTTCCATGTTCCGGGGGCGGCGGCCGATGCCGGCGTCACCGAGATCGTCGCGCACGTCGGCCGCAGGCGTTGACGAGGCGTTGACGAGGCGTTGACCACGGCTACCGCCGTGCCCACGCAGGCGTGCTACCTAGGCGGCATGCGAACCACGGAGCGAGGGAGCGGCGCGCTGGTGCTGCTCGGCATGGTGTGCCTGCTGGGCGGCGTCGTCGCCCTCGCGCTCGGGCTCACCGATTCGGTGAGCGCGGCCGGCACCGCGACGAAGATCGGCGGGATCGGGATCGCGGTCGGGTTCGCGTCGGTGATGGGCGGCTTCCTGCTGAAGAAGCCCTGACCGTCGACCGGCATCCCGAGACGTTCATCGATCTGGGGACGAGACGCTACCGCCGACGTGGTCTGCTGCGGTCACTTCGTCGAATCGGTCGCGGTCGCCTTGGTGTTCGTCGCCGGCTTGCTCGGCTGATCCGCCGCACGCTTGGCCGGCTCGTTCGCGCGCTTCTGGCTCGCACGCGAGCGCTCCGCGCGCTGCTCGGCGTCCTTCTCGCGGGCGTTGTCGATGTACGCGAGGCACTCCTTGACGGAGCGATCGGTGGCGACGTTGCTCTGGTAGTACCCGAGGTCCCGGTTCGCGAGGCCGACGGCGAGGTTCGCCGCGCCCTTGCAGTCACCAGAGCGCACGCGCGCGAGGATCGCGGTGTGCTGCTCGCGCGCCCAGGCGAGCTGCGGATCGTTGGCCTTGTCGGCCTTGTCAGCGGGCGGTGCGTTGCGTTCATCGCGCACGACCTTGGCGGGCGGCGGCGGCGGCGAGGGATCATTGCGCGGGGGCGCGGTGGTCCGCGGCGCGGCAGTGCCCGCAGGCGCGGTGATCGGGCGCGGCGTTGTCGGAGCCTGCTGCGCGACCTGGGACTCGGGAGCCTTCGCGTCGGGCTTGGACTCGACCCGCGCGGGCGTCTTCGCGACCGGCGTGGCGTTGCCGGCGCCGCCCGTGCTGGATCCTGTGGTCGTGGTGGTCGGGGTGGTCGCGGCTGCCGAGCCCGCACCGGGGCTACCGCCACGTGGGCCCGGCGTGATCGTGTTGACCTGTTCCTTGCCCGACTTCGCGAGATCGTCCTCGAAGTTGTACGCGCGACCGGTCTTGGCGCCTTCAAGCTCCTTCGGCGCGGGATCGTCCGAGCGAAGCTCGAGATACGGCCCGTTCGCGGGCTTCTGAGGCGACGCGGCCTTCTTGGCGACCTTGGGCGAGTCCTTGGATGCGTCCTTGGACCGCACCGCCGCCTCGTCCCCGGCGGTCATCTGCTTGTTCTTGGAGAGCTCGGCCCTGTCGAGCTCGCGCGTGACCTTGCCGTCGGTGTCCCCGGTGACATCGTTGCCCGCCTCGTTGCCGCCAGCGGTTCGGGCCTTGGGGTCCGGGCTCGCGATCTCGGTCTTGCCGCCGAACGTCCCCTTGGAAGCCTCGCCGTCGGCGAGATCGACGCGATACGCATCGGAGCCCGAGCCGGCCATCACACCGTTGTCCGCGTTCTTGCGCTCGGCTTGCGTGGCCGCGACGCTCGGTGCGAACACCGTCTGATCAGCCGCCGTGCTGGAGCCAGCCGAGGTCGAGACCGCGGGTGCGGAGCTCTCGACGAACTGATCGCCCTTGCGGTTGTTCACCAGGGTGGCGACGCCGACCACGACGACCAGCATCGCGGCCGCGGCCATCGCGGGATGCCCCATGAACGACCGAGAGAGGCGAGCGAACCAGCCTTCCTGCTCGGCCGGCTTGGGGGCCCGGCGCGCGGCCTCCTGGAGCAGGAGGGCGCACACAGACTGTGGCGGATCGAGCTGGACCTGGAGGATCCGGCTCTCCCGGACTGCGTCCCGGGTGGACGTCAGCGCGGCGAGCGCCGTCTTGTCCGTCGGGTAGGCGGCGAAGTGGGCCGTCAGCCGGGACTCCTCGGTGGGCGTGAGCTCACCGTAGAGGGCGCTGATCAACAGCGCATCGATTTCCTGGCGTTCCAACATCTGGTCCGTGCGTCCTGATTATACCGGGTGTACTCGACGAACGACGAATCGACGAGGCCAGGGAATTCCAGCGGTTGGCACCCAGGGGGTGCCTCGCTGTTTACCATCCGTGCCGTCGGGTTGTCGCTCGTTGATTACAGACGCAGGAGCAGGTCAGACGATCTAACGAGGTGCGGTATGTGCGCGTCGGCGGCGGTCGCAGGGGACAACACGCCGAAATTACTCAGTCCTTGTTGGGCTCGCAGGACCAGCTGATCGAGTCAATCGTCCACGAGTCATCCCCACAGACCGCCGCGGTCGCCTGGGCAGATCCCATGCCCGCGTTGGTCAGTGCGAGCTTCGCGGAGCCGGGGTGCGAGGAGCGGCGCTTCTTGGAATCCGGTGCGCAGACCACGCGCCACGACATCGCGCAGTCCACGGGGACGGTGCAGCTGTTGTGGATGGTGAACTCGACCGTGTCCTCGTCCTTGTCGACCTGATCGAACGAGGTGCAGTCGGCGAGCGACTTCTTCGAGCTACGGTCGGCGAGCGCGGCGGGGACGACGATCATCATCGCGAGGGCGCAGGTCGCCCAGCGCATCCAGGACGTGGGACGCATAGAGATCCTCCAGTTCCCGGGCGGATGTCGTCCGGGGATCCTTCGCCAGCGCGCCGCATCAGCAGCAGCGCCGTCGGGTTCAAGACGTAAGACAGCGGCCGGGCGTCCCGGTTCCAAGATTTTTCGCGCGCCGCGATTTCAATGACCTGGACGCGTTCGGGCATGATCCGCCGATGCCAGGCCCCCTCGACGTGTTCCGCGACAACGCCCTCGCCGGCCATGTGGCCCTGATCACCGGAGGTGGGACGGGGATCTGTCGGGGGATCGCCGCCGCCTATGCGCGGCTCGGCGCCGAGGTCTGCATCGTGAGCCGCAAGCAGGACGTGCTCGACGTCGCCGCCAGGGAGCTATCCGCGCAGACCGGGCGAACCGTGATCGGCCTCGCCGCCGATGTCCGCGATCCGGAAGCGATCGCCCGCGCGATCGCGGCGACGGTGGCCCGGTTCGGTAAGCTCGACACGCTGGTCAACGGCGCGGCCGGCAACTTCCTCGCGCCGGCCGCCGCGCTCTCGCCCAACGGCTTCAAGACCGTGATCGACATCGATCTCAACGGCACCTTCAACGCTTGCCGCGCGGCGTTCGAACACCTCTCGAAGACCGGTGACTCGCTGATCCTCAACATCAGCGCGACGCTCCACTATCACGGCACCCCGCTACAAATACACGCCTCGGCCGCGAAGGCCGGCGTCGACGCGATGACGAAGAACCTCGCCGTCGAGTGGGGGCGCTTCAAGATCCGCGTGTGCGGCATCGCGCCCGGCCCGATCGCGGAGACCGAGGGGATGAAGCGGCTCGCACCGGGCGAGCTCACGGACAAGATGACCGCTGGGATCCCGGCCGCGCGGTTCGGCACGATCGACGAGATCGCCGCCGCCGCGGTGTACCTGCGCTCGCCTGCCGCCGCCTACGTCACCGGTCACGTCCTCGTGGTCGATGGTGGGCACTGTGTGGCGACGCCGGCGCTCGGCATGAGCTTCTCGTGACCGCACGCCCGCGCCCGTTGAAGGCGCGGGTGGCCGCACCGGCAGCCCTGGCCAAGGTCGCGCGCCAGCTCCGCGAGAACGGCTCGAAGCGCACCTCGCGCACGCCCCCGACCGAGCGCACTGACGCAGGTCCGCTCGATGTGGCGCTCCCCGCGCGCGCGATCTCCGTGGAGCTGATCGCCGGTCGCGCACACTACGAACGGATCATCTCCGCGATCCTTGCGGCGCACACCAGCGTGTGGATCGCGACCGCGAATGTGAAGGGCTTGCTGGTCGAGGATCACCGCGCCGCACCGGGCCGCCGCCGCACGCTCCGCCGCGGCACATACGTCTCGGTGATCTCGCTGCTCGACGGGCTCGCCGCGCGTGGCGTGGAGCTTCGCCTCCTGCACGCCGAGCTGCCATCACGCCCGTTCCGCGAGGAGATCGCGGAGCGCCCGCGCCTGCTCGCCGGCGGCCTCGCCCTCGCGCGCTGCCCGCGCGTTCACCTCAAAGCCGTGATCATCGACGGTGCGCTGCTCTACCTCGGCAGCGCGAACTGGACGGGCGCCGGCCTCGGTGCGAAGGGTTCGGGGCGTCGCAACTTCGAGCTCGGGATCGTCACCGACGACGCGCCGCTGCTCGATCAGGTCCAGGGCATGTTCGAGCGGATCTGGTCGGGCGGCGAGTGCGCGCGTTGCAAGCTGCGCGACGTGTGCCCGGGCCCGCTCGACGGACGTAGCTGAGCTCGAACCGCCTCGCGGTGCTCGGCGACCTGCTACGGCACGTCGCCCGGGCAGGCCTCGCCCGGATCGAGCACCAGGTCACCGCAGATCGGCACACACGCCCCGCAGTCCGCGGCGCACGTGCGGCAGGTCTCGCGGGGATCGCACGTGCCATCGCCGCATCGCGGAGCAGTAGCCGCACAGCTGACGCCGGGCGAGCACACCGGCGAGCACGCAGGCCAGCAATCCGGGTCGGCACAGCCGCGGAGTCCGTCACCGTCGAGATCGCTGTAGCCGGTGCACGCCTCGTGCGGGCCGGTCGCGTCCCAGCG
>JAYVRN010000229.1:0-6659 GCA_043776275.1 Myxococcales bacterium | reverse complement strand
TGCACGATCGCGATGCTCGCGAGATCGTGCGCCACCGCGAACGCCTGATCCGGATCGGCATCCATCACCGTGATCCCGATGCGCGCGGACTTCTTCGCCGTGGCATCGTCGTCGTCGTAGTACTGGAACGAGTTCTTCCAGATATCGATCTCGATCTGTTCGCGCAGCTCTCCGAGTGCGAACTGTGCGCCGAGCTTGGTCCTGAGCGTGTACATGTTGCGCCGCTCGATCATCGCGATCAGCTGCTTGTCGGGCAGCAGCACGGCGTTGACGTACGCCCGCAGCTGATCCGCGGGGATCCCGGCCTGCCCAGTGCCACCGAGCTGACCCTCCGTGAGCGCGAGGATGACTTCGGCCTCCACCAGCGGCTGCTTGTGCACGACCTTGTAGGTCACGGCGGCGGTGATCAGGGCGGCGAGCAGCAACACCGGGAGCGGGCGGACGGTGAGCCTTCGCCGCATTCGCTGGAGCTCGGCCACGAGGCCTGCCCGCGTCGACTCTTCGGACTCGTACCAGCCGTCGCCGAGCTGGTGGAGGGAGAGGCGCGTCATGGCGTTCCGTTCACGGTAGCACTCGCCGCGCCAACGAGGACCTCGTAGAGGGCGGCGGCGCTTGCGTCCCAGCCGCCCCGGGCGCCGAGCGCCGCAACGGACATGGGATCGTACGCGGTGGGCAGGGTGCGCACGATCGCCGCGGCGAGTGCGTCAGGATCGCCCGGCGGGACCAGCTCGCCGAGCTCGGGGCGGGTGATCAGATCGGGGATCCCGCCGACCGCGGTCGCGACGACCCGGCGCCCCGAGGCCAGCGCCTCGAGGACCACGTTCGGGGTGCCCTCGGCATGGCTCGGGAGGACCAGGGCGTCGCAGGCGGCCATCCAGGTCGGGATCCGGGGCAAGGGCTGCGGGCCGATCAGCCGCACCCGCTCGCCATGGGGAGCGACCGCCGCCGCGAGGGCCTCGGCGGCGGGGCCACCACCGACGATCGCGAGCGTGGCCCCGGGCAGTGTACGCATGACCTGCGCCCAGGCCGCGGCGAGATCGAGGACGCCCTTCTCCGCCTTGAGGTTGCCGACGTAGAGCGCGAGCGGCCCGGCAGGGAGCCCGAGCTCCGCGCGTGCGGCGGCGCGATCGCGCGGGTGGAACAGCTCCGCATCGACGCCGTTCATCACGATCGAGATCCGGTCGCGCGCCACACCGAGCTCCACGACCTCATCGGCGAGCGCGCGGCTGACCGCGACCACGCGCGTGGCACGCGGCAGGGCCCACGTCAGCATGCGGCGAGGCCCAGGGAGCTTCGCGATCAGGTTGATGTCCGAGCCGTGGAGCTTGACCACGCACGGCACGCGGAGCAGCCGCGCCGCGATCACGGCCGCGAAGCCGTCGGGGTAGGCCCACGATCCGAGGACGACATCGACCCGGTTGCGGTACGGCAGGAGTGCCGGCGCGATCGAGGCCGCGTACAGCGGGCCCCACGTCGCGTGCGCCAATCTCGGCACGAACAGCGTACGCGGGTGGTGAACAGCGATGCCCTCGATCATCTCGTGACGCGGCACAGAAGCGAGCTTGCCGGCGCTCGACCACTTGCCGAGGAGCCCGGCCCCTGGGAACCACGGAATGGTCCCCATCACGTCGAGCTGGCAGCGGGTGGCGAGCGCCGCGAACTGTTGCCGGTTGAACGGGGCCGAGAGAGGTTCGGCGGCGTTCGGGAAGATCTTGGTGATCGCGAGGACGCGAAGCACTAGAGGTTGAACACCTTGTCCATTCGCAGCAGCTTGAAGATGGCGAGCGGCTGATCACGCGCGCCCGTGATCGCGACCGTGCCACCGATGCCGCGGATGCCCTTGTAGAGCTTGACCAGCGCCGCCACGCCGGAGCTGTCGATCAGATCCAGCGCGGCGAGGTTGCACTCGACCTTCGATGGCTTGGTCGCGACGATCTTGTCGATCTCCTCGGCGAGCGCGGAAGCGGTGGTGATATCCAGCGAGCCGCGCACGATCAGCAGCGTCCCCGTAGGCGTGGTCTTGGTCTCGAACGGAGTGGCCATCAGCTTCTCCCAGCTTCTCGGGCGACCTGATTCGCCGGCAATCGTTTACAGAGCCGCCACAGGTTTGGCGGTCCGGGTTCGTAGGTGACCTCGTCGAGCATGGTCTTCGCGATGTGGATGCCCATCCCACCCTCGGGGAGGGCCTCGGGATCGAGCTCGGAAGGCAGCGGGGCGACGCCCTCGATGTCGAACGGATGGCCGTGGTCCTCGATCTCGATCACCAGCTCGGTCGCGGAGGGCGTGATCGCGATCTGGATCGGCCCCACGTCCTTGCGACGGTAGGCGTGGATCGCGACGTTGTTGAAGATCTCCATGAACGCGGACACCACGGCGGTGTCGAACGGATCGCGCACGTCGTTGTCGAGCGGGTCGTTGGGGTCACGCGGAGAGGATCCGGACACGAGGCGCGCGGCCTCGGCGACCAGGCGTACCGCGATGCCGCGGTAGCGCAGCGTGCCGGGCACGGTGAGCCTGATCGTGGGAGCCATCCCCCCGAGGATAGCCAGGTCGGGTGCCGGGCGAAAGTGTGCGCGGCCGCCGCATGTGGCCGAGCGTAAGGACTCCGCGAGACGCACCGTGGGCGCCGTTGCCCGCGTGATACGTTGGACTCGTGCTCCTGAGCGTCCGCCTCGCCAAACGCGCGATCGACATCGCCGGCGCGGCCGCGGGCCTCCTCCTGACCGCACCGCTGATGCCGATCATCGCGGCGGCGATCTACCTCGAGTCCCCCGGCCCGGTGATGTTCCGGCAGCGGCGTGCGGGGAGCTTGAAGTCGGTGTCGTCGAATGGCGGCAAGAAGGAGCTGACGTTCCACGAGTTCGAGATGCACAAGTTCCGCACCATGATCATGGATGCGGAGAAGCACACGGGGGTCGTGGTCGCAGGTGCGGATGACCCGCGGATCACCAAGGTGGGCAAGTTCCTCCGCAAGTCGCGGCTCGACGAGCTCCCGCAGTTCTGGGACGTGCTGCGCGGCAAGATGAGCCTGGTCGGTCCTCGGCCCGAGCGCCCCGAGCTGCTCGAGCAGCTGTCGTACGCGATCCCGCTGTTCGAGGAGCGCATGCGCGACGTCAAGCCCGGCATCACCGGCCTCGCCCAGATCTCGCTCGGCTATACCGGTTCGATCCCCGAGGGGAGCGAGATCGCCAAGCTCGCCTCGACCCTGCAGAACCCGTGGGATCTCGAGGAGACCAAGGGCTCGCTCGCCGACGACATGCGGATCAAGCTGCTCTACGACCTCGCGTACACCGCGAGCCTCGAGCGGTTCGACACGTTCCTACGCACCGAGCTCGGCATCATCTTCAAGACACCGCTCGTGATGCTGAAGATGACCCAGGGTCGCTAGGCGATGAGCCCGGCTCCTCAGCTGCCCTGACGAGGTCAGCGCCCGCAGTAGCTCGGGGAACGACCGTGAACTCATCCATCGCCACCTCGATCTCATCATGAGCGCAGCTTCACCGGAAGACATCTCATGCCGCTGTGACCGGTATGCCGCGCAGCCCGCTGGGTTCGTGCCGCTCGACGGCTCGCTGAACGACTGGGACGAGGAGCGAGGGGGATTCCTGCGCAAGCGGGACTACCGGTGGAACCTTCCGCCGCAGGAGAAGGGCGAACACAACCGAACCGAGGCCTACTACGCGTGCACCCTGTGCCAGCGAAGGTGGTGCGTCACCCGCACCGGCGTGTTCGAGAAGGATCTCCGGCGATGGGAGGAGGTCACGGAGCGGCCAGAGCTCGACGCGGTCTTCACCACGGCGCCGCGCGCCGTAGATGCGTGCGCGTGTACCGCCGGCATCGAGGATCCTCATGTCGAACCCGCGTCGCACACGCAGGTCACGCGACGGTTCGTGTTGGGGCGGTTCTTGCTCGTCTACCTGGTCTGTGACCGCTGCCACAGCCGTTGGCTGGTGACGCACGACTCCTCGGAGCCGCGGCGTCGGGGTGTGTTCCGATGGGAGCCCGCGGGGTCGTCATCAGATGACCGCTACTTCACCGAGGTGATCGCGTTCTCGGTCGCAGCCATCGAGCGGATCGTGGGCGAGGTGGCGGCAGTGATCCTGCCCCGCAACGCGTGCACGATCTGCAGCGGGTTCAAGGCAAGCTCGGGAAGCTTCGAGAAGGGTGGCGAGGTCATCTTCAATGACATGCCCGACGTCGCTCGGTTGGAGAAGCTCCTCTCGATCGAAGACCGTGACGGGTTGACGGTTCGTCGCTGCCCAGCGTGCGGCAGGTTGTACGTGCATCGCGTCGGCTACGAGTATCTCGTTGGAGGAGGCACCGAGGACGAGGCGACCCTGGCGCTGGTCGAGCCCGCGCAGGCGATCCAGCTATTCCTCGAGGCGCTCGGCCACTTCGTCGGAATCGCATCATTGGTCCGGGAGGGCGCGGGTTGGAGTGCGTCGTTTCAACCGGCTCCATGACCTCCGGGCGCGCAGCCGGGGTGCGGCAGCATGTCGGCCGGATGATCGGGCGACGTCTTTTCCGAACGCCTGGACGTTGCCGCCGCGGTGCGGGCAGATGCCGCGCCCGAGAGGTTCGACACGTTCCTGCGCACCGAGCTCGGCATCATCTTCAAGACGCCGCTGGTGATGCTGAAGATGACCCAGGGTGGTTAGGTCAGCGCGCGCAGTAGCTCGGGAACGTGGCCGGAAGGCCAGCCTCGAACGGCGAGGGCCACGCGCCGAAGCCATTGGCGGCGAAGAACGCAGCGACACTGGGGGCCGCGTCGAGCGGGATGTTGTGGCCCTTGCCGTGGTCGCACAGCCGCGCGAAGTGACCACTCGCGGCGAGCACCTCCAGGTAGTGCTCGCTCGCCGCCTTGAAGTCGACGCCGAACACGTTGTCGCTCGTGCCGCCGTCGAAGATCAGCGCGGCGAACTTGTTCGCGGGCTCCTGGTTCGGCGGATCGAAGCCCGCGGGCATGCCGCCGGAGAACGTCGCGACGCTGGCGATGTACTTCGCACGGTAGAAGCTGACCGCCGTGGTCTGGAGCGCACCAGCGCTCATCCCCATGCTGTGGATGTGAGCCGGGTCGATGCGATGCGCGGCGGCGAGGCACGCCACGATCTCGTCGGCGACCAGGAAGTCGTCGAGCTTCGGGCTCTGGTTGACGATGAACCACTCGAACTGGCCGGCCGCCGGGTCGGCGTATGGCGTGGCGATGATGCCGCCCTGGCCGGTGATCGCCTGCTGCGTGGCGCCGAGCGAGTACGCGGCCTCGGCCGGCCCGCTGCCGGTGGCGTGCCAGTAGATCACGAGCTCGCCGTGATCGGATGCCGCCGCAGGATCGAGGGCGAGCTTGACCTTGCGCGGCGGGATCCCGGCAGGCGCGAAGGTGACATCGCCGGCGACGATGGTCGGGCAGGTCCCGGTCGGCGTCGGGAGGATCGGCGTCGCGCTGGAACCGGGCGGGGCGTCCGGGGCCGAGGCATCCGGGCCGTCGTCGGCTTCCGAGCCCGACGAGCCACCGCAGGCACCGAGAGCAGCGGCGAAGGCGAGGGCCGTGGTGAGGGCGGTGGCGCGGAAGAAAGCGGGGACGATAGCCGGGGCGAAGGGTCTGCGCATCGGGGCGTACCTGACCGCAGAGCAGGCCTTCTGGGCCATGACCGGGGAGGGCCAACCACATGACCGGGGAGCGGGGTCAGCTCCCTTTGCGCGGCGCGGTACCGGTCCACCGCTTGTAGGCGCGCGAGAACGCGCTGGGCTCCGAGAATCCGAGCGCGAAGGCGATCTCCTTCACCGGCGCGCCCGCCGCGAGCAGCTCGTCGGCGCGCTCGCGGCGGACGTCGTCGAGGGTGGTCCGCAGGGACACGCCCTCCTGCTCGAGGTGACGGCGCAGCGTCCGGGTGCTGATCCCGAGCGCGCGTGCGATCGCCGTGGGTGTCAGCTCGGCCTCGAGCTGGGTGGCGATCGCGCCGCGAACCTTGGCCACGAACGCGCTGTGGCCGGCACCACCGGCGGTCAGCTGGGCGACCTTGGCCTCGAGCGCGGCGGAGGTGATCGGATCGGCGCTGGCGAGGCGGAGATCGAGCTGAGAGCTCGCGAGCTCGAGCTCGTCATGGCGCGCGGCGAACGTCACCGGGGCACGGAACACCTCGGCGTAGGCCGGCGTCGGCTCGCCCGCATGCGTGAAGCGGACCGCGCGGAGGGTGAACGCGCCGCCCGTGGCTTCGCGCGACCGGAGCGCGAGCGAGGCGAACGGGAACTCGGTGAGGATCCGGCCGCGGGTCACTCCGCGTGTGACCGGCTGCATCCGGACGATCGCGATGCCGGCCGCGGCTTCGTCGAGAGTGAGCGTGGTGCGGAGGGTGACCATCGCGTAGAACTTCGCGGCGCGTGTCACGGCATCGCGCACGGTGCCGGAGAGCCAGACCATGTGGCCGAACAGTCCGAGCGGTCGCGCCATCGAGGTGCGCGCGAGCGTGAGGGCGAACGCAGGATCTCCGCGCTGGGCGGCGATCGCGGCGAGCTGGTCATCGACGGTCGCGGCCGCGACGTATGTGTTCGGAGGCATCGCTTCTTCGACGCCGAGCGCGGCCAGGAACCCAGCCGGGTCGACGTCGAGCCTGCCGAGCAGCTCCGCGAGAGGGCGGAGCAGGGCGACCGAGATGCCGTGG
>JAYVRN010000228.1:0-6675 GCA_043776275.1 Myxococcales bacterium | reverse complement strand
CGGGCGTCTCGACGCCCTCGGCCACGACGCGGCTCCCGAGCTCCTTGCACAGGGTCGAGATCGCGCCGACGACGCGGCGCTTGGTCGCGTGGTGATCGAGGTCGCGGATCAAGGACATGTCGAGCTTCACGACCTCAGGTTCGATCGTCGCGAGCGCCCCGAGCGCGGAGTACCCGGCGCCGAGATCGTCGATCGCGATGCGGTAGCCGATCTTCCGCAGCGCCGAGATCTGATCCGGGCCGGCCACCGGATCGAGGCTGATCCGCTCGGTGATCTCGAGGACCACGCGCTCTGCCAGCTCGGCGAACGGACCGGTGCTCCGGAACATCTCCTCGTCGGTCAGCTCGAGGCCGTGCACGTTGACGAACAGCAGCGCGTCGCGCGGGGCGTCCTTCGCGGCGCGCGCCACGGAGGCGCGCACGGTGCGCCCGAGCTCCTGGATCCGGTCGAGGCGTTCAGCGGCCGCGATCAGCAGATCCGGCCGCCGCAGCGATTCCTCGTCGGTGCGGAGCAACGCTTCGTACGCGTAGACACGCTTGGTGGAGAGCTCGACGATCGGCTGAAACGCCATCCACACGCCAGCCAGCGCGCGGTCGAATCGATCCTCGAGCTCGCTCCGCTCGGCGATCATCCGCGAGGCATAGGAATCGGCGCGCCGGCGCATCCGCGCCACGCCATGCCGCCGCGCCGCGCGTGCGACCGATGACAGAAGCATCTCGGGCTCGAACGGCTTGGACAGGTACGAGACCGCGCCGTTGTCGATCGCCTTGACCGCACCATCGAGCGATGGATCGCCCGTCATCAGGAGCACGGGGAGGTCATCGTCATGACGGCGCACCGCGGCGATCAGCTGGAAGCCGTCGATCTCGGGCATGTGGACATCCGAGACCACGCAATCGAACGGCTCGGTGGCCTCGTGGACCGCGGAGATCGCGGCGGTGCCGTGCGAGGCCTGGAACACCTCCCAGCCCTCGTGGGTGAGCACGCGCGCGCAAACCTTGCGCATCTGTTCGTCGTCATCGACGACCAAGACACGCCCGAGTCCACCTCTCGTGATCACCGCGGCAGTGGGCAGCATGGTGGTCACTTCTGCGAGCGGAGTAAGAGGATGAGGGCCGAACGCAGCCGGTCATCGTCCCAGGGCTTCAGGAAGTACCGATGAACCGCCCCCTCGTTGACCGCACGCGTCGCGACGTCGATATCGCGGTTGCCGGTCACCAGGAACCGCAAGACATCCGGATGGGACATGCGTGTGTGCTGGAGGAGGTCGAGCCCGTCGGATTCGGACTCGAGGTTGAAGTCGCTGATCAGGGCATCGAAGGAGTGGGCCTTCAGCAGGTCCTTCGCCTCGCGGGGACTGGCGGCTTCCACCACGTCGTACCCGCGCAAGGTCCGCTTCATCGCGGTCCTGATGTCCGAATCGTCGTCGCAGATCAGGATTGACTGCACGGGTGCACCTTGCCAGATGTACCGACCGCTCTCGCGATCCAGTAAGGGGGCACTCGGGTATCACCCTCAAAGTTGTGTATGCTTGGTCGGCGATGCCGGCGGATCCCTTGCGCGTCGCGGACGTGGCGCTCGCAGCCGCCGTTCGTGCCAACGCGGACTCCGTGTTCATCGAGCCGGACGGGGTCACCGAGGGGCAGTACCTGATCACGCTGGAGCGGGCGAGCGTCGCGCTGACCAGTGCCTCGATCGACGCCCCGCTCGGTGAGGCGGTGATCGCGAGATTGGCCTACCTGGCGGACCTGGACCTGGCCGCTCCCCACGCCAGCAGCGGCGTGCTCTCTGTCCGCTCCGGAAAGCGGGATGCTGAGGTGGTCATCACCATCCGCCCCGGCACCAACCTGCGCGCCGACCTGATGATCATGCCGAAGGCGCGGCCGCGCTCGGGGCCGATCTCGGTGGTCGAGCCCCGCGCCAACGACCTGATCGGTCAGTACAAGATCAAGGAATTCCTCGGAGAAGGCGGGATGGGCACGGTGTACGAGGTCGAGCACGTGGCCCTCGGCCGGTCCTATGCGCTGAAGGTCCTCCGGGCCCGGGTCGTGGAGCGGGACGAGACCGCCGCCGATCGGTTCCTCCGCGAGGCGCGCACCGCGGCGCGGGTTCGCCATCCCAACATCGTCGATGTCTTCGATTTCGGACACATGCCCGATGGGCGGCCGTACTTCGTGATGGAGCTGCTCGAGGGCGAGAGCCTCGCCGATCGCGTGGAGCGCGGCGCGCTCCAGCCGGCCGAGGTGGTCTCGATCGCGCGCCAGACGGCCACCGCGCTCGCGGCCGCTCACGATCGCGGCGTGATCCACGCCGATGTCACGCCGTCGAACATCCTCGTGATGGGGACGGACCCGCTGCACGTCAAGCTCGTGGACTTCGGGCTCGCCCAGCTCACCGGCGAGGGCATCACGGACGAGGTTCCTGAGTTCGTGCTCGGCACGCCCGCATACATCTCGCCCGAGCAGCTCCGCGGCCTGCCGCCGACGGATCGCTCGGATCAGTACGGCCTCGGCGCCGTGCTCTACGAGATGCTCGTCGGCAGGCCGCCGTACGCCCACAAGGATCTTCGCACGCTGTGCATGATGCACATCAGCGCGCCGATCCCGGCGGTCGAGAGCCCGCACGGCCCCTTGCCTCCCAAGCTCGCCGACGTGATCACCACGTGCCTGCAGAAGACCCCGCAAGCGCGGTTCCCCGGGATGCGAGCCTTGCTCGCCGCGCTCGACGAGATCGAACGCGTCACGGATCGCCGAGGTTGGCGACGCTGGCTGTCGAGTTGACGAGGGTGGACCGATGAGTGAGAACAAGCCCCCCGTGGTGGTGTGTGTCGATGACGACGAGGCGATGCTCGCGACGGTCGCGCGCTGCCTGCGACGCGAGCCGATCGAGGTGCGCGCCACGCTGTCGGCGAGCGAGGCGCTCGGTTGGATCGCCGCGGACGAGATCGCGGTGCTGGTCTCCGACTACGAGATGCCCGAGATGACCGGTGCGCAGCTCGCGGGGCACGCGCGCCGCGTTCGCCCCGAGACCGTGCGGATCCTGCTCACCGGCAGGCGCACGCTGGAGACCGCCGTAGATGGCATCAACCAGGGCGAGATCTTTCGCTTCCTCAACAAGCCGTTCGACAACGAGCTGCTCCGGCAGACGGTGCAAGAGGCGATCGCGCGCAACAAGGAGCTCCTCGCGATGTCCGGCGATCGCGAACGTCGCGAGCGTCGCGAGGCGCTGCGCGAAGCGCTCGAGCAGGAGTTTCCTGGGATCTCGGAGGTGACTCGCATCGAGGGGATGATCCACGAGGTGCCCGCCGATCCGTGGCCCGAGGCTGCGCTGCTGGGGCTCGTCGGCTTCAACAAGAAGCTCGAGAACTAGCGTGGCCGCGACCCACCTCGACGAGCACGATCGCGCCTGCACGTTGCATCCAGCGCCCACGAGAGACGAGCTGCTCCCGCTCGCGATCGTCGGCTCGCGGGCTCCGAGCTTCCACCACGACCTGGCCTCCAAGCTCCAGGGCCTGATGATGGCGATCGACGAGATCGGGGAGATCTCCGGAGAGGTCGCACCTCCGCTCGTGCGGGCGCTCGACACTGCACACACCGCGCTGCGTGACGTGCTCGAGCTGCTCAACACGAATCGCGCGCTGACCAAGGCTCCGACGAAGACCCCGACGACGGTTGGCGCACTGCTCACCCGCGCCGCGGAGCGCGTCTACGTGAACCTCCGCGGTCCGATCGTCCCCGCGAACCTCGAATGTTCGGTTCCCGCGATGACCCACGCGCTGGCCCTCGTGCTCGATGTCGCCGGCGGCCCGGGTCGTGGTCGTGGCGTCGACGTGACGACCGTTGTCTACGGCGGTCACGTGGTCCTGACGATCGTCGCGTCTCCCGAGCCGCCGGCCAACGCAGGCGAATCGCTCGCGCTCGCCGCGTTCACCCTGCACCGCGATGCGGGCGAGCTGCGCTGCGCCGGCGAGGGTTCGCGGCTGATCGTGCGCCTCCCCACGAGTCCGTAGCTCACGGCGCGAGGAGCGCGCGTTCGGCGCGCGTGAGCCGATACGCGTCGGCGATCGCCGTGGCGAGCTGGACCTCGAGCTCGAGTGCTCCTGCGAGCAGGTCCCGGCTTCGCTCGCGCGCGGTAGTGAGGCGGCGCTCGACCAGCTCCGTGATCGAGCGTCGATCTACATCGGAGATCCGCGGGATCGGCAGCGCCGAGAGGTACGCGGCTTTCGGGCGCACCGATCCGTTGAGCGCCGGTGGGAACCTGCGCCGGGCGTACCAGCCGTAGAGCGGCGAGTTGAGGACGGCGAGGACGAACCGATCCTCGGTGGGCAGCATCCACACGGTGGTATCGGGCACCGCGTCGCCCAGCGCATCGAGGACACATGCGGGCGCGGTCTGGATGTCCTGATAGAGCAGTCGCGGCGTCCGCGCCTTGATCAGCGGACCCACGGGATCCTGGAGCTCGTACCAGGCATAGGTGCCGGGCTTGCGTCCGGGCCAGGCGCCGGTCCACGCGGCGGGGCGTGGTTCGAGCGCCGTGCGGAACTGCGCGAGGTGAGCGGCGAGCGCAGGGAGCTCGTCGAGCGAGGTGCCGCGATCGATCAGGAGGATGAAGCGCTCGGCTTCGACGTGGTGATACGGCCGCAGGTCGCGGCCTTTCACGAACCGACGGATCAACGCGTCGGCCGCGGGATCGGCGCTCACGCACCGATCGCGGGTGGCGCGATCGATGACAAACGCGCGGTTGCAGCCGGTGACCACGCCGCGCGAGGGGCGCGCGGGGATCAGGTCGCCCAGCCGCGGCAGCTCCCGCTCGAGCCGCTCGATCAGCGCTCGCTCTGTGCCGCTCTCGAGGTGCCACGATCCCGCGCGCCATCGATCCCGCGGGATCAACTCGCCGCCATCATGGAGCACGGAGTCCAGGTTTCCGTGGGCGTCGATCGCTTCGGGGCGGACGGCGCGGATCGGCGTGGTCCGCTCGGGGGTGGCCGTGCCCCACACGATGCACGGAAACGCCTCCGCCTCGGCGAACACGTCAGCCCGCGAGAGATCCGCGATCCCGTCGACGCTCGTGCCCGCGGCGAGCAGTTCGCGAAGGGGGCGGCCGTACGCGGTGGTGAGCCACTTGTTCGGGACGATCAGGCAGTACCGCCCGCCGGGGCGCAGCACCTGGTGCGCGAGCTCGATGAAGTAGACGTAGAGGTCGGCGACGCCGTCGTAGCTCGCGAACCGCTTCAGGGTGCGCTTGTCGGTGAGGCGCTCCTGCCGGATGTACGGAGGGTTCGCGACCACCGCATCGAAGCCTCCGCGCGCAAACACCTCCGGCAGCTCCGCGGGCCAATCGATCGCGAGTGCATCCCCCACACGCAGCGCGCTCGCGGGTGCGCCCGTCGCCGCGCGCGCGGCCGCGACCGCACGGGGATCGATGTCGACCCCGAGCACGCACTCCGCGGCGACGCGGCGTATCGCCTCCGCGATTACCAGCCCGGGCGAGCTCGCGACGAGGGCCCCGGCGATCACCTCGATCACCTCGATCACGAACGCGCCCTCTCCGATCGCAGGGTCGAACACGCGGAGCGCGAGCAGCTCTGCGGGTGTGCGCCCTCGCAGGAGCGGCTCGAGCGCCAGCCGCACCATCGGCGCGGCGATCGCGGACGGCGTGTACACGACCCCGAGCGGGCGGCCCCCGTCACGCGCACCGTCGCGGCCCCCGTCACGCGCACCGTCGCGGCCCCCCTCACGCGCACCGTCGCGCGGAGCATCACGCCTGGTCACGCGCACGGGCCCAAGCCTATCCCACGGGCGGCGCGAACCTGCGCGACATCGGCAGCACGAGCTCCCACAACCCAAAGGTCGCCGCGAGCACGTGATCGAGCTCGCGGGTCTCCGGCGAGTGCATCATCGCGTGGGTGTCCGGCAGGCAGCGCGCCGCGCGCCGCGAGGCTTCCAGCGTGTGCAAGATGCCGCGCGACCAGCCTTCGCCGGCGTAGACCAGGCAGCCCGGCACCCACAGCGCCTCGAGATCCTCGAGAGCGTACGGGATCTTCTCGTCCGTCGAGCCCTGGACCTCCTGGTACTTGCACTCGAGCGCGATCGCCTGCTGATCGCTGCTGCGCACGACGAACACGTCGATCTTGCGGTCCTTGCCGATGATCGTCTTGCCGAGCGAGATCTCGGTGTAGACCATCAAGCCGAACGGCTCGTAGCAGCGATGGATGTAACCCGCGATCAGATCTCGATACTGGTTGCCGGTCATCCCCATCGCCGCGCAGCTTACATCTGCAGACCGAGCTGCGAGTGCGGCGTGGCCTCCGGAGCGCCAAGCGATTCCTTGGCCCCGGTCTCGAGCAGGCGCTGTCGCGTGATCTGCATCGCCTCTTCGCACAGATCGTTGCCCATGAAGTTGCGGCCGAGGCCGACGGCGGCGACGCCCGTGGAGCCCGACCCCATGAACGGATCGATCACCAGCGCCCCGGGCTCCGTGCTCTGCCCGATCAGCACGCTCGCGACCTGTGGCGGCTTCTCGGCAGGATAGCCCCCGTTGATCCGCGGTTGCTCGATGATGTCCGAGATGCCGAGGTCGTGAAGCTTCCGCTTCCCCTTCTCGAAGAACAGGATGCACTCGTACATCGCGCGGTAGTGGTAGCCCATGCCGATCCGCTGCTTGTTCCAGATCAGG
>JAYVRN010000227.1:0-6721 GCA_043776275.1 Myxococcales bacterium | reverse complement strand
TCGTCGATGCGGCGGTGCTGATCGTGAGCGCGGCGGTGACGCGGGGCCGTGCCGTGGACACGGTGTCCCCTCCGGACAGCAGCCCCTGCGCCTGGAGGATCCGGAGCGCCTCGCGGATCGTGGAGCGCCCGACCTTGAGCTGCTTGCCGAGATCCTTCTCGCTGGGGAGCTCGCCCCCGAGTGGGACCTGGCCGGAGACGATCGCCTCGCGCAGCCGCCGCGCCACCGCGATGCTGAGCGGCGCGCGCTCCTCGGCGGACAGCGACAGCGGAGGAGTTCGACGCGGAGCGGCAGGCACGAGGCCACGGTACCACTTGCCAGCTTGTCGGACAAGCTGCTATCCAAGGAGGGAAGGAGGCTCTCATGCCGATCGATCCCACCACCACCGCCGTCGTCCTCATCGAGTTCCAGAACGAGTTCACTTCGAAGGGCGGGGTACTCCATCCCGCCGTCGAGAAGGTGATGACCGAGACCAACATGCTCGCGAACACCGTCAAGCTCATCGCGTGGGCGCGCGCGCACGGCATCTCGATCATGCACGCACCGATCACGTTCGCCCCGGGCTACACGGAGCTGACCAAGCATCCGTACGGCATCCTCAAGGGGGTCGTGGATGGCAAGGCGTTCGTGAAGGGCTCGTGGGGCGCCGCGATCGTCGAGGACGTTGCGCCGAAGGACGGCGATATCGTGATCGAGGGCAAGCGCGGTCTCGATACGTTCGCGAGCACGAACCTCGACTTCATCCTGCGCAGCAAGGGCATCAAGACCGTGGTGCTCGGCGGCTTCCTGACCAACTGCTGCGTCGAATCCACGATGCGGACCGCGTACGAGCACGGGTTCGACGTGATCACGCTGACCGACTGCGTGGCCGCCACGTCGAGCGAGGAGCACGCAAACGCGCTCAAGTACGACTTCCCGATGTTCTCGACCCCGATGCCGTCGACGCAGCTGATGGCGCAGCTGTAGCCGCTACTCGAGGATCTCCATTGCATTGGCCCGCTCCACCACCACGGCGAGCGTCGTGACGGCCCCCGTGTTCGGATCGATGGTGACCAGCGTCGCGTTCGTGTTCGAGGCGTAGAGCACGCCGCCACGCCAGCGCATCTCCTCGATGTGTAAGCCGGGCACCCCGGTCAGCTCGACGGGCGTCCCGACCGTGCCGGTGACGGGATCGATCGAGTTGATCGCGGTGCCGGTCGTGGAGCGCTGGGTGAACCACAGGGTCTGGCCATCGAACGCGAGGCCGTACGAGCCGCAGCAGGTCAGGACGGTGGAGCCGACGGCGGTGAACGCGCCGGTCGCGCGATCGAGGAGCCCGATCCGGCGTGACAGCCGGTCGATCGCGTAGAGCTGATCGCCCACGCGCACCATCGCCGGGAGCAGCACGCCGAGCGCCACCGGAGCCTCGAGCGTCTGGGTGCGCATGTCGATGCGTCCGAAGCTGCGGCTGCGGTCGACACCCCAGTAGTCGCCGCGATCATCGACGACGATCGCGGAGAAGATCGCCGCGGTCTGCGCGCGTGGGATCTGGAGGGTCGAGCCATCGAGCGGATCGAAGAACGTGGCGAACGCCTCGCCGAACCGCCCGAACAGCAGCATCCCTCCGCGGACGGCCGGCCGGTAGCGAAAGCCGCGCGGTCGGGTGCCCGTGCCACGCAGATCCACGACCGCGAGCTCCGGCCGCACGAGCGGGATCCCCGGCGGCGCCGTGAACGTCAGCCGGGTATCACTCTCGATCTCGACGTCCGCGGCGAGCACGCCGTCGACGAGGATCCTCACCTCCCCTGCCCCGTCGTCGACGAAGCCCGCGCCGGTCACGGTCATCCTCGTCGAGCTCGAGGAGGCCACCACCTCGTCGGGGGTCACAGCATCGATCACCGGCGGCGCGCTGTAATGGAACAGATGGGTGGCCGTCGCGGTCCCGGTGTGGCCGAGCACCACCACCTCGGCATCGCCCGGGCGATCGCTCGGCGGGATCACGACCTCGAGGGTGGCGTCGTCGATCGCGTGCGCGAGCGGCGCCTCGCGGCCTCCGATCAGCACCCGCGCGTCGTCGCCGAAGCCCGCACCGGCGAGCACGATCCGCGTGCCGCCGATCAGTGGGCCGTACGGTGGTGTGGCGCCGTCGAGCCGCGGCGCGGGCGAGCCGTCCCCGCAGCCGGCGAGCAGCAGCACCACCGCCAGCACGTGACGCGGGTGGCGCCTCATCGCTCCCCCGCCACGTGACCACCGACGAACGTGTCCACGGGGAGTGCCGGCCCCAGCGCGCGGACGGAGGTCCCGGCCTGCGGGGTGTAGGGCGAGCAGGCTCCCGGGCTCCCGGTGAACAGCGGCGTGGTGATCCGATCGCCGATCGCGTGGAGCTCGGGCTCGAGGTTCGTGCTCGTGATCGCGAACGCCACCGGCGCGCAGGTCGGCTCGCGGAGCTCGACCACCGGCACCTCGAGCGTGCAGCCCGCGGAGAACAGGATCCGCGCCGGCGCGAGCGGGTCCGGGAGACAGCGCTCCGCATCGCCGAGCGTGGTCCGCGAGCACGCGCCACGCGTCGCCGTGTCGAACATGTGCTCGTCGTAGAACCGCAGCGCGCCCGCAGCCAGGGCGATCCGCTGCAGCCGAGGCCCGGCCACATCCTCCACGCTGCGCTCGAGCGCGGCGAGCGCGAGCGGTGCCGCGAGCGGGTACGCGCGCTCGTTCGGACCAAGGGCGATGCCGGCGCACGCGGCACCTGCCCGCTGGTAGACCGGACCTGCGCTGGGCGCGCCGAGCCCGTAGTACGTGCGGCATCCGGTGGCGTCGCCGCGGGTGACCACGGCAGGCACCGGACTACCTTCGAACACGATGATCGCCGGCAGCTCGCACGCCGGATCGACGTACTGGTACGCCACGCGCACCTCCGGCTCGCACACCGGACCGTCGGGGCGATCGACGGCGCGACATGGAGCATCGAGCACGCGATCGTGGAGGCCGAGCGGCACGTGCGATCCATCCTCGCCGTCGAGCACCCGCAGGCCGATCCGCGCATCGTCCGCGCCGACCTCGCGCTCCTCGAGTGCCACCAGATCCGCGCCGCGGATCTCGTCGATCAGATCGTAGTAGGGGAGCTGCGTGGTGGTCGAGAACGGCCCCTGGCACGTGCCGTCGACCTTCTCGTAGATCTGCGCCACCGGCTCGATCGGTGGCCCCGCGCGATACAGCCGCGCCGGCAGCCGCTGGTCGCCGATCTGGTCGTAGCCTAGGAAGAATCGCGGCTTCTCGATCGAATCGCCACGCCCGACAAGCGCCGAGCACGCGGCGTTCACGTAGAACGCCGGGTCTGCGCTGGGCGCACAGCGATCCTTCCCGTCGGCCCAGTGGGTCGCCGAGCAGCGCGCCGCGAGCTCGATGTCGTAGTACGCACCCGGCGCGGGCTGGCGCGAGCCATCGCCATAGAACGTCCACTCGACCTGGAGCTGCGCGCCGCTCACCGCATCGTCCACCACATCGCGCGCGAGCTGATCTCCACATCCCGCGCATCCCAGGCACGCGGCGACCACGGCGCCGCACACGCTCCCTCTCATGGGATCAGCTCCACGCCGATCGAAGGAAAGATCGGCAGGCCATTGGTGTAGCTGCGCCGCGCATAGTCCGAGCTGTAGGTCACGCCCTCGGGGTTCTTGCGGTTGATCACGTTCTGCAGGTCGATGTAGAGGTTCCACACGCCCGAGGCGCGGCGCCACGAGCGATCGATCCGGAGATCGAGCTGGAAGAAGTCCGGCAGCCGTTGCGAGAGCAGCTTGCCATCGACGGCGACCCAGTCCCCACTCGCATCGAGGTACGCGGCCGCCACCGGCGTCAGCGGATTCCCGGTCGTGTAGCGCACCCGGCCGCCGATCCTCCAGTGCGCGCCTACGGCCGTCGTGCCGACCACGGTGAGCGAGTGCGGCTGATCGAGGACGTACGGATGCACCACATCGTCCTTGGCCGGGTTCTGGCGATACGAGCGGGCGTAGGTGTACGCGATCCATCCCGTCCACCGGCCCACGTTGCGCCGCGCGATCAGCTCGAGCCCATAGGTGTGCCCCGAGCCGATCGCCTCGCGATAGCTGTACGAACCGAACTGCGTGTCGACCAGCTCGCGGCTGATGCCGAGCAGCCCCCCGGACTCCGTGCCGCCGTTCGCCGAGGTCGGGGTGGCCGAGCTGATCGCATCGACGGGCAGCTCCTCGAGATCCTGGTAGTAGGCGGTCGCCGAGATCTCCTTGTCGTCGCCGACGATCGACTTGAGCCCCACCGCCACCTGGGTCGCCGACGAGCCGAGCATCACGCGATCACCGAAGATCGGATCGAAGTCGGTGACGAGCGGCGGCGCGTGGTAGCGACCGACCGATTGCGTCAGCGTCAGGCCGCCCGGCAGCGCCTCGGTGACCAGCAGCCGCGGATCGAGCGTCCACTGATCGGAGAGCCCGAAATGATCGCCGCGCAGCCCGGGCCGCAGCTCGATCCGCTCGCCCGCGAGGAACCACGATTGCTCGACCCACGCACCCGCATCCGCGGCCCAGCGCGAGAGCGAGCGATGCACCACCATGTCGGGCGAGGGATCCATCGGGCTCGGCGGCGGCGTGTTGATCATGTCGTACGAGTGGCGCTGCCAGCCGCCATCGAAGCCGAAGGCGAGCGTGCCACCGGCGAGCGCGGTCGCCACCTCGCCTCGCAGGGACAGCGGCACCGTGGTCCGATGCATGCCCTTGTCGATGTCCTCGTGATTCGCGCGCGCGTTGACATCATCGATCCCGAACGACGGGAGGATCGTCAGCGAGGTCGCCCCGCGCACCGCGCGATACCGCACGCCGAGCCGTGCGAACCGCGAGGTGTACGTGAAGGACTTGACGCTGCTCGTGTTGACCCCGCCCGCGCTCGAATCGTTCGGATCGTGAAGCAGGCGCAGCTTGTCGTCGGAGGCGAACAGGATCGCCATCCACCGTCCATCGCCAGACTCCCAGCGCAGCTGCGCGTCCGCGTAACGAGGTGCGAGCGAGAGATCGAGGCCCGCGGCCTCCTCGAGGGCATCGAAGTACGAGCGGCGCGCACCGATCAACCATCCGCCCTTGAGCGGCCCCGGCCCCTCCGCGAGCGCGGCCGCGTGGAGCAGGCTGATCTCGCCGCCCGCACGCCAGCGATCGTGGCGGCCCGTGCGAGAGGTGACCACCGCCACGCCACCGAGCCCGCGCCCGTAGCGCACGCTCGCCCCGCCAGGCTCCAGCGTCACCTCGTCGACGGCGCCCGTCGGCAGGAACGAGGCGATGCCGCCGAAGTGATAGAGCAGCGGCACCTCGATCCCGTCGAGGTAGACCTTGGTGTCTCGTGGCGCGGTGCCGCGCAGCGCGAGCCCGCCGAGGCCGAACGGCGTGCGTGCCACCCCCGGCAGGCTCTGCAGCGCGCGCAGCACATCGTTGCCCGCGCCCGGCTGGTTCCGGATCGCCTGCGTATCGAGGTGCAGCGGCGCTCCGCTCGGCACCCGACCGCTGACGTGGATCACCTCTCCCCCTCCCCGTTCGGCCTCGAGGCGCACCGCGAGCTCGGCGCCCACCCGGGCCGAGCCGAAGTATGCGCGGTAGCCATCCGCGATCACCACCACGTCGATCCGGCCGAACGGCACGTCGGTGACCCGGAACAGCCCGTCGTCGTCGGTCGCGGCCTCGTGTGCGCCGATCGCGACCAGCGCCCCGGGGACCGGCATCCCCGTCGCGTCATCGACCACGGTCCCGGTCACCGCGCGCTCGGCATGCGCCACCGAGGGCACCGCCAGGATCAGCGCGGCGATCGCCGGGACCGCCCGCACCGCTCAGTTCCGGCTACGCATCACGAGGGCGGTCAGCGTGGCCACCGCGCCCGCGACGTTGATGCCGGACGCGCGCGCCTGGATCACCTTGGTGATCGCATCGCGCATCTCGCGCTGGCGGTCCGCCGGCAGGGTCGACATCAGCTCGCTCGCCTGATCGACGAGGGCATCCACCGGATCACCGGCACCCATGCCGCCACCGGCGGGAGCCGAAGAGGTGGGGCCACTCCCCGTGCTCGGCTGCGGAGAGCCGGGGGCCGGTGGCAGCTGCCCGGCCTCGAGCACCGCGGCGAGCTCCACGCGCTTTTTCTGCGTCAGGCCCACGTCCGCGCGATCGAGCTTGATCGGCGTCACGGTGCCCTTCTGCACGTGCGTGATCGAGCCATCGAAGATGCCGTTGGCGTCGAGGGCGAACGTGATCTGGAACTGGTGCGCGCCCTTGGGCTCCGGCGCGAGCCCATCGATCACCACCGTCCCGATCTGGCTGTTCTGCGACGCCTTGGGATTATCACCCTGGAACACCGGCACGAAGATGCTGGTCTGGTTGTCGCGCGCGGTGGTGTAGCCGCCGCGGGTCACGCGGTGAGGGATCACGTGATCCTTCGGGATCAACGAGTCATAGATGTCGTCGATCAGGCCGATGCCCAGCGTGTGGCTGACCACGTCCTTGATGTTGGTGTTCGCGAGCTCCGCGGACACCGTGACGCTCGAATCGACCCGCGGCGCGGCGTCGCTGATCTCCGGCGCGAGGCTCGGCGTGAACGAGGCGGCGAACCGCGCCGCGCCCATCGCCACGATCTCGTCCGGGTTGAGGTCGCTCTTGACGCTCTTCTTGTAGCGATCGCGGAGCATCTTCGAGACCGCGGGGATCTTGGACGATCCACCGACGAGCACGAACGCATC
>JAYVRN010000226.1:0-2092 GCA_043776275.1 Myxococcales bacterium | reverse complement strand
TGCGCGCGCCCCACGTGATCGAGGCGTCGATCTTGCCTTCGAAGTACCGCGTGTTGATCTCGTCATAGATCTGGCGGAGATCGTGGAACTCGCCCGCGGTGAAGATCACCTGCGCGGGCGTGCGCCGAGCGCGGCCGCGGACGTGATCGGAGTTCGCATCAATGAAGTCGCCGAGGACGCGGGAGGCATCCGCGTCGTTCTCCGCGACGTAGTGCGCGAGGGCGCGCGTGATCACCGGATCGGCGTCCGCGAACATGTGATGGAGCCGGACCTCGTACCGCTTCTCGCGCGGGAGCCGACGGACCGAGATCATCGTGTACCGGTTGTCGGTCAGCGTGACGAGCACCCGACCCTTGGTCATGTGGGCGCGGATCCGACGCTCCAGCGAATCCTGCGCTTCGAGGATCTCGGCGGGGACCGAGGTCGTCTTGCGGGCGCGGCGCATGGCCTCGACCAGCCCCACTGCGCGGCTCGCACCTTCGCTCGTGCCGATCAACGATGCGCCGGCATTCGGGCCGGAGCAGGGATCCGCGTGGGGGCTTGAAGGCGTGGCGGTCAACAGTTCGCTCAACGAGGACTCCTGTTATTCAAGCACATAAGGAAGTAGCTGCCGACGACGTAGCTCACGCGACCCGGGTACCCACCCAGGGGAGCTGCCGTGCTGCGTCATGGCGCCGTTCGTCGCCTCCCAACCCCATCGCCGCCAACAAGAAAATGCTATCGCGGCGCTGCGCGGTGGATCCACTTTTCCACAGGCAGAGGGATCGGATCCGATCGCAACTACTGGGAAAACCAGATGTGGGGCGGGATCGCACCCGGTCCAGGTCCAGTGCGCTATCGTGCCCGCCTCATGAGCGCGTTTCTGTCCACGCACACCCGGAGTCACAGCTGCGGCGCACTTCGCACGGGGGACGCCGGCCAGACCGTCGTCCTGACCGGCTGGGTCAAGACCTACCGTGACCACGGCCAGGCCGTGTTCGTCGACCTCCGCGACCGCGAGGGCATCACCCAGCTGGTGTTCGACCCGTCGTTCTCGCTCGAGGCTCACCAGGCGGCCGGCTCGCTCCGCTCGGAGTGGTGTGTGGGGATCGTCGGCGAGGTCCGCTCGCGCGGTGGCAAGGTCAACGACAAGATGATCACCGGCGGCGTCGAGGTGTGGGTCAAGACGCTCGAGGTGTTCTCGAAGTCCGAGACCCCCCCGTTCGCGATCGAGGACGACGTCGACACCAACGACACGCTCCGCCTCAAGTATCGCTACCTGGATCTACGGCGCCCGAAGCTGCAGAAGAACCTGATCATGCGGTCGCAGATCACGCGCGCGACCCGCAAGTACCTCGGCGACAACGGCTTCCTCGAGATCGAGACGCCGTTCATGGTCAAGTACACGCCCGGCGGCGCTCGGAACTTCCTCGTCCCTTCGCGGCTCAACCCCGGCAACTTCTACGCGCTCGCGGAGTCGCCGCAGATCTTCAAGCAGCTGCTGATGGTCGCGGGCTACGAGAAGTACTTCCAGATCGTCCGCTGCTTCCGCGACGAGGATCTGCGCAACGAGCGGCAGCCGGAGTTCACCCAGATCGACATCGAGATGTCGTTCGTCACCGAGCCCATCCTCCAGACCATGATGGAGGGCCTGATCTCCACGCTATGGCGCGAGGTGCTCGGGATCGAGCTCACCCTGCCCCTGCGGCGGATGACGTTCGCCGAGGCGATGGACAAGTACGGCGTGGACAAGCCGGACCTCCGGCTCGATCTCGTGCTGTGCGACGTGTCGGCCCCGTCGGGTAAGAGCGGCTTCAAGATCTTCGAGAGCGTGGTCGCCGGTGGCGGCATCGTGAAGTGCCTGCGTGTCCCCGGGCCCGCCGAGAAGCTGTCGCGCTCCGTGCTCGATGGCCTCACGGACTTCGCCAAGTCGTTCGGCGTCAAGGGCGTAGCGTTCGCGCGCGTGCAGGAGGGCGGCGTCTGGCAGGCCCCGTTCGCGAAGAGCTTCTCGGATGAGGCGCGCAACGAGGTCAACCGGATCGCCCAGGCGGTCCCCGGCGACACCCTGATCTTCGTCGCCGAGCGCCCGAAAGTCGCGAACACGTGCCTCGGC
>JAYVRN010000225.1:0-6755 GCA_043776275.1 Myxococcales bacterium | reverse complement strand
GCCGATCGGTCACCTGCTCCTCGAAGTCCACGGCGAAACACTCCGGTGGAGGCACCGGCGGCAGCGTCGGCGTCTCGTCATCGAGCGAATCGTGCTCGCCGCTCCCTCGCGCGAACCCTCGCGAATCGGCCAGCGCGCGCATCTCGAGCACTGGCGGTGGCTCGCGGACGGGCGTCAGCTCGTCGTCGAGATCGTCGCGGCTCCCGCGCCCCAGGAGCCAAGGCTCGGGACGGAACCCGTACAGCTTGTCCAGGACGCTCACGACCGCGGCCTGGCCGATCGGGATCTGCAGCGAACTGGCCACCCGCTCGAGCGCGCGCCGCATCGCATCGGCATCGGGATAGCGATCGTCGGGATCGTGCTCCAGCGCCGTGAGGATCACGTCCTCGAGATCGGCGGGGAAGCCGGGGACCACCTGCGAAGGAGCGATCAGATCGCTGTGCACGGTGCGCTCGAGCGCCTCGAACTGCGATTCGGCGGCGAACGCGCGCTTCTGCGTGGTCAGCTCGTAGGCGAGCACGCCGAGCGCGAACACATCACTCCGGCGATCGACGGCATAGCCTCGGACCTGCTCCGGCGCCATGTAGCCGACCTTGCCCTTGATGAAGCCCGTGCGCGTGTGCGTGGCGCGGCCCTCGGCCTTCGCGATCCCGAAATCGATCAGCTTGACCGAGCCGTCGTAGCTGACGATCACGTTCGAGGGCGTGACATCGCGATGGACGATCCCGAGCAGTGCGCCACTGGAACCCCGTCGCTCGTGAGCATGGTGCAGCCCCGCCGCCGCAGCGCACGCCACGGTGATGCCGAACGCGAGGGGCAGCGTGCGCTCGTGCTCGACCGCGGTCTCGAGCACCTGGCGAACGGTCTCGCCGTGCACGTACTCCATCGCGAGGAAATAGGTCTCGTCCTCGCGGCCGACCTCGTAGACCTGCGCGATGTGCTGGTGATGGAGCGTGGCCACGACCCGCGCCTCGTCGAGGAACATCGGGATCAGCGCAGGATCCGCGACGCCGTCGGTGCGCAGGGTCTTGAGCACCACGTGGCGCTCGAAGCCGCCGGGGCCCGACAGCCGCGCGAGATACACGTTCGCCATCCCACCAGACGCGAGGTGCCGTACCAGCTGGTACTTGCCGAGCCGCTCGGCCTGCATCGCGGCGAGAGTCCGGTCCACGCGCGGGATCGTCAAGGAACGACCGCGCTAAATCGGCGACGTCGCTGGTGGCCGGACCACAGCGCGATCGCAAACACACGTGTGCACCACTACGGCTTCTTGGGCGAGGAAGCGGGCGCGCCGGCAGGAAGCGTGTGGCAGGCCGCGCAGGTCGAGAGCATCTCTCCGTACGAGGTGGCGCGGTTGTCGAGGGTGTCGGCGACCTTGCGCTTGCGCGCCGTGGCGGCCAGCCGCTGGAGATCGCGCGCGAGCGTGGCCCGCTCCTTGGCGCGATCCCCCCAATCGAACGGCGCGGCCGCGAGCACGTCGAGGCCGGCCCTCCACGGCTCGTCTGCGCCGCCGACGATCCCCTCCCACAGCCGATCGGCGGCCCAGCGATGACGCGCCATCCGCCCTTCGACGGTCTGGACATCGGGCGGCGCCGCCGGGTACGCGCGGAACTCGGGAGCGACGCTGGTCTCGACATGGCAGCCGCCGCACGCCGCCGCCAGCTTCGCCTCGAGCTTGCACGCCTGATCGACCGTGGTGGCGCGTGCCACGGCCGCAGCCCGATCGCGCACGAGCACTGCCTGTGAGGCGTACGATCCGTGGGCCGGCGAGTCCGGAACCTCGGCGATCGCGGTGGCGAACCGCGCCGCCTCCTCGAGCTTGCCGCGGATCAACAGGCGCTCGATCGCGCGCAGCAGATCGAAGTTGTCGTGCATGTGAAGCCGCAACATCACGTCGCGCTCGAACCGCTCGGTCGGTGGCAACTCCGTCGGAGGCGCCTTCGCCGCGGGCCCGGGCTTGGGCTTGGACTTGGCCGGCACGGGCTTCGTCGCATCCGCGAGCCCGAGCGCCCCGAGCCCAGCGAGACCAGCAAAGGCCGCCGCCGCGACGAACGATCCGATCACCAACCGTGACGTCATGTGCGCAAGCTTTGCACGACGCGGTCATTCACGCATCGGTGCCGAGCGGCGCTACGATGTGCGTGATGTTCGAAGCTGCAGAGATCGGACGCACGATCAGCAAGGAAGACTACGAGCGAGAGCTGCCCGTGCTGCGGGAGGAGCTGCTCGAAGCGCAGCTCGATCTCCGCAAGGCGGACTTCCCCGTGATCATCGTCGTCGGCGGTGTCGACGGCGCTGGTAAGGGCGAGACCGTCAACACGCTGCTCGAATGGCTCGACCCGCGGTTCGTCGAGACGCTCGCCGTGGCGCCCCCGACGGACGAGGAGCGTGAACGGCCCGCCTACTGGCGGTTCTGGCGCTCCCTGCCACCGCGCGGGAAGATCGGCATCTTCTTCGGCGCGTGGCACACCGCACCGATCGTCCAGCGCGCGTATCGGCAGATCAAGGAAGCCGAGCTCGATCGTCAGCTCGCCGAGGTGGTGGCGTTCGAGAGCCTGCTCGCCGCCGACGGCGCGGTGCTGTTGAAGTTCTGGATGCACCTGTCGAAGGAGCGGCAGCGCAAGCGGCTCCGCTCGCTCGAGAAGGACCCGCGTACGCGCTGGCGCGTCACCGACGCGGACTGGGAGCACTTCGAGATCTACGATCGGTTCGCCAAGATCTCGGCGCATGCCCTCAGGCGCACGTCCACGGCCTCCGCGCCATGGCAGGTGATCGAGGCGAGCGATCGCCGCTACCAGACGCTGACCGTGGGGCGCGCGCTTCGCGATGCCCTCCGCCTCCAGCTCGCGAATCGCGCGTCGCGACCGAAGCCCGCGCCACCTGCGGAGCCATCGCCCACCGCGAGCGCGCTGCCCACCGCGAGCGCGCTGCCCACCGCGAGCCCGCTGCCCACCGCGAGCCCGCCGCCCACCGCGAGCGCGCCGCCCACCGCGAGCGCGCCGAGCGTGACGATCCTGTCGACGCTCGATCTGACCCAGACGGTGGACGACGAGGTGTACCGCGAGCAGCTGGAGGAGGCGCAGGGCCGCCTCAACCGTGCCGCGCGGCGCGCGCTCAAGAAGAAGATCCCGTCGGTGATCGTCTACGAGGGCGTCGACGCGGCTGGGAAGGGCGGCAACATCCGTCGTGTCACCGGTGCGCTCGACGCGCGGATGTACCGGATCGTCCCGATCGCGGCGCCCTCCGAGGACGAGCGCAAGCACCCGTACCTGTGGCGGTTCTGGCGTCACCTCCCGCGCGCCGGTCAGATGACGATCTTCGATCGCTCGTGGTACGGGCGCGTCCTCGTCGAGCGGGTCGAAGGGTTCTGCGCGCCCGTGGACTGGCAGCGTGCGTACGGCGAGATCAACGAGTTCGAGGAGCAGCTCGCGCGTGGTGGCGTGGCGATCGTGAAGATCTGGCTGCACATCGATCAAGACGAACAGCTCCGCCGGTTCGAGGAGCGTTCGGCCGTGGGCTTCAAGAAGTTCAAGATCACCGAGGAGGACTGGCGCAACCGCAAGCGCTGGCCGCTCTACGATCAGGCCGTCAACGAGATGGTGGAGCGGACGTCGACCGAGTTCGCGCCGTGGACGCTCGTCGAAGGCAACTGCAAGAAGTTCGCGCGGCTCAAGACGCTCGAGACGATCGCGGCCGCTCTCGAGAACGGTTAGGCTCCCCGCGATGTCATTGCCGGAGCTCGCCGAGGATACGCGGCGCTTGTGCCAGGCGCTGTTGCGCATGGACACCACGAACCCGCCCGGCAACGAGCGGATCTGCGCACAGTTCCTCGAGCGCGAGCTGCGCGAGGTGGGGCTGGAGCCCGTGTTGCTCGAGGCCGCACCCGCACGCACGAACCTGGTGGTGCGCCACCGCGGCACCGGTAAGCTGCCGCCGCTGCTCCTGACCGCGCACCTCGATGTGGTGGAGGCCGATCCTTCGAAGTGGCGGCGGCCGCCGTTCTCCGGAGACGAGTTCGAGGGATGTCTGTGGGGCCGCGGCGCGATCGACATGAAGAACATGGCCGCGATGTGCACCGCGATCATGCGGCGGCTCGCGGCCAGCGGCACGCGCCTCGATCGCGATGTGATCTTCGCGGCGGTCGCCGACGAGGAGGCCGGGTGCGATCTCGGTTCGCGCTTCCTCGTCGAGCAGCACGAAGCGCTGGTCAAGGCCGAGTACGCGATCGGTGAATCGGGCGGGTTCTCCCTCCACCTCGGAGACACCACGTTCTATCCGATCCAGGTCGCCGAGAAGGGTTTCTGCTGGGTGCGCGCCCGCGTCACCGGTGAGCCCGGCCACGGCTCGATGCCCCGGCACGACAGCGTGATCACCCGGCTCGGCGAGGCGCTCGCCAAGCTCGGCAAGACGCAGCTCCCGCTGCACGCCACCACGCACGTCACCGAGTTCCTCGATGCACTGCGCGCGCGTCAGCCTGCGCTGATCCAGCCGCTGATGAAGCTCCTCGCGCGGCCGCAGCTACTCGCGCGTGTCGCGCGGCTGGTCCCGGGTGCGTCGCTGTCGCGGAGCTTCTCGGCCCTGCTCGCGAACACCGCGGCGGCCACCGTGGTGCGCGCGGGCGGAAAGACGAACGTGATCCCGGGTGTCGCCGAGTTCGAGATCGATGGCCGCACCCTGCCCGGCCAGACCGATGAAGATCTGCTCCGCGAGCTCCGCGCCGTGCTCGGGCCCGAGGTCGAGCTCGAGGTGATCAAGTCCGCGCCGCCGGTGGTCACCGAGCCCGTGGCGTCGCCGGTCTACGACAGCATCAAGCGCCAGATCGAGGCCCGTGAGCCCGGCGCCGTGGTGCTGCCGTACCTGATCCCCGGGTTCACCGATGCGAAGTACTTCTCCCGCATGGGCGCGCGCTGGTACGGGTTCTCTCCGGTGAAGATCGAGAAGGGCTCCGGGATCCGGTTCGCCGACATGTTCCACGGGCACGACGAGCGCGTCCCGATCGCGGGCCTCGGGTGGGGCGCCGAGGTCCTCGACGCCGTGGTCCGCGAGATCTCGACCGCGACGTGATCGCTTGGGGCTGGCGAGCAAGGTCGGCAGACGAGCGCGTGGCCTCCTCGCGCGTTGGCATTCTCGCGCAAGGGCGCCTACTCGCGCGGTGGGCCGACGATGACCAGCGGACGGATCCGGTCGACGGTGCCCTCGCCGATGCCATCGATCTTCAGGAGATCTTCGAGCCGCACGAAGTGGCCGCCGCGAGCGTTGCGCGACGCGATGATGCTGCGCGCGCGCTTGTCACCGATGCCAGGTAGCTTCTCGAGCTCGGCGACCGTGGCCCGGTTCAGATCGAGGAGCGCCGCCGGCGCATGCGCCTGCTGCTGACAGCCCGCGAGCTGCAGCACGAGCGCGATGAGGAGGACCACGAGCCGCATGGCGCCCATCATACGCCGCTTCGTACGCCGCTTCGGGCGCCGCTTCGCGCCGCCTGCCCTATCGGTACGGGGCCGGAACCATCGCCCCGCCCTGCGAGCCATCGAGCTCGACGACTTCATTGCCGTCGGGCTCCACGTCGTCGAGTGAGATCGCGTGCCACTCGACGAGCCGGCAACCCCGACACGCGAACGCCTCGAGCGCCGCGGCGCTCAGCTTGACGCCCCGCCAGATCGAGTACTGCCGCTGGAGTGCGAGGTCGACCATCTGGTTGTGGCCAAGATCTTTGATCCGCGTGAAGTGCAGGATCCGCGTGCTGCCGCACGCCGGGCATTGCAGGGTGTCGCGCATCGATCGGTTGCGCCCCGCGCGGAGCCGCTCCACCTCGTCGCGGAGCTCGGCCACCGCGGTCTCCAGCGCCGTGATCCTCGGGTCGTCCGCCATCCGCGGATGATACGCGTGCCTCCCCCGAAACGTCGTCGCCGGAGCGCGCAGGCAAGGAGGGAGGTCACCCCTGCGCACTCCGGCGATGGGACGGGCGTCGGCTGCCGGAGATCGGCGAGCCACCACGCCAGCGTCGGTGGTTGTCCCCGTGGGATCAGCCGTTGACGAGCTTCCAGGCCAGCTCCTGGTTCTTCATCAGGCGGTCCGCCGCGAGGTCGAGGCTCTTCTTCTGGTTCTTGACGATCATCGCGGTGACCTGCTTGTACTTCTTGATCAGGCGCGCGTTCTCCGCGGCTCGCAGCTTCGGCTCCACAACCGGCTGCTCCTGGTACACGGGCATGAACGGCTCCTGGATCGCCGCGATCTCGTCCTGGGTCAGACCCGAGGTCAGGATCCAGTCCATCAGCGGACCCTGACGCATGTCGGCGAGGCGGATGAAGTTGCTCTGGCTGGCGACGCGCTTCACGAGGTCGCTCTGGCCCGAGGCATTGATGATCGTCGCGGCGGCACACAGGTGGCCGTCGGCGTCCATCCACACGTTGAGCTTGCGCGTGTCGAACGTGTTGCTCGGGAACACGCCGGCCTGCTGGTACGCGCGGAACCGCGAGAGGTTCGCCGCGCGCTGCTCGGCGAGCTTCGCGCGCACCGTGGCGCGATCGAGGATCATGCGGCGCTCGACCGATTGCACGGGCAGGTCGGCGCGTGCGCCCACGGTGGAGACGTCGGGGGGCGGCGCTGCGAAGCGCTGCTCGGAGGCGAACACGGAGGTGGCGAGGGAGGCGATGAGCGAGGCGGCGATAAGCAAACGAGACATGACGAATCCTTGGCCTCCGCGGGATGAACGGTGAGCGCTGCGTTCGAGGCAGCGATCGGGTCGCGGTGGATGC
>JAYVRN010000224.1:0-2097 GCA_043776275.1 Myxococcales bacterium | reverse complement strand
GCGGAGCCGCGAGGAGCTGGTGGCCCGCGGCGCTTCGGAGCGCGAGCTCGAGGTGCTCGCCGCGATGGGCCTGGCGGTGAAGAGCCCGATCGATGACAAGTATCGCGGCGACGATCTCGCCCTGTTGTCCACCCTCGGCGCCGCCCGCCGCGCGGGGATCTCGGCGGAGATGCTGCCCTTCGAGATCCTCAACGACTACCTCGCGGCGCTCCGCGCGCTGACCGCGGTCGAGCTCCGGTTGTTTCGCGAGGGCGTGATCCGCCGCGCGAAGCCGGGCGACCTCGCGAGGTTGACCACCGCCGCCACCCGCCTGTCCGAGCGCCTCGTCGTGCTCGTACGCCGCAAGCTCTTGCTGCCCACACTGCAGCGCCTGATCGAGGAGGAAGCCCGTGCTGAAGACCCCACTCTTGTTCCTGTGCCTCGTCGCCGCGTGCGGCGAAAGCTCAAGCAACCTCGTTGACGCAACTCCCGGCGGTGGTGATGGACGAGGTCCGGACGGCTCGTCGAGCATCGACGCGCCGATGGCCGCCGGCGATCCGGTCAACGACGGTTCTGCGACGGTGACGACGGCGACCGCCTCGATCCCGGGCGCCACCGCGGGGCGCACCCTTCCGGCCACCGTGTTCACGCCGTCCTCGGCCGGCCCCCACGCGCTGGTCGTCGTGTCCCCGGGCTTTCAGATGGCACGCACGCAGTACACCTCGTATGCGCGCCACCTCGCCACCTGGGGCTTCGTCGTGGTGCTCACCGACTATGCGGACACCGGGTTCTCCGCCGATCACAACAAGCTCGCGCAGGACGTGCCGGCGGTGATCACGTGGGCGCTGGCCCAGACCGCGCTCGCGGTGGATGCGCAGAAGGTCGCCGTCACCGGGCACTCCCTCGGCGGCAAGATCAGCGTGTACGCGGCCTCGCTCGATCCGCGGATCAAGGCCGTCGTCGCGTGGGATCCGGTCGATTCGAGCAACCCATCGGTCGCGCCCGAGAAGATGACGACCTTGACCGCGGCGATCGCCGTGATCGGCGAGACCACCAATGGCACCGGCGGCTTCATGCCGTGCGCGCCGACCGCCGACAACTTCCTGACGTTCTATGCCGCCGCCCGGAGCCCGGCGCTCGCGATGACGATCAACGGCGCCGATCACATGGACTGGGTCGACGACCCCACGTGCGGGCTCTGCACCTTTTGCACCGCGGGCGCGGCTCCGAACGAGCGCGCACGCGCGGCCTCGCGCCGCGTCGATGTGGCGTGGCTGCGCCGCCAGCTGTTCGCCGACACGACGATGGACACCTGGCTCGACGCACCTCCCGAGGTCGGCGCGGCCACGGCCACGGTCCAGCGTCGCTGAATGCGCTCGCCCGTCGCGCTCGCATGGATCGGGCTCGCCGCATCGGTCGCCTCCCTCGCGCTCGCCGCGTGCGGTGCGCAGGCAACGCCGATCGAGGCGCGCACCCGCGAGGTCGCGCCCGGCGTCGTGCTCGGCGCTGTGTGCGGTGCGGCGAAGCTGCTCGCGAATCCGGGTGACCTCGCGCAGCACGGCCCGTGGCCCGTCGGCGTGCGGACCGTCGAGATCGAGGGCCTCACCGTCGAGGTCTGGTACCCAGCGCGTCCCGGCAGCGAGCGCGGCGCTTCCCCGGCGCGCTACGATCTCCGCACGTCGATGCCCGCCGCCGAGGCGGCCAAGATCCCCGACGCCGACAACGCGTGGCTGCCGTGCGACTGCACGCGCGACCTCCCGCTCGACGACGCCCACGGCCCATATCCCGCCGTGGTGTTCCTGCACGGCGCCGCTTCGTTCCGTGCGCAGAGCGCGTTCCTCGCCACCCACTGGGCGAGCCGCGGCTTCGTGGTGCTCGCGCCCGATCTCCCGGGCATAGGACTCGCCGCACTCCTCGGGCAGAGCCAGGGCCTCCCGCTCGGCGCGCCGGCGCAGCTGGTGGATGCGATCGTGCAACCGCCTCCGGTCGACGATCCACTCGCCTTCGTCCGGGCGCAGTTGTCTCCGCACCTCGCCGTGGTCGGGCACTCGCTCGGCTCGATGCTCGCCGGCACGCTCGTCGATCGTCCCGAGCTCGAGGTCCGGATCGCGATGGCGG
>JAYVRN010000223.1:0-6773 GCA_043776275.1 Myxococcales bacterium | reverse complement strand
CGAGCGGCGATGGTCCCGTGCTCGGCCCCTCCGAGCTGTTCGCCGCGTTCTCGTGGTCGACGGGGATCCCGGTCGCCCTGCTGTCCGATGCACAGGCGCTCTCGCAGCGCGACGTGATCGCGGAGCTGAGGCGGCGGATGGTGGGCCAGGATGCGGCGGTGCGCCGCGTCGCCGATGCGATCGCGGTGGCGAAGGCGCGCCTCCAGCCCGCCGACAAGCCACTCGCCTCGCTGTTGTTCGTGGGCCCCACGGGCACCGGCAAGACCGAGCTCGCCCGCTCCGTGGCGGCGTACCTGTTCGGGGCGCCCGACCGGATGGTGCGCCTCGACATGAGCGAGTACACCGATCCCTGGGCGGCCGAGCGGCTGTTCGGCGGCGACGGTGGTGAGGGGCGGCTGACCTCCGCGGTGCGCAGCCAGCCGTTCGGCGTGGTGCTGCTCGACGAGATCGAGAAGGCGCACCCGACGGTGTTCGATCTGCTCCTGCAGGTGCTCGGCGAGGCGCGCCTGACCGATGGACGCGGCCGCACGACGTACTTCCACAATGCGATCATCGTCCTGACCTCGAACCTCGGCACCCGTAGTGCGCGCGGCACGCTCGGCCTCGCGCCCGCGCAGGACCAGGAGGCACGCGAGGACCGGCGCTACCGCGATGCGGTGCTCGCGGCGTTTCGCCCCGAGCTCGTCAACCGCCTCGATCAGATCGTGGTGTTCCATCCGCTGACACCCGCGGAGATCGCGAAGGTCGCCGAGATCGCGGTGGGCCGGCTCGCGGAGCGGCGGGGCTTCACGCAGAGCGGCGTGCTCCTCGATGTCTCACCCCGTGCGCTGGAGGTGATCTCGGAGCGCGGCTTCTCGATCGAGCTCGGTGCCCGCGCGCTGCGCCGGCACATCGACGCACACGTGCTCGGACCCGCGGCGCGCCTGATCGCGAAGGCGGGCGCCGAGGCGCAGGGGGGCACGCTCACCGTGCGCGCGCCCGACGAGCCGCCGATCAAGACCGCACCTCCACGCGCAGGCGAGGGTTTGTCCCGCGCCCCGGTGGCCCGGCTCGGCGAACACGCGGGCGAGCTGTACGTGGCGCTGTGGCGGCGCGGCGCGACCACCGGCCGACGCATGGTCCGCTCGGCGCTCGCCCTCGGCGGCCTTCGGCGGGACACCGATCGCGAGCTCGCGCATCACGCCGCGGCGGGCGTACGCGACAAGCTCGGCGAGCTCGAGGCCACGCTCGCCACGGCGACGCGAAAGAAACAAGGCACCGAGAACACGATGCTGCCCGGCCACGAGATCGCGCGGCTGTCGCGCGAACACGCGCGGCTCCGCGGCCTGTGGGGGGCCTGCGTCACGGGGCAAGGCGAGCTGCGCACTGCCGAGGAGCTATGCCTCGAGGCCCTCGCGCGCGACACCGACGCCATCGATCTGATCGATGGCGCGATCCTCCAGCGCCACCAGTTCCGTCGCGATCTGTTCTGGCTCCTCACCGCGCTCCGCCCCGTCCGCCCTGGCTGCACCTTGCTCGTCCATTCGCCCGACGCGCGCGGGGCGGTCACCGCCTGGGTCAAGCTGGCGCTCGCCGCGGCCGAGCTCCGTGGCTGGCGCGCCTCGGTACACCTGTGGGGAGAGCAGGCGCCCGGCTGGAACTGGAACTGGGGACCGCCGCACGATCTCGCGTGGGCCGATGCTCACCTCGGTCAGCGCGGAGAGCCCGCCGCTCTGGTCCGCGTCCTCGGCAGTGGCGCCGATCTGCTGTTCGGGCTCGAGCAGGGCCTGCATCGTTTCCACGGCGTCGCCGGCGAGGCAGCCCACGCCTGGGTCGATCTTCTCGAGCCTCGCGCGGAGCTCGCCGATCCGGAATGGAACGCGCTTCCGAGCCCGCCGCCGCCGCGCGTCGTGCGCGGCACGCCGATGCGAGAGACCACTGTTGGAGGCGACCGGACGCTGATGGATGGCGAGGACATCGATCTGCCCTGGGCCGACCTGCCGCGGCGGCTCGAAGAGGCGGCGGTGGTGCGGCTCCTCGAGGCGCACGCCACGCCCGACGGCCTCGATACACTGTGGAACTGGGAGCGCCCGCTCCAGGCCGTCGAGACCATGCTCAAGGCGCAGAAGGCAGCGCAGAAGCCGTGAGGATCGACTTCACGGTCGGCATCTACCAGGTCCGTCGCGATGGCGAGGAGGAGTGGACCGCCCTGACACCCCTGCTCTATCCCGCGTTCGTCTCGGGACTCGGCGAGGTGCGGCTCCGCGAGCGGATGATCGAGCGCCTGCGCACCGTGATGAGCAAGGCACCTCCGACCTTCCACGAGCTGTTCCAGCTGCAGCTCGGGACGGAGCTGATGCGCGTCCCGATCGACATCCGGACCGACAAGGGCGGGATCCACGGCACCGTCCCGCTGATCGTCGAGCCGCGCTGGGTGAGCGAGACCACGCAGAAGCTGGTGGTCTATCACCCGAACTTCCGCTCGCACTGGTTCTTCGCCGACGATCACGACGACGTCGCGGCGATCGCGCCGACATTCTTCCGCCACCACTGGTCCGAGCTCGACGAGGACGACCTCGACGAGATGTTCTCCGACGGCAAGGATCGCCTGGCGCCACTCGCGTTCTCCGCCGAGCCGTTCTCGCTCCTCGACATGCTGCCGTCGCGAAAGAAGGATCCGCGCGGTGCGGCCGGCGCGGATCGCCCTGATCACGTGCTCGTGCAGCTCGGGATCGACGAGACCCGCCACCTCAGCAGCGGCACCGTACGCAACGGCGTGCCCCGCTCGCCGTACCGCGAGCGCCTGTCGTACCTGCTCGGCGGGTCGCGTCCACGTTCGGTCGCGGTGATCGGCCTGCCCGGCTCGGGCAAGACTTCGCTGATCCGCCAGTGGATCGCGGATCGGCTCGCCGAGGATGGCTACGCGATCCACAAGAACCTCGACCGCTGTCACCACGTCTGGAGGATCACGGGCAAGCGACTGATCGCCGGGATGTCGTATCTCGGGCAGTGGGAGGAGCGCTGCCTCTCGGTCCTCGACGATGCGCGCAAGCACCGCGGCATCCTGTGGATCGAGGATCTGCACCTGTTCGGGCGGCTCGGCCAATCGCGCCAGAGCGAGCGCAGCTTCGCGGACTTCTTCCGTGGCCCCGTGCGGCGCGGTGACCTCGCGGTGATCGCCGAGCTCACGCCCGCGCAGTTCGCACGGCTCGAGCGCGATGCCCCGGGCCTCGCCGAGGCACTCGCGCTGGTGGCGGTCCCGCCGGCCTCGACCGCGGAGACCGCCCAGCTCCTGCTCCACGAGGTCCGCGCGCTCGAGACCCGGACCAAGGTCGAGCTGCATCCCTTCGTCCCGCGCACGGCGCTCGAGCTGGGCAGCGCGTTGTTCCCGTGGCGCGCACGCCCCGGGGTTGCGATCGAGATCGTCCAGCGGGTCGCCGAGGATGCGCACCTGCGCGGCGAGCGCAAGGAGCTGACGCCGGCCGACGTGCTCGACTACCTCGCGCGCACCACGGGCCTGTCCGCCAAGCTGATCTCGCTCGACGAGCCGCTCGATCCCGCGGAGGTCGAGGCCGCGTTCGCCGCCCGCGTGATCGGCCAGCCCGTCGCCACGCGAGCCGCGACCGACGTGATCCTCCGCGTGCGGGCCGGCCTCGCAGATCCGAATCGCCCCGTCAGCGTCATGCTGTTCACGGGCCCCACCGGCACCGGCAAGACCGAGCTCGCCACCGCGATCGCCGAGTACCTGTACGGCGCGGGCGAGCGCCTGCTGCGCGTGGACATGGGCGAGCTCTCGGGGCCCGATGCGGTGTCGCGCCTGATCGGCGACCGCTGGAATCCGGACGGCCTCCTGACTTCGCGCGTGCGCGCCCAACCGTTCTGCGTGGTGCTGCTCGACGAGATCGAGAAGGCGCACCCACAGGCGCTGCACCTGCTGCTCCAGCTGTTCGACGAAGGCCGTCTGACCGACGCCAACGGTGAGGTGGCGAGCTTCGCCAGCGCCGTGGTGATCATGACCTCCAACCTCGGCAGCCGGAGCGCCGCGCCGATCGGGTTCGGCGAGACCCGCGATCGGATCCTCGCCGAGGTCGCGAAGGCGGTCCGCGAGTTCTTCCCGGTGGAGCTGTTCAACCGCATCGACCGCGTCGTGCCGTTCGAGCCGCTGACGCCCGAGGTCGCGGCCCAGGTGGTGGACAAGGAGCTCGCCAAGCTGCTCGCACGTCGCGGCCTCCGCGAGCGGAACACGTTCGTGTACGCCGGGGCGGCCGTCCGTCGCCGCGCCGTCGCGGATGCCTTTGACCCGCGCTACGGCGCCCGCACGGTCAAGCGCTGGCTCGAGGATCAGGTCGGCGGTGCGCTGACCGATCTCCTCGCCACCGCGAAGCCCGCCCGACTCCGGATCGTTCGGCTCGCCGAGGATCAGGGGAAGATCCAGGCGTCACTCGAGCCGATGGAGGAGCGCCGCCCGATCCCGGGCACCTACGTCCTCGAAGGCGCGCTCGATCTCGCCACCGCCGCGCTCGAGCCCGCGATCGCACAGGCCGCGGGGGCGCTCGATCGGATCCGCCGGTCGCCCGTGCTCGCGGAGGCCAGAGAGCTCGCGAGCGGCGAGCTGCGCTACTACGTCGACGAGCTGCACCAGCGGATCGCGGCGCTCGGCGAGCTGTTCGGCATCGCCCCCGCCCTGCGCGCCGATCACGACCAGGACCACGACCACGACCACGACCATGAGCACGATCCCGCGTACGACGAGCCGCTCTATCTCAGTGCCCGCGAGCACAAGCCGAGCCGGATCCGCGCGCGCTTGGGTGGTGCACGCCCCACGCGCCCACCCGCGGGCCGCGATGTCCTGCTCGCGGGGATCGCCGAGGCCCTGCTGCTCGAGCGCGTCCTGCCCGATCTGCTCGATCCCGACGCCCACGCACTCACCGTGGTGATCAGCCGCGTCGGGCAGACCGCAGACGCAGGTGGGCTCGCGATCGTCGCGCGCTGCCTCGGACAGCCCGCGTGGCTCGACGACGCCGCGGCCGTGGACAGCGATGGGAAGATCCGTGCCTTCGGGGCCGCCGATCTCGTCCCGCGCGCGCCTTCGGGTGCGAACGCACACACGACGCCGCTGCTCGGCCGGACCCGGGATGCCGCGCTCGTGCTCCGCGGCCTGTTCGTGCGTGCGGGCCTCGAGGGCGAACACGGCACGTGGATGATCCGCGCCGCCGCCGCCGAGCCCGACGTGATCCGGGTCGAGCTGCGTTCGGGCGCGTCCCACAAGGCGGTCGAGGTCCTGCGCGCCCAGCTCGCAGGTCGCGCCGAGCTCGAGCGCGTCCTCGAGCAAGGCGGGCCGATGCCACCGAACCCCGACGTCCTACTGCCGGTGACGCGGACGCTCACCTATCGCCCGCCGCTCCGGCCCGGCGAATCGTTCGGGGTCGAGATCGAGGACTTCTCCACGGGATGGGTCGATCGCGGCACCGCGCGCGATCTGCTGCTCGCGGTGCGTCGCGCGTGGCACCTCGCCTGGAGCCGGCTCGCGCAGGTGCCGCGATGAAGCGCCCGTCGTTCCGCGTGTTCGTCACCCGGCACCACGGCGGGCTGGTCTCCGCGGTGCTGCTGCGCCGCCACCGGATCATGTTCGATCAACCACCGCCGGCGGCGATGGCGGAGGATCTCGAGACCGCGCTCGCGAGGCTCGCCCCTCAGGCGGCGTTACTCGTCGAGGACAACGCGGCCGAACGCTATCTATGGAGCGAGGACCTCGAGCTGCGTCGGATCGATATCGACATCCATCCCGGGCGTCCGGACCCGCGTGGCTACGTGATCGCGAAGGCCACGATCCCGATCCGCCTCGGCTACGCGGCCGCGAAGCTCGAAGGGGCGCCGCTGTTTCGCGTGCTCGTGCCGCGATTCGACTACTCGTTCGTCACCGAGAACCTCGAGGCGGTCCCCGACACGATCCGCTCGCTGGTGTTCGCCGCGCTGGTCGGAGATGCGGCCGCATCGCTGTACGACGTGCGCCGCGAGGTCGACGAGGAGATCCTCCCGTGGAGCCCGGTCGAGGCCGCCGCCACCCGCTCCAAGCACGCCGGCGACGACGCCGATCCGATGCCCACGCTGGAGGCGGTGGCCGAGGATTGGGTCCAGCTCGCGCGCGCCAATCGCCTGCGCGCCACCGTGGGCGTCGACCCGACGTTCGATCAGCTGGTGCCGCTGCTCGACCTGGACAAGCTGCCGAGCCTCCTGCTGGTGGGCCCGCGCGGCGCCGGCAAGTCCACGTTCGTCCGTCGGATCGCGCGCGGCCTGCTCGAGCGCGCGCGCGGCAAGGACGGGACCCGCCGCCGGCTGTGGGCCACCAGCGCCGATCGGATCGTCGCCGGCATGGTGTACCTGGGCATGTGGCAGCAGCGCTGCCTGCAGATCGTCGCGGAGCTCTCGGATGGCGCGGACGTGCTCTATGTCGATCGCCTCGCCGACATCCTCGCACCGGCGAGCGATGGCGCCTCGATCGCCGAGCTCCTGGCGCCGGCAGTCGTCGCACACGAGCTGTGCTTGATCGCCGAGTGCGACGAGGTGGAGCTGGTCCGCGCGCGCCAGAAGTACCCGGCGCTGATCGATGCGATGCGCGTGGTCCGCATGCCCGAGGCCACCCCCGCGCAGGCGATCGCGCTCCTCGAGCCGTATGGCCAGCGCACGTCCCCGCAGGTCGCGCTGACCCACGAGGCCGGGCGCCGGCTCGTCGAGCTGCTCGCGGCGTTCCGTCGAGAGACGGCGTTCCCCGGCAAGGCTCTCGCGTTCCTCGA
>JAYVRN010000222.1:0-6795 GCA_043776275.1 Myxococcales bacterium | reverse complement strand
GTCCGGCGTTGTCGCATGGGGCCGTGTGCAGGTTGTTGGCCCCACGTCTCACACGGCAGGTTGCTGTGAGCTTTGCTGCCTTGCTCGTCGGACGGATTGCCGGAAAGCTGTGGCTCATGTGGAAGTTGCTGCTCTCGATCGCCGTGTGCTGTGCGGCCGCGTGCGGTGACAACCAGTCCGGCAACGATGCCGCGGGCAGCGAGGTGCCCACGGTCGTCCCCGAGTGCCACAAGGTCGATGGCGATCTGAGCTCGTTCCAGAACGCCTCGGATCTCGGGCCCGTGGTCACCGGCACGCTCGCGAGCTGGGATCCCAATGGGCGGTGGTTTCTGACCGGCACGCGGGTGGGCGGGGTGTCGAGCTTCCAGTTCGAGCGCCAAGGGTTACAGGTCATCGTCGATCGGGACCCTACCCAGCCCGGGACGATCTCGGACGATCAGCTGTTCCAGCGCAGCATGCTGGTCGATGGGCAGGGCGAGCCGTACACGCTGACGCGGCGGGTCTCGAACCTCGCGGCCGATGGCAGCCTGCGGGCCGAGCGCGTGGTGTGCAAAGGCACGGCGTGCACCGTTTGCACGGCGACGTTGATCCGCGCCACGCACAACGCGGCCGAGGGCGATGGCGATCACCTCACGCTCGCCGGCCAGCTGAACAGCCCGACCTGGGGCCCGGGGTACACGTTCAACGTCCGCGTGGTCGGCACGATCGCGTACCTGATCCGCCAGGACGGCCTCCACATCATCGAGACCGCGGACCCAGAGCATCCGGTGGAGCTCGGCTCGTGGCGCCGCGCGGGTGATGGGTACTCGAACGACGTCAAGCTGCTCGAGGCCAACGGCAAGCGCTACGCGATCATCGCGGACTATCCGTCGGATGTCGTCGACGTCACGGATCCCGCGATGCCGCGGCTGGTCGCGCAGATCCCCGTCGAGGCGCACACCGTGTTCACCGAGGCGCGCGGCGGGAAGCTCTACGCGTACTTCGGTGCGTACGACGGCACCTGTCCCGTGTTCGACGTCACCAACCCCGAGGCGCCATCGCGCCAGGGCGGCTACGACTCGCTCGCGAGCATCGTCCACGATCTGATGATCGACAACGGCATCGCGTACCTCAACACGTGGGAGGGCGGGCTCCAGGTGGTCGACTTCACGAACCCGAGCCAGCCCACCGTCGTCGGCAAGTGGCGCCAGACCCCGACTCACACCAGTCACTCGAGCTGGGCGTTCAACGCGGGCGGCCGCAAGCTCGCGCTCCACGGCGAGGAGGCCTATGCAGCGCACCTCGATGTCGTCGACGTCGATCCCGCATCGGCGACGTTCATGACGTCGATCGGCACGTACAAGACGCGCGACTGGGTGTCGATCCACAACGTGATGGTGGTCGGCGGGCGCGCGTACATGAGCTACTACCAGGACGGCGTGCGCGTGCTCGATGTCTCGGACCCGGCCGCACCCCGCGCGCTCGGCTACTACAACACGTGGGATCCGCAGGCGGACTACACGACCAGCGGGTTCTTCGAGGGTGCGGTCGGCATCGACGTCGATCTGGCGCGCAAGCTCGTGTTCATCGCGGACTCGCCGCGCGGCCTGTTGATCCTCCGCGACCAGACGTTCTGATCACGCGCCGCGAGCGTCGTCGTTGCTCTCGGCGGTGTCGCTCGGGCGCTCGTCGTCGATCACCAGACGGAGGCCGGCGGGCAGCGTGTCACCGAGCGCCACGCGCTCCTCGCGTGCCTCGAGCGCGACCACTTGCTCGACCAGCACGGCCGCGCGATCCCCACCGGGCATCGTGCGCACGAGGGCCGCGAGCTTCTCGCGCGTGGCGTCATCGAGATCGCGCGTGCGATCACCGGTGCGGCGCCCGAGCTGCGCGAGCGGGAACGCCGCCTTGTCGGGCTCGGGCCAGTCCCACGCCGAGAGCTTGGCGAGCCAGTCCTTGACCTTGCCCGGCGGCACCACGAGGTTGAGCGGGCCGTACAGCGGCACGCGCGCCCCGAGCCGCGACAGCGCCCACAGGTGCACGCTGTCCTCGCGGCCCTTGCGCGTCTCCATGCGGTGGAGGAGCTCGTCGCCGATCTTGAGCTTGTGCTGTACGGCGAGGCGCTCGAGGCTGGCGACCACGCGCCAGATCTCGGCGAGCTCTTGCTTGCTGGCCTTGGCATCCGCGAGCTTCTTGGCCTGCAGCGGATTCGGGAGGAGGAGCTTCGCGAGGCGATCGTAGAACTGATCCTGCTGCCCCTTGGCGAGCCCACCCGCGATCCGACGCCACGTGATCCACCACGCGAGCTTGCCCGGCTCGCTCTTGCCATGCGCGAGGCCCTCGTTGAACACGCCCCACATCATGCGCGAGCGCCACGTATCGAGCGGAGCGCCGGTGCCGGGGCGCAGCAGGAACCCGGCGAGGTTGAGCCAGCGCTGCTCGTGATCCGCGGTCTTCTTGCGCGCCCCAGCCACCTCGAGCAGCGCATCGAACAGCGCGCGCGCCGTCATCATCGACCACTCGTCGCGTCGGGTCTCGAACAAGGTCTCGAGATCGCGCGTGAGCGTGGCGAGGCCGTCGCCGGTCTCGAACGCCTTGGTCAGCCGCGCCTTCGCGATATCGATGGCGGGGTGGGGCGCGGCATCAGCGGCATCTTCGGCCGCGGGTGCCGTGCCACCCGAGCGCATGTCGAACGCGAGCTTCCAGGTCTCCCCGGGCGGCTCGATGTCGACACAGTAGATCTCGAGCGCGCCGAGCTCCGTGATGTGGATCTCGAGACGCACGGTGACCTCGCCGCGCCCGCGCGCGCGCAGCACGGTGACGATCGGCGGGAGCTCGAGGAGATCGGAGCCGTCGTCGACGGTCTCGGCCTTGCCGTCCCCGATCGGGACCAGCGCCCCCGGCAGATCCTCGCGGGTGCTCGACGAGTACAGCCGGAAGCTGACGGGCCGGTTGGTGACGAGCTTGAAGTCTCGCTCGAGCCGCACGCGCGCGCCGTCATCGAGGCCGGGAGGCGCGAGGCACACGGCGTACCGCGCGGGCTCTGGCGCGAGGCCGGTGGAGGTCGCCTCGGTGGTGGGCACGCGGCGCCGCGAGCCGCTGGCATCCACGCCCACGTAGTACGCGCGCGGGGTACCACCTTTGATCCGCGTGGCGAGACCGCGGCGAACCAGGCCGTAGTACGCCGCGCCCTGGGCCACCGCCATCTCCGGCATCTGCGACGGCAGCTCGCGAGGAGCGCCGGTCTGCCACGCGCCGATCTGCTCGAGCACGCGTGCGCGGAGGGACGTCGGGGTCATCGCGCCGCCGTTGAACAGCACGGCGTGCACGTGCTGCGCCTCGTGGCGATTCAAGAACGTGGAGAGGTGACGCGTCACCGCGGGATCGGCGGCGTAGGGCAGGCCGAACTCCTGGAGCCCGCCGCGCCCGCGCGCGAGCGGCGCATCCTTGCTGACCAGCGGGAAGAAGCCCTCGAACAGCACCTGATGGAGCTCGGCGCGCGTGACCTCGTCGCGCAGCGTGCCGCCGATCAGCTTGGCGCCGCGGCTCTGCACCACGATCGGCGCGACCTCGGGCGGTGCGTCCCCGAGCAAGGTCTCCTTCGCGAGCCGGCAGGCGTGGACGAGCCCGTGCCACTGCAGCGCATCGAGCTTCTTCCCGCTCCTGGCCACCACGCGCTGCTCGACGATCTTCGCGAGCGTCAGATCCAGGTTGTCACCGCCGAGCAGCAGGTGATCGCCGACCGCGGTCCGGGTGAACCCTTCGCCCGAAGCATCGACCTCGATCAGCGTGAAGTCGGTGGTGCCGCCGCCGACATCGAACACCAGCACGCGCTCGCCGGGCGAGAGGCCCTTGCCGCCCATCCCGCCCTTCTTGCCATCGATCCACGCGTAGAACGCCGCCTGCGGCTCCTCGAGGAGCACCACCGGTGGATATCCGGCCTTGGCGGCCGCCTGCAGCGTCAGCTCGCGCGCGGCCTCGTCGAACGAGGCGGGCACGGTGACCAGCACCTCCTGATCCGCGAACGGTGCGTCCGCGTGCTCGAAGTCCCACGCCTCGCGGATGTGCGCGAGCACCAGCGCCTGCGCGGTCACCGGCGAGAGCTTCGGGCCATCGCTATCACCCCACGGCAGGATCGCGGCGTGACGATCCACGCCCGGATGGCACAGCCAAGACTTCGCGCTCGCGACCATCCGCTGCGCCATGCGCGCGCCCTGGTTCCGCGCGAGCTCTCCCACGACCGGCCGCAGCACCGTCGACACCGCGGCCTGCGGATCCACCGTCGTCGCGGCGACCGGGCGCCAGGGCAGCGCAGTCTCGTGCGGGGCAAGGTCGATGTCGCCGGCGAGATAGACGAACGAGGGCAGCTGGCGCCGCGCGGCGACCTCGCCCGGGGCCACCAGCTGCTCGACCTCGAACACGCGGACCCGCGGATCGGCCGCGCCCGTATCGACATACGCGACCGCGGAGTTGGTCGTGCCGAGATCGATGCCGATCAGATAGCGCGCGGGCACTGCGGCCCGTTCGTACCGCATCCCCCGGCGGCCCGCATCACCCGTGGAGGCGCGAACCCGCCAGGATCCGTACGATCACGACGTGCCTGAGGCGGGGGCGCACCAGGTAGAGCACGAAGAAGCCACACCGGAGCGGCAGGCGGTAGAGCCGACGCCCTCGCCACCCAACCTTGATGCCCAGTCGCGGAAGCACCGCGAGCGTCCGGTGCACCTCAGCGAGGTCGGCTTCGAGCCTGCTTGGTGCGTGTCCGTGGTTTGCCAGCCACCACTGTTGTGCCTGGAGCACGTCGGTCTCCGCGCTTCGCGTGTAGACGATGGCGTGCGGTCGAACGTCGGAGACCGGCCAAGATCTCCTCACCACCGATCACCTCGCCACGCGCGGCCTCGCGCAGTGACTGATCCAGCACCAGCGCGTTCTTGGCCGACAAGGTCAACTCCTGTACACGCCCGAGCACCGAGACCTGGATCTGCGTCCCGTCGGGGAACTTCAGATCGCTGATCACGATCCGACCACGCTTCACCGTCGCCGAATGGTAGGTCACCATGCCTCCAGGGTAGCCGAGCTGTTGCGGCCATCCAATGGCGGAGAGCAAGGCGTGCGCCATTCGCAACTGCGCGCGATCACACACGCGATGTCCGAAGGCGTCCGTGGGCTGGACGCTGTCCGGCCGAGATTCGGACGCGCACCACGCGAGCGCACCGTCGACACCGCGGCTTGCAGATCCACTACGTCATCCGGTTCGCCCGTGTTGCTGAGCGTGTTCGCGCTACCGGCGTCGTCGCCCGCGCAAGGTCGTCCTGATCGTTGCTACATGCCGGCGATCTGGTGGACCCGCAGCTCGTCGTAGGTGGCAAAGCCGATCGCCTTGTGTGCATCGAGATCGGCCTGAACCTCGGACTGGTAGTCGGGCAGCTCGATGAAGATCCGGTTCTCGACCACCCCCGCGCTCGTGTACGCGGTGATGTCGCTCGCCCGGTTGCCCACGCCGGCAGCGAGCTCGAGGCCGAACCCGAACGCGAGCATCGCCTCGGTCTTGAAGGTGGCTGTCGAGCTGCCGGGCAGCGTGACGAACGAGGGGGCGAGGTGCAACGGGCCCCGCGGGAAGCCGTGGTCACGGAGCCAGGTGCGCGTCGGGGCGGTGTACTGGCTGCCGCGGGCCGTCAGGTAGACCGGCGTGTAATTCTTGGCGGCGGCGGCGGTGAACGCCATCGCGGCACCTGCGCGCGCATCCACGGTCGCGCCGCTGACGAGCGAGAGCGTGAATGCGTTCTCGGAGGAGGTCAGCGTGCCGTCGACATCGGAGACGAACAGGTTCGCGCCGTCGGGCGCGACGAGCGCGAGGAAGTCCGTGCCGGTCCGGTCCCCGACCACGGACAGGTACATGTCACGCATCCCGATCGGGAGGCGGTCCGTGCCCTCGAGGCGGATCACGAAGTGGCCCTCGGTGTCGGTGCGGACGGTGGTGAGCGGCTGCCACATGCTCTGGCGGCACACGAACACGTCGACGTCCTCGTCCTCGAGCGCCTTGTCGGCGATCGTGTACGAGACGGCACCTTCGATCACCTGAGCATCGGCGCTCGCTGGCGCGATCAGATCGATGCCGCGATGTTTGGGCGAGCCGAGCGCCGCTGCGTGCAACCCGCCGCGACGACGAGTGCGACGATCGTGGCGCGCCGGCGGCGGCGGAGCGCGAGCCCGACCATCGCGATGCCGAACAAGCTCGCGACACCGGGGCGACCTCCGCCGGCGGTGCAGCCGCCGTCCTCGGAGGCGAGGTCGGGATCATCGGCGAACGGGTTCGCGGAGTCGTCATCGGCCTTGCCGAGGCAGAACAGCGATGCGCCGGCGCAGGTCGGCGCACCCTGCGACACATCGACGATCTGCGTGCTGGTGCCCGACGAGAGCTTGCGCTCGTTGCCACCGCAGATCGAGCGAGGCTCGTTCGCACCGGAGAGGCCGGCGCCGAACGCGGCGCGGAGGGCGGGCGCCACGAGGCTGCCCTTCCACGTGCGGTCGATCCCATCCCAGTCCTTCGCGCGTCCGAGGAAGGCGCACGCATCGCTCGGCCCGGGGAGGAACCGCCGCTGGCAGATCGCCGGTGGGCCGCTGTTGTGGTCTCGCCCCGAGGTCGGGGCGGGCGGGCAGCTCTTCGCATCGAGACGCGAGGCGACGCCGCTGGTCTTGACGGCGCGAGCGACGAGGGCGATCAGCGCATCGGTCTCCACGCGCGCGCAGCCGATCGCGTCCGCCTGGACATCCGGGCTGGTCGCCGTGCCGTCGCAGAAATCGCCCAGCGAGAAC
>JAYVRN010000221.1:0-2108 GCA_043776275.1 Myxococcales bacterium | reverse complement strand
ATGATCAAGCGTCCCAAGATCGCCATCGTTGGCGCCGGCGGAAACGTCGGCGCAGCCGTCGCCCAGTGGGCTGCCACCAAGGAGCTCGGCGACCTCGTCCTGATCGACATCAAGGTCGGACCGGCCGAGGGTCGCGCCCTCGATCTCACGCAGTGCGGCCCGTGGGAGGGCTTCAACAACACCGCGTTCGTCGCGAGCGACAAGCCCGAGGCGATGACCGGCGCGGACGTCATCGTGATGACCGCCGGCGTCCCGCGCAAGCCGGGTCAGTCGCGCGAGGAGCTGATCAACATCAACGCCGGCATCGTCAAGACGATCTGCGGCGACGTGAAGAAGTACGCCCCCGACGCCGTGCTGATCGTCGTCTCGAACCCACTCGACGCGATGGTGTTCGTCGCGAAGCAGGTCACCGGCTTCCCGCGCGAGCGCGTGATCGGCTCGGCCGGCGTGCTCGACAGCGCCCGGTTCCGCACGTACCTCGCGCTCGCCGCCGGCGTCAGCGTCGAGGACGTTCAGGCGATCGTCCTCGGTGCGCACACGGACAAGGACATGGTCCCGATCACGTCCACCGCGATGATCGGCAACGTGCCGGTCGCGAAGTTCCTGTCGCCCGAGAAGCTCACCGAGGTCGTGGAGAACACCAAGAAGGGTGGCGCCACCCTCACCGGGCTGATCGGCACGAGCGCGTGGCTCGCGCCCGGCGCCGGCACCTGCCTCATGGTCGAGGCGATCGTGCGCAACCAGGGCCGCATCCTGCCGTGCTCGGTGGAGCTGCAGGGCGAGTTCGGCGTCAAGGGCGCCTTCGTCGGCGTGCCGGTCAAGCTGACCTCGAAGGGCGCGGAGAGCGTCCACGAGTTCGAGCTGTCGGCCTCGGAGAAGGAAGCGTTTGGCAAGTCGGTGGCCGCGAACACGGAGCTGATGAACATCGCCCGTGGCTTCCTCGGCTGAGTTATCCTGAACGCGTGAGGTCTGCGGCGCTCGCCGTGCTGCTCGTGGGGTGCGGCTTCTCCGTGGGAGCCAGCGACACCCCTCCGAGCCCCGAAGCCGGGCCCGATGTGCCTGGCGTGATCTCCAACGTGCGCAAGCTCGTGCTCGACAACACGGGGATCTCGTCGACGCTCGACGATGTCCCGGTGCTGGTCGCGATCGGCGGGCAGGTTGATCGCACCCAGGTCATCGACCCGCGCAAGGACTTGAAGTTCGAGGATCCCGCCACCGGTGCGGTCCTTCCCTTCGAGATCGAGGCCTTCAATCCGGTCGGCGAGATCCTGGTCTGGGTGCGCGTTCCGCACATCCCGCCTCCACCTGCCACGCCCGCGATCCTGTTGACCGTCGGTCCCGCCGTGGGCGCCACGGCTCCCGAGCAGGTCTGGACCGCCTACGAGCAGGTCCAGCACTTCACGGGGAACGCCAACGACGCGACCGCACAGCACCACGATGGCACCGCGACCGGCGCGGTGATCGCGGCCGGCTACCTCGCCGGCTCGATGACGTTCGGCACCGCGGCGCGCGTCTCGTTCGCCGGTCCGACGCTCGACCAGTGGGACGAGGCCACGCTCGAGATGTGGCTCCGGCCGAAGTACACGGGGATCGTCGACATCGGCGGTCTCCAGCCCAACGTGATCGACAACGGCGGCTCGTTCCGGATCGGCAGGTTCTTCGTGGTGGCCTCGAGCCTCGTGTTCCAGATCGACGTGACCTGGAGCGGCGCCACCTCGTACCTGCATCCCGTGCTGCCCTTCGACGCCTGGTCGCACGTCGCGTGGGCGTACGCGGGAGACACCATGCGGGTCTACGTCAACGGCACCCAGGTCTTGAGCGAGACGGTCGGGATCCACACCCTCGCGAGCTCCAATGGCCCGCTCGTCCTGGGTAACCAGGTCAACGGCGCGAAGATGGAGATCGACGAGTTCAGGATCTCGAAGACTGGTCGATCGGCGGACTGGATGCGGATCCAGCACCGGTCGATGACGCGTGGGCTGGTGACGTTCACCGACCCATAGGGGCTTGTAGCCGCGACTACCAGCTCGCCATCTTGGCCTGGAGGCCGGCGTCGAGCGCATCGAGGAACTGCTCCGTGGTGAGCCACGGCGCCTTCGCATCGATCA
>JAYVRN010000220.1:0-26370 GCA_043776275.1 Myxococcales bacterium | reverse complement strand
ACCGCGCACTCCGCGTGGGTGCCCTCGCCGAACCTGCGGGTGACGCCCGAGAACCCGACGCCGGGCGTGACGTAGAGCTGCGAGGTCGCGCCGTGATTGCCGACGTCATAGAAGCCGCGGCGGTAGTTGAGGCCGATCCGCTTCATCAGGCGATCGGTGATGCCCTTCACGTACATCTGCCCGCCGTGCGTGTGCCCCGACATCACGAGCGCAGCTCCACGCGCGGCGATCGCGGGCGCGCGATCGGGCGCGTGGCACAGCACCACGCGCGAGATCCCGGCCGGTGCACCGGCGAACGCGGCGTCGAGATCGTCGTGGCGGGTGACGGGATCGTCCACGCCGACGAGCGCGAGCGGCGCCCCGCGGACGCTGGCCACGGTGGTCTGGTTGCGCAGCACCTCGTAGCCGTTGCGCTCGAGGGCAGAGGTCACGCCGGCGCCCCACACGAAGTAGTCGTGGTTGCCAAGCACCGCGAGCACGCGCGGCGCCCGCAGGCCCGCCAGCTGCTCCCCGGCCTGCGCGACCTCGCTCCGCTTCCAGCACACGTAGTCCCCGGTCAGGAGAATAAGGTCGGGCTTGGCGTCGTTGGCTGCGGTGATGGCCGCGCGGACGTGGGAGACGGGCGTGAGGTTCCCGACGTGGATGTCGGACAGCTGGGCGATCCGGACCCCGTCGTGGCGGGGATCGAGCCCGGGAACGTGGACCTCATGCTCCGTGACACGCGGCGGAACGGGACGGGGCATTTGTCGAACTGTGGTGCCCCTGAAAGGGGTTGGCAATGCCACATGTCCTACGCGCCTGGCGCGTGGCGCCGTTCGCACCCTTTGCATCTACCCCGATCTCCTGACAGCATGAACACCATGGCAGCGGTGGCTCGAACCCCCACTCCTTCTGACGGACGTCTCCCGTGCCCGCAGTGCGGTGGCCTGGTCCACCCGATCGCGGGGCGTTGCAAGCACTGCAAGGCGGACCTCGCCGACGCGCGCGGCGCACGGCCCGCCGCCGCCGCTGCGCTCCCCGCGCTGGCAGGAGCGGGTAGCGCACGGCCCGCGATCCCGAAGGGCGATCCCACGCCCGTCCCCGTCACACCGGTGCGCGCGATCGCGCAGGCCGCCGCCGAGGCCGCACCGATCTTGCCACCGCGCCCCACCGGCCGGATGCAGACGCCGAAGCAGCCGGGCGGCTCGCTGCTCCGCAACTGGCCGGTGCTCGTGATCATCCTCGCGGCCCTCGCGATCGCCGCGGCCGTGGTGATCATGGTGTGGCCCGCCTCCACGCCCGCGAAGGCCGATACCCGCCTCGCGCCACCACCGGCGCCCGAGCGCATGGACACCAACCCGCTGCCGCCGCAGGGCTCGCTGACACCGAGCCAGCCCAAGCCCCCGCCGGGTGGTGTGGACCCGTGGGACCAAAACGGTGGCGGCGCAGCACCCGATCCCGACATCGATCCCGCCGATCCCACCAAGGGTCCGTTCGCGACACCGGGCGCGCAGGGCGGCCTCGGCGCGATGGCCAGCAACGAGATGGCGATCGTGATGATGAAGCACGTGTGCAACCGCATGTCGAACTGCGGCAACCCGATGCTGTCGTCGATGTGCTCGATGTTCGATTCGCTCGCGGGCCCGGTCCAGCAGCCCACGTGCACGGCGGCGCAGCGCTGCGTGGACTCGCTCGATCAGCTCGATTGCAACATCAGCTCGATGAGCTCGATGGGTGACGTGACGAAGCTGTTCAACGGCATCCAGGCCTGCGTCGAAGCGCAGTCCTGCTGAGTGGTCACGAGGCTCCGACAACGACCTCCACGATGAGCCCGTGCGTCGGCTCGGGTTGACCGAGGCTGACGAGCGAACACGACGAGCGCCGGAGTTGTCTCCCCCGAGCGCACGACGACCGGCCGGCGAACACCGCGTCCCCCATTCGCCTCGAACACGATCCGGCAGCCACCACCCGATACATCCCATGCTCGTGACCTCAGACGCGACACAGCACCGATAGCACCAGGTCGAAGTGGCTAGCTCGACCGCTCAGCGGTCCTCCCATGTTCCGTATAGAGTCATCGAATCACGACAGCCCGACGACGAATCCGTGTACCAAAGTACGGCGAACGCCAGCCACCGCTTTGCTCGAAAGAAGCCGACCGACAGGGAGTAGGCTGGAGTCTTGGGCCGATGGGCATGTGCGATCTTCCCATCATTGGAGTCGAAAACCCATTCCTCACTACCCACGAGCACGCCGGGTCCGTAGGTGATTGTGATCGATTGCAGTGCACGAAGCACCTCCTCGGCAGCACGGCCACAGGTCAACTTAGCGGGCCCGCTCGGCTTGCGATCCGATGCAAGCTCGTGATGATACGTCAACACGTAGCGACCAGCGGGCGCGTCAGTGCGAGTCGGGGTTGAATCGGCGTAGGCAGGTTGGAGTAACGAGTAGGCCACGAGCGCCACAGCTGTCCACCACCATTGGAGGCGATGATGGGTCCAGCCGAGCCTGTCAGTCGCCGCTCGTTCGCGCATGTGCCGAGTCAGCAGGACGCGAGGCAAATGTCCCTCTCGATGTAGTTGATGTCCACCTGCTCATCGCAGCGTTCGTGAGTGACAGGAACAGTGGAATCCGGATGGCAACTTGTGCGATTGTCGATTGGATACGTTCGATTGCAGCGGTCGCGACACTTCTCACGCGGGCTAGGTGGTGTAGACTCGACGTGATTGAATATCTCCCAATCTGGCGGATATTCCCAATGCCCACCTTTACATCGGTCTGCTCCATCCCAGCACGTTTGGCCGAACCATGGTGACTCTGGGTCATCGAACCCTAGGCGGTCCCAATCCGGCCCGACTGGGTCGCTCGACGGATGTCCACAGCTAGCGTCGTAGCATCCACCACCACCGCCACCACCACCGCCACCACCGCCCATCTCCCCCCAGCATTCAATGACGTCGTCCATGCTCATCCCGCTGAGTAGTTCTTCGCCTGCGGCGCCGAACCCGGCGCACCGGCCACTCATGGCCGCTAGCCCTGATGGATCTGCGCGGCCAACGGGATTTGAGTCTGAGTAGACGTAGCTCGACCACGTGTTCGCGGCCAGGAGATCCACCTGGACATACTGGCCAGAGAACGGATCGTAGCTTCGGAAGCGATTCCAAACGTTGCCAGGCCGATGAATCGTCGTCGCATCATCTTCCAGCGCCGCCGTCTCCGCATCTTGATACTGGCCAGCGAAACTCACCGGTTGATACACCGCCGGGCCCACGAGGTTCTTGTCCACGCCCCACGCGCTCGGGTTGATCGCCCAGACGTTGGTCGTGCTGCCGCTGCTCGGCCAGGTCCAGAGCTTGATCGGACGTCCGCTCTCGTCAGTCGATACGTAGCGCTTCGACGTGGTCGCCGACGGAAAGTCGGTCTGCCAGTACAGGGTCAGCCGGTCCCCGAGCCAGAACAGCTGAAACGTCGAGTACGTGCTCGAGGCTGAGGTATCGGGCGTGTACCTCACCTCGGTGAGGCGGTCCTGCAGATCGTAGTAGAAGAACCAGGTCGCGGTCTTGGCGGTGGTCTCGTCGTAGAACGACTTGTAGACCCGGCGATTGCGCGCATCGAACGCGCTCGCCACATCGTAGAAATGCCACGCGCCGCCGGTCTTGTACTCGCCGCGCACGTTCACCACGTTCTTCCGCGCGTCGTAGAGATACTCGCGGCGATCGTGCGCCAGCGTGGTCTGGTTGTCGTCGTACTTGCGGTTGCCGCGCACGTCGTAGGACATGACCGTGTCACCGAGCACGGGGCTGCCGTCGCTCTGGCTGATGGTCCCGATCTGGTGGGTGCCCGTGACGAGGTGGACCTGGTTGGTGAAGCCCGTGCTGCCCGGCACGGGGCGGTAGAGCTTCTTCCAGTCGCCGGCCGCGGTGAAGCCGGTCTGGTTGTTCTTGAGGCCGGCGCCCGAGCTCGGGCAGCTCGCCTGGTATGTCGTCGTCTCGCAGGTCACGCGATCCTGCTGATCGTAGAGGAAGTACGAATCGAACAGGCCCGAAAACGTCGGGGCGTTCGGCGTGTAGTCGCGGGCGGTGACGCGGCCCTTGGCATCCTCGGTGATCGTGACCGGATCGAGCGCGCTCGACAAGGTGGAGAGTTCCGCGTTGCCCACGGACGTGATCCGGTAGGCCAGGTTCCGGGTGATGTAGGTCAGGAGGCCGGTGCCGCCGGAGGTCGCCATCCAGTTGTATTGCTGGAGCGGGCCGTACGGGAACCACTTGACTCTGTCGATCACGTTGCTCGCGCCCACCCGGTTGATCGAGGTCGCCCGATCGGTATCGGAGTTGCTCCCCGCCGATCCGTAGCCCCAGGCGATCTGCGCTCCCGAGGGCATGGTCACCTGGGCGAGCGCACCGTTCTTGGTCCAGGAGGCGAACTGGTCGGCGACGCGGCCCGTGTCGTCGCTGGTGTACTCCTCGATCGTTCGGCCCGCGGCGTCGAAGCCGTACCAGGTGGTCTGTTCGAGCGCTCCGTCGCCGTAGGATGACGAGCAGAGCAGCGTGGCGACCACCTTCGAGAGGTGGCCGTTTCCCTTGGCGCAACTGTTGATCGCACCGGCCGGACAGTCATCCACTTGATCGTAGGTCCGCATGATCTCCGCATGTGCCGCGCCGGTGGGGCACGTGCCATGGAGCTGGGAGTTGAGCGGCCGCGAGAGCGCGTCGAACGTGAACGTGTGGGTCTGCTGCTCGGTGCCGCCGCCGAATGCTTCGATGATCGAGGTCACGCGATCTGCCGCGTCATAGATCCGCAGCGTCGGATAGGACATGTCCGGGCTGGTGACCTTCACGATCCTGCCGGCATCGTCGCGCACGGTCTCGGTGGCCTTGGCGTCGCCATCGGTGACCTTGGTCTGATCGCCGAGCCAGTCGAACAGCAACGTCCAGGTGTCGTAGTTGACCGCGTCCTTGTAGCGCGTCTCGGCGGTGATCCGCCGATCTGCGTTGATCGCGAAGGTGGTCTTGCCGAGGCTGCCTGCCCCGTCGATCTCGTTGACCATGCCCCCGGCGTCGTACAGCAGGTTCGTCGACTTCGTGATGTCGACGGGGTTGGTGATGCCCGCGAGGCGCCGGCTCGCGAAGTAGCTCATGATCTGCTTGCGCTTGATGGTGCTCGCAGCGTCGAGAGTCTGGATCTCGGTGAGCAGGCCCTCGGCGTTGTAGAAGTACTCCTCGCGATCTCCCGAGGACGCGGCGTTGCAGTCATCGCGGCGCTTGGTCCGCGCGAGCCGGCCGCTCGCATCGTATTCCCAGAACATGCAGGAGCCGTCGGGCCGGGTGAGCTGCGTGATGCGGAGCGCGGAGTCGCGGGTCCAGCTCGTCGTGAGGTCCGCCGCGTTCGGTGCGGTGCAGTCCGTCTGCCCCGCCATCGCCTCGCGCCGCTGTGAGAGGAAGCCGCGCGCGGCATCGAAGGTCTGGCAGCTCACGGTCGCGTCGGGCGTGGTCACACCGGTCGGGTTGCCCCAGAAATCGTAGTCGAGGACGGTGGGCTGGAGATACGTCGTCCCGTCCTTGTAGGCCTTGAGGCTCGAGAGGAAGCCCTCCTTGAGCGGGTTGTTCGTCCCCGTGAAATAGCTGAACGTGGTCTTGATCGGGCTCACCGGGCCGTCGATCTGCGTGATCCGCCCCTTCGAGTCATGCGCATAGTTGGTCTGCGCGCTGTACCGCACCGGCATGGCGCTGCTGTTCAGGGTCGCGCCCGCCTCGACGACGTTCGTCAGTGTATTGTCGGTCACATCGAATGTGAATTTGGTCCACGCGCAGCCCGAGTTGTTCGCGGCCGAGCAGCTCGCAGCGGCCGAATCCAGATCGCTCTTGCGCCTGCTCTCGACGAGCCGGCCAGGGAACACGCTGTCGTAGAACAGGTACACCGTGCGCTGGAAGCCGCCGTTGGTCGGATCACTGTCGGTGTCGCCATACGCGATCTGCGTCGGCAGGCCGTTGGCGTTATAGGTCGCCGACGTGAAGTTCCCGAGTGGATCCTTGGTGCCGATCGCGCGCAGCAGGTTCGAGGCGCCCGACGTCCACACATATTGCGCCACATCGGTGCACGCGCCGGTGCAGGCGCCACCGCCCGGACCGATCGGCGCGACGTTGGTCACCACGCTCTCGCCCGACAGCGTGCTCAACGTGAGGCACCGCGCGGCGAGGAAGCAGACACCCGTCGTGCCACTGCCGGTCTTGCCGCCGCACATCATGCCGGCGCCGCAGTCGGAATCGATGTTGCAGCTCGCGGCGCTCCCCTTGTTGAAGTAGAGCGCCGTCTGCCCCGTGCAGCCTGTGCGCGTCGAGGTCAGATCGAAGCCCACGGCGCCACGCGGGGTCGCGACCGTGGCCACCTGCCCGCTCGTCGTCGAGGAGTATGCGAACGAAGCGATCTGGTTGTTCCCTGCATCGGTGACCTTCGCGAGCAGCCCGCTCGCATCGTAGGTAAATCGCTGCGCCAGCGAGCCGCCGATGGTGACGCTCGAGAGGCCAGGCCCGGTCTTGATCCTCCGGATCACCTCGGCGACCTGCGCATCGGTCAGCTCCGCGGCCGTGCCGTACCAGGCGGCGGCGTAGAGCCGCGAGATCGTCGGCGAGGTGTGGAGTCCAGCCCCGTAGTTGATGCCCTTCGATCCAGAGGCCGCCGCGGTGAACGTCGGCGAGAACGCCTCGGTGTCGACGAACAGGCGCGTGGTACCGGCCGTCCGGTTGTAGCGGAGCACCTCCGGCACCACGCTGGTGCCGTGGTTGACCGTGCCCGTCGCGTTGTTCGTGCCATCGTTGACCTGGTAGTGATTCGACGAATCGTACTCGCCGTAGATGTAGCTGCCGAACACGCTGCCGAACAAGGTCGTGCCTCGCAGGGCTGCCCGGGTGTTGGTGATCGCCTGCAGCGTCAGCGTCATCTGCGACGAGGTGCCGAGGTTCGGCAGCGACGCGTGGGTCTGGTTGAAGATCGCAGCACCGGCGGTATCCAGCATGAGGTGCGCCTTGCGCGTCCAGCCCGAGACCGTCTGCTGGTAGTAGAAACCCGGGCTACTGGGAACCAGGTTGATCCCGCTGATCGAATCGATGAGGTTGCCGCTCGCTTCCTGGAAGCCCCAGAGCGATCCGGGATTGGCCACGCCGGTCCCGGCGAGCAGGCTCGTCCACTCCGTGGCGCTCGCGGGGACGTACCAGCCGCTGGTCGCGTCCCGCGTGACGCCGCTCGCCGTGTAGTCGTAGCTCGTCGTGTGCCGCGTGGTCCACACCGAGGAGGCGAAAGTCTGGAACTGGAGCTGGGTCAGGAAGCCATTGGTGTAGCTGAACAGCAGCCGACGGTTCCCGGTCGCGTCGGTCACCGTCGAGACGTTGCCGTTGGTCGTGCTGTCCCACGTGATGAGGACCTTGTTCGCCGTCGGACGGACGGTGTCCCACACCTCCGTGATCTGCCCGACGCTGTTGTAGACCAGCGTCTCGCCCGTCAGGAGCTGCACCTGGTACTGGTTCGGCGAGACCGTGTTGCGCTTGAGCGACATCACGTGGAAACCCGGCTGCGCGGAAAAGCTCTCCCACCCCGAGGTCGTGCTGGCGTACTTGAACATCACGTCGCGGCCATCGCTGGTGTGCAGCACCACGCGGTAGATACTATCGCCGCCGAGGTAGCGATCGAGGTACGTCAGGTAGGTGTGCTGCCAGTGCTCCCCGAGCGGCTTCTTGTTCACCGAGGTCGGGTTCACGCCCGGCGCGAAGGTCGACACGAACCGTCGCCTCATGCCAATCCCCGGGCCATACGGCACCTGGGGCGCGATGTCCGGCGGGAGGTCATAGTGCAGCGCTCCCGTCGACCAGCTGACCATCCCCGTGTCGCCGCACGAGAGAGGGGATTCGCAGACCTGGGTGGTCAGGGTCGGTGCGCATCCCTCATCGGTGACGCCGTTCCCGTCGTCGTCGAGATCGTTGCCGCACACCTCGGCGGCCCAGGAGCGCGTGGCGATCAGGCTCGACAGCGCGAGTATCGCGAGCACGTACTTGCGAGCCATGATCAGGACTCCTCGTGAAGGGTGTCGACGACGCGCTGGAACACTGCTTGATCCGCGGCGGGCTCGACGGCGGTGAACAGGACGTGCACCAGCGCGGTGCCATCCATCAGGAGCGCGTGGATCCGGTGGTAGCGCCGCCCCAGGCCTGCTGGCACGTAGTCGACCTCGATCCGGAGGCCCGACAGGCCGCGCTCGGTTGCCAGCGGCGCGAGCCGCGAGGTGCGGCCTTGAGGCAACGTAGTCTGGGCTGCCTCGAGGAGGCCGGCGAGCTGCTGGGTGCTGTACTTCGTGGCGATCGGTCCGAGCTCTGCGCGGATCACGGTGATCGATTGCTTCGCCGGGTTGGGCCCCTCGGGCTCGAACACCGCCGTCGCGGTCGTACCCACGTGGGTATCGGTGCGCTGCCAGCTCGCCGGGATCTCGAACTCGAGGGACTCCAGCTCGGCGGTGCTCCCCGTCGAGCCGCAGCCGATCCCGAGCGACGCAATTGCGAGCGCCAGCGAGCATCGTGGCGACGAGATCACGGCACCACCCCGGTCGCCGCGAGACCTGCCACTCCGAGCTGATTGGCCGCCGCTGCGGCTGCGGCTCGTTTCGCCTGCTCGCCGCTCGCGGTGGAGAACGCCGCGTTGGTCTCGTCCCATCCCGTCGTGTCGAGGCCTCGATCCACGACCGCGCGCTCAGCGGGCGCGAGGTCCTGGTAGCTCCAGATCGCTGACGCCGGGCCAACGTCGTACGGCGCGAACGGATCCTTCGGCGGTGTGGTGGTCGCGGTTCCTGGTGCCGGCGTGATCGGCGCTCCTGTGATCGGCTCGTCGATCGGCGTTCCCACAGCGGCGGCCGGATCGAGCGACGGCGAGGCGACGTCACTGCGTGACGTTGCGGTGACGAACAGGACTCCGCACATCAAGGACCAGAACATCAAGCGCCGCATCGGACCTCCCTGGCATCGGCACAGCTCCGCCGTTCGCGACCGAGGGAGCACCTCACCTGGTCGGCAGCGACGCGAGCAACCCCTCACCAACTCCTCGCACGAAGCGGCAGCCCTTCGCCTGCCACAAATTGTGGCAGGCACTCCCGAGCCAGATCTCAGGTCCGGCGGTCGATGATATCGTCCAGGAATGGTGCTGGTGGGCGGGCTGGGGACATGACCTCTCTACGCGTCTTGATCGTCGACGACGATCGACTCTTCGCAGCGGCTCTCACACGGCGCACGAGTGCATCCCTCGAGATCTCCGTCGCTCTCGATGCGAAGGCCGCGCGAGAGAGCGTCCAGCGCCAGATGCCGGATCTCGCGATCGTGGATCTGTTTCTCGGACCGGGGCACGAATCCGGCCTCAGTCTGATCCGCGCGCTTCGTCGGCAGGACCGAGCTCTCAGGATCGTCGCCACGAGTGCCTTGCTCACGGTCCCGCTGACCGTCGAGGCCGTCCACGCGGGCGCGAACGATGCCATCCCGAAGCCGTTCGCGATCGAAGAGATCATCGCGAAGGTCGAGCCGGTCTCGCCGCCGTCACATCCGGACCTGCCCACGCTCGGGCGCGTCGAGTGGGAGTATCTCCAGCGCGTCCTCGCCACCACCGAGGGCAACCGCTCCGAGGCGGCCCGCCGCCTCAAGATCCCGCGATTCACGCTCCAGCGAAAGCTCCGCAAGGCGCCGCCACGGAGGTGACGCGCGATGCCGCCCCCGCGGACCCTGCCCGGCCTCGCCGTGGGGGTACGATGCCGGCGTGAAGAACCCGTTCGAGATCTTCCGTGACCCGGCCGCGATGCGCGCGCGTGCCGAGGACCTGCGTCGCGATGGTCGCAAGATCGCCGTGGTCCCCACGATGGGGGCGCTGCACGAGGGCCACCTGACCCTGGTGCGGCACGCGCGGGCGCGGGCCGATGTGGTGATCCTGACGATCTTCGTCAACCCGACCCAGTTCGGCCCCAAGGAAGACCTCTCGCGCTATCCCCGCGACGAGGAGGGAGACCTCGCGAAGGCGCGGCCCGCGGGGATCGATCTCGCGTTCTGCCCGAGCGCCGAGGCGATGTACGTGCCCGGCAGCCAGACCTTCATCGAGGTCCGCGAGCTCCAGCAGCCGCTCGAGGGCGCGAGCCGGCCCGGTCACTTCGCGGGCGTGGCCACCATCGTGAGCAAGCTGTTCCACATCACCAAGCCGCACCTCGCGGTGTTCGGAGAGAAGGACTATCAGCAGCTCGCGATCATCCGCCGCATGGTGCGCGATCTCGATTTCGACGTCGAGATCCAGGGCGTGCCGATCGTGCGCGAGAGCGATGGGCTCGCGCTGTCCTCGCGCAACGTCTACCTCTCGCCCGAGCAGCGCGTGGCGGCGCTGTCGCTGTCGCGCGGGCTCGCCGCCGCGGCCGCCGCGTTCGAGGCCGGCGAGCGATCGTCCGCCGCGCTCGTCGCCGCGGCGCGCGCGCCGATCGAGGCGGAGCCGCTCGCGCGGATCGATTACGTCGAGCTCCGCGATGCGGACGAGCTGACCACGGTCGAGCGCGTCGAGCGGCGGGCCGTGCTCGCGCTCGCGGTGTTCGTCGGCGCCACGCGCCTGATCGACAACCGCGTCCTTGCCTGAGTTGCGCACGGCGCTGCGCACGCCCTGACCCGTTCTGGCGGCGATGCGACGCGACACCGGAATGCAACCGGGCCTTGGGCCGGGCTGTCGTAGCATCACATGATGACCACGGGGCGCAGGATCGGGCTCGGTGTTGGCTTGCTCGTCATCACGGTCGCGCTGCTGTGGTGGCGCCACCGTGACCGCGACGAGGCCAGCGTCGGCGCGCCGACCGCGACCGCGAAGGTCCCCGCGAGTGGCAGCACGGTGGGCCGTGAGATCCACAAGGCTCCCGATCCACGTACGCAGCAGCGCGGCTCGATCGCCGGCACGGTGCGCGATGAAGCGAAGGCGCCGATCGCCTCGGCGCGCGTGTGCATCGATGGCTGGGCCAAGGGGCTCGATGATGACGAGCTGAAGGATCCGATCTGCCTCACCACCGATGCGCAGGGCGCGTTCAAGGCGGAGAAGCTATACGCGGCGCACTACGTGGTCACCGCCGGCGCGAAGGCCTATCGCCCCGAAGCGTTCCATCCGGGGGGCAATCGACACAAGACCGAGTTCACGCTCGCGCCCGGTGAGGCGAAGACGGGCGTGAACATCGTGCTGCGCGCCGGCGGCGCCGAGCTGACCGGCACGGTCTCCGACATCAGCGGCGGGCCGATCGCACATGCGCGGGTGACCGCGAGTGTCGGGCGCTGGGGCGAAGGAGCCTCCACGCCCTCGGTGGAGACCGACGACAAGGGCGTGTACACGGTGTGGACGGTGCCCGGCATGGTGCGCCTGGCCGTGATCGCGGATGGCTATGCCTCGAACCGCTCGGCCACGGGGCGTGCACCTGGCACGCTCGATGTGCTGCTGACGCCCGAGTCCGGCCTGTCGGGGACCGTGGTCGATGCGAATACCGGCGCGCCAATCGCCGGAGCCGTCGTCAACATCGAGGCCGCGCAGTGGAGCTGGGACGGCCACGCCGGCGAGACCACGAATGCGCAGGGCACGTTCCGCGTGCACCACCTGCCTCCGGGGCGGTACTTCGCCACCGCGCAGACCGAGCACGGCTATGGCCGCACCGAAGGATCCGTGCTCGTCGGGCTCGGGCAACAGGTCGATGGCGTGATCGTCAAGGTGTTCCCGGCCTCGCAGATCATCGGCAAGGTCATGATCGAGGGCCCCACGCCCGAGCTGTGCGTGGAGGGCTCGGTGTGGTTCCGCGACGAGGGCAACGATCGCTGGGTGGCCTCGACCACGGAGCCCGATGGAACGATCCACGCCAACGGCGTGTTGCCTGGCACGTACACGGCGCAGGTCTCGTGCGACGGCTATCGCGCGAAGGAACACTACCCGCCGGTGATCGTCGTCGCGGGCAAGGACCTCGTCGATCAGACCTGGGAGGTCGAGATCGGCTCCACGCTGCGCGGGAAGGTGCTCGGCAAGTCCGGGCAGCCGATCGAGGATGCACAGGTCTCCGCGCAGACCACCGGCGGTGATGCGCGCGCGAAGTCCGATTGGTCGAGTGATCGATCGCTCGCCGATGGCAGCTACGAGCTCCGCGGCCTGCGGGCCGCCACCTACAAGCTCGAGATCGAGACCCACAAGGCGGTCGCGCCGCGCGAGGGGTTCAAGGTCGTGGTGCCGGGTGGTGGAACGACGGTGCAGCAAGATCTCGTGCTCGAGGACGGCGGCACGATCAAGGGCGTGGTGGTCGACGCGCAGGGCAAGCCGGTCGACGATGTCACGGTCGATGCGCGCGCGTTCGCGGATCGCATGTGGTGGAACCAGGAGGAGATCAAGTCCGACGCCAAGGGCGAGTTCGCCATCGAAGCGCTGCGCGCAGGTGACTATCGTGTGCTCGCGCGCCGCGGCTGGGGCAACGAGCTGCGCAAGCCAGGCAGCACGGATGACGATACGCAGGGCGAGAAGGTCGCCGTCGCCGTCGGCAAGATCGCGACGGTGCGGCTGGTGGTCGAGACCCAGACCGGCACGATCAAGGGCACCGTGGTCGATGCCAGCGGTGCGCCGGTGTCCGATGCCTTCCTCTCCACCGCACGCGAGTCCGACGCCGCCGGCGCGCAGGATTCGGGCGCGCGGGGCACCCGCGACTGGTGGGGTGATGACCAGAAGCCCGTGCTGACCGGTGTGGATGGCGCGTTCGTGGTCGGCAAGCTGTCTCCCGGCAAGTACACGCTGCGCGCGTATCGCAAGGGCGGTGGCGAGGCCCTGGCCGAGCACGTGGCCGTCGGCACCACGGCCCGGCTACAGATCAAGCCCACGGGCTCGATCGAGGGTGTGGCGAAGCGCGACGCTGGCCCGTTGCCACCGGAGCTGACGATCAGCGTCGAGGATCTCAAGACCGGATTCTCGCGGACCGAGACGTTCTTCCGGACCGACGGCCGATTCACGGTGCACGATCTCCCGGCGGGTCACTTCACGCTGACCGCGCGCGCCGAGGGCGGCCAGGCCAAGACCGAGGTCGAGCTCGCCGAAGGTCAGACCAAGGCGGGCGTCACGGTGACCCTCGAGCAGCTGGTGACGTTGATCGGGCGCGTGGTGGATTCGGTGACCAAGCAGCCGGTCGCGGGGATGATGCTGTTCGCGCGGCCGGCGGTGGGCAGCCAGGACTTCTCGTTCGCGTGGGGCGAGGACGACAACGATCACATCACCGACGCCGCCGGTGCGTTCACGCTCAAGCGCGTGGCCCGCGGCAAGCTCGCGATCCAGGGCATGGCCAAGGAGTGGAAGGAGAGCGAGTACACCTGGTTCCGTGTGTTCAAGGAGGTGACCGGCACCGGCACGATCGATCTCGGTGACCTGCCCGTGATGAAGAAGCGGATCAAGGAGGGCCAGACGGCGGGTGAGCTCGGCCTCCACTTCAAGGAGGCGCCGCCCGACCAAGCGCCCGAGGACGCGAAGCTCGAGGTCAGCTTCATCGAGCCGAGGGGCCCGTGCGCGAAGCAGGACATCAAGGTCGGCGACGTGATCGCCGCGATCGACGGCGTCGATGTGCTCGGGGGCAACACGATGCACGCCTGGACCCTGATGAACGCGCCGGTGGGCACGAAGCTGACGATCGGCCTCGCCCGCGGCACCTCGTTCTCTGTCACGCTCGCCGCGCCATGACCAAGCAGCGGACAGGCGCGGCCCTCGGGTTCGCGGCGATCGCGATCGCTCTCCTCCTCTGGCGCTGCCGCGGCACCGAGTCCACCACGCGTGGGACCACGGCCGCCGGCAGCGCGAGTACGCCCTCCGTCGCTGGGGATCACGCCACGGCGGCGAGCAAGCCCCGCCCGGATCCTACGCGGCTCGAGAAGGCGTCGATCGCCGGCACGATCACGATCGATGACACCAAGGCCCCCGCGCAAGGCGTGCGGGTGTGCGCGAGCGGCGAATCGCGGGACTTCGCCGACGAGCTGCTCCGCGAGCCCACGTGCGTGATGACCGATGCCAGCGGCCACTACCTCGTCGACGCCCTGCTCCCCGCCCAGTACGAGATCAGCGCGGGCGGCAAGCCGTATCGCCCCGAGCGGTTTCATCCGGGCGGCGATCGCCACATCAGCTCGTTCCCGCTCCGCGCCGGCGAGCACAAGACCTCTGTCGATCTCGTGCTGCGCACCGGCGGCGTGGAGATCCGCGGCACGGTCTCCGATCTGACCGGCGGCCCGATCGCGAAGGCGCGGGTGTGGAGCGACGATCCGGTGGTCTCCACCGAGACCGATGACAAGGGCGCGTTCTCGGTCTGGGTCACCAAGGGCGATCACTCGATCTCGGCGAGCGCCGATGGCTACGCCGACGGCCGCGAGTGGCTGTTCGCGCCGGGCAAGGCCGAGATCCTGCTCACGCCCGAGTCCACGCTCGCGGGCACCGTGGTGGATGCGAAGACCAACCAGCCCGTCGAGGGTGCGCGCGTGACGCTCGGAGACTGGAGCCAGGCGGAGACCACGTTCTCCGATGCACAGGGCGCGTTCCGGATCGGTCGGATCAGCCCGGGCCGCCAGACCATCACCGCGCGCACAGATCGCGGCTTCGGGCGCACCGAGGGCTCCACGCTGGTGGGCCTCGGCCAGCACGTCGACGGGGTGATCGTGAAGCTGTTCCCGGCCGCGCGGGTCGAGGCGCGCGTGATGATCTCCGGGGATCCGAAGCGCCCGTGCGAGCGGCCGCGCGCGAGCCTGCACGATGCGGCCGCGCAGCGCTGGATCGAGCTGCGCAAGGAGCCCGACGGCCTGCTGTGGGCCGATGGCGTGCTCCTCGGGGACTACAAGCCGGAGATCGGCTGCGATGGCTACCAGACGCGGGAGACCTACGATCACGTGATCATCGCCGGCGCCGAGGCCAAGACGCTCGAGTGGGAGGTCGATGCCGGCGCCGTGATCCGAGGGAAGATCAAGATCAAGAGCGGCGAGCCGATCGAGGACGCCAAGATCTGGGCGCGCTCCACGGGCGGCGCCGCACGCGCGAAGACCGGCTGGGGCAGCGACGAATCGGGACGCGATGGCAGCTACGAGCTCACCGGCATGAAGCCCGGCAGCTATCGACTCGAGGTGTCGACGACCCGCGGGATCGCCCCGAAGGACGGCTTCCGCGTGGACGTGACGGCTGGCGCCACGGTCGAGAAGGATCTCGTCCTCGACGACGGCGGCACGTTGACCGGCACCGTCGTCGATGCGGCCGGGATCCCCGTCGGCGGGATCGACATCAACACGCGCCTGGTCAGCGGCGGCGGACGGAGCTGGGGCGGCGACCACACCACGGATGACGCCGGGACCTTCACGATCGAAGGGCTCCGCGCCGGCGACTACCGCGTGCTGGCTCAGCGCGGCTGGAGCGATACGCTGCGCAAGCCGGGGACGACTGACGATGCGAAGCAAGGGGAGCGCGTCACCGTGCGCGCGAACCAGATCGCGAGCGTCAAGCTCGTGGTCGAGGCGCAGTCCGGCGTGATCAAGGGCGCCGTCGTCGACATCGATGGCGCGCCCGTGAGCGATGCGTTCGTGTCCGCGGCGCGCGAGTCCGATGCGGCCGGCGCGCAGAAGACCAACGTCTCCGATACGCGCTGGTCGTGGCTCGACAAGCCGGTGCTGACCAGCGTCGAGGGCAAGTTCGAGCTCACCAAGCTGTCGCCTGGCACGTACACGGTGCGCGCGTTCCGCAAGGGCGGCGGCGAGGCGATCGCCGAGCACATCGAGGTCGGCGCCACCGCGAAGCTCCAGATCAAGCCGACCGGCTCGATCGAGGGCATCGCACGCGGCCCGAGCGGCCCGCCCGACGAGCTCTCGATCTCGCTGAACGATGCGGCGACGGGGATCTGGCGCAGCGAGGAGTTCTTCAAGACCGATGGACGGTTCGTGATCCGCGATCTCCCGAAGGGGCACTTCAAGCTCACCGCCGAGAGCGCCGGTATCACCAAGGAGATCGAGATCGATCTCGCCGAGGGTGAGGCGAAGAAGGGCCTGACCCTGCAGCTCGAGCCGCTGATCACGCTGACCGGCAAGGTGATCGAGCTCGGCACCGACAAGCCGGTCCCCGGCGTGCACATGAGCGCCTCGTCCGCCGACAGCAGCGGCTGGTCGTTCTCGAGCAGCGACGAGGAGAACGTGTCCGACGAGAGCGGCGCCTTCACGATCAAGAACGCCCCGCACGGCAAGGTGATGATCCGCGGGATGCCGAAGGACTGGCGCGACAGCGACTACGCGATGATGTCGGTGGTGAAGATGGTGGCCGCGCCCGCGCCGGGCAGCTCCACGGTCGACATCGGCAGCGTCCCGATCATCAAGAAGCGCGTCAAGCAGGGCGATCCGGTCGGCGAGCTCGGGGTGAACTTCGCCGAGCAGCCGCCCGAGACTCCGCCCGAGAAGCACGAGTACAAGGTCAGCTGGATCGATCCCGCCGGCCCCGCAGCAAAGACCGATCTCAAGCCCGGCGACGTGATCACCACGATCGATGGGATCGATGTCACCGGCGCCTCGCAAGCGGGGTGGGTGCTGATGCGCGCCGCACCGGGCACCAAGCTCGCGCTCGGCCTCGCGCGCGGCGCGACGATCACCGTCACGCTCGCCGCGCCATGACACCCGCCGTCACGCACGCGCCATGACACCCGCCGCGCCGCGACCAGCGTCGTCGTTCAGGCCGCGCGGCGCGAGCCCGCGATCGTCGCGAGCTTGGCGGCCAGGCCCGCGCGATAGAACCGGCGCAGCTCGCCGAGCATCTCCGGGATCCGGCGGCGCGCGACGAACGTGTCCTCGAGCCAGGCGGTGTACCGGTTGGCGTTGTCGTTCGCGGCGCGATACCTGCCCTGCTCCTCGTCATCGAGATCGGGCTCGTACTCCGCGTCCTCGAACAGCCGACGCCGCAGGCCCGAGCTGACCTCCATGCTCGGCTCGGTGGTGAGCAGGCACGTCGCGTACTTGTCGACCTCGGCCTGCAGCTCGAGCTCGATCTGGCTGACCTGGCGGTCCACCCGCGCGCAGCACACCGCATAGATGAAGTGGCTGACGCCTTCAACGGCGAGCAGGAAGTCACCCAGGTTGCGATCGTCGAGTCGGGCGCCAGGATCGTTCGCGCGCAGGTTCTCGAGCACGGCGGGGGCGATGTAGAGCGCGAGGTTCATCTCGCCATCGGCCTCCACCACGAGCAGCTGCTCGCGCGGCTTGCGATCGCGGACCAGCTCGTCGCGGTAGGCCGTGCCCACCACGAAGTGCTCGACCTCGACGCCGGTCTCCACGCGATACAGGGACTCGATCCCGCGTTGCATGCGGGTCAGCGCGTTCATGGGTCGTGGCACTACTGAATGCCCCGGCCGGACCCGACGATCAGGCCGGCGGCCTCGAGCTTCTTCTCCACCCACTCGTCGCGGGTGCGCAGCCAGATCTCGTACAGCTTGCCGACATCGGTGGTCTGGCTGAGCTCGGCGATCTGCGTGCGCCTGCGGACCTGGACGAGCACATCGACGAACTGGGGGAACTTGGCCGCCAGCTCCTCATAGACCTCACCGATCGAGCGGTTCGCACCGAGCGAGCGCGCGAGCTGGCCGTAGGCGTTCTGCCCGAGGCCGACGTAATAGTCGACGTCGACCAACGACCGGGACAGCGACTCCGCGAAGAAGCCGGAGATATAGAGGGAGGTGTCGCCGACCTGCTTGAGATTGCGCACCCGCTCCCCCGGATCGTCGACCACGGAGGCGAGCTTGATCCCAAGCGGCTCATCGGTCAGGCGGGCCTTGGTGAAGTCCCCGAGCAGGCCCACCAGGTACCAGCTCGCGGGTTGGGAGGCGTCCAGGTCCACGGCGGAGAGCGCCTCGCTCACCACCTCATGGAAGTACTCATCCACGGAAGCAGCCAACGTGACATCCATGTTCCGATCTTCTGCCAGTCCGGGGCCAACGCAAGAACCGTGAGAGTCCGCCCCCTTAGGAAACGGTCGGGGGGAGGGTCTGCGGGGGGTGTTGACGCCGGTTCGTCAACGAACCCCCCAGCTCCCGATGCCTGAACGAAATCCGATCAGTAGGGGGTTGCGCGAAGGCCTCCGGCGGCTTACGAAGGCGCCCGTTAGCAGTCCAATCAGGCGACTGCTAACAAACTGCGCAATCTGCCGGAAACATCACAGGAGATACCGATGAACGTCCGCCCCCTTCAGGATCGCATCCTGGTCCGCCGTACCGAGGAGGTCGAGAAGACCCGCGGTGGCATCATCATCCCCGACTCGGCCAAGGAGCGCCCGCTGGAGGGCTCGGTCATCGCGGTCGGCTCGGGCAAGCGCCTCGAGGACGGCACGCTGGTGAAGCTCGACGTCAAGGCGGGCGACCGGATCCTGTTCGGCAAGTACGCCGGCACCGAGATCAAGGTCGACGGGATCGACCACATCATCATCCGCGAGGACGAAGTCCTCGGCGTTCTCGAGAGCTAAGGAGCAACGACCATGGCCGCAAAAGACATCATCTTCGACGAGAAGGCTCGCAACCGGGTACTCGCTGGCGTCGACACGCTCGCGAACGCCGTGAAGGTCACCCTCGGCCCGCGCGGCCGGAACGTCGTGATCGAGAAGTCGTGGGGCGCCCCGACGATCACCAAGGACGGCGTCACCGTCGCCAAGGAGATCGAGCTCGAGAACAAGTTCGAGAACATGGGCGCGCAGATGGTCAAGGAGGTCGCCTCCAAGACGTCTGACAACGCCGGCGACGGCACGACCACCGCCACGGTGCTCGCGCAGTCGATCTATCGCGAGGGCTCGAAGCTCGTCGCGGCCGGTCACAACCCGATGGAGCTCAAGCGCGGCATCGACCTCGCCGTGGCCGCGGTGATCGATTCGCTGAAGAAGCTGTCGACCCCCACCAAGGGCAAGGACGACATCGCGCAGGTCGGCACGATCAGCGCCAACGGCGATGCCGAGATCGGCAACATGATCGCCGAGGCGATGAAGAAGGTCGGCAAGGAAGGTGTGATCACGGTCGAAGAGGCCAAGACGATGACGAGCGAGCTCGACGTCGTCGAGGGCATGCAGTTTGATCGCGGCTACCTCTCGCCGTACTTCGTGACGGACACCGAGCGCATGGAGGTCGTGTTGAGCGACTGCTACGTGCTCACCCACGAGCGCAAGATCTCCAACATGAAGGAGCTCCTGCCGGTCCTCGAGCAGGTCGCCAAGGCCGGCAAGCCGCTCCTCATCATCGCCGAGGATATCGACGGTGAGGCGCTCGCCACGCTGGTCGTCAACAAGCTCCGCGGCACGCTGCACATCTGTGCGGTCAAGGCCCCGGGCTTTGGCGATCGCCGCAAGGAGATGCTGAAGGACATCGCCACCCTCACGGGTGGCCAGGCGGTCACCGAGGATCTCGGCCTCAAGCTCGAGAACCTCACCCTCGCCGATCTCGGCACGGCCAAGAGCATCAAGGTCGACAAGGACAACACGACGATCGTCGACGGATCCGGCAAGAAGGCCGACATCGACGGCCGCGTGAAGCAGATCCGCAACCAGATCGAGGAGACCACGTCGGACTACGATCGCGAGAAGCTCCAGGAGCGCCTCGCGAAGCTGGTCGGCGGCGTCGCCGTGATCAAGGTCGGCGCTGCCACCGAGGTCGAGATGAAGGAGAAGAAGGCCCGCGTCGAGGATGCGCTGCACGCAACCCGCGCGGCCGTCGAAGAGGGCGTGGTCCCGGGCGGCGGCGTCGCGCTGATCCGCGCGCAGGCCGTGCTCGAGAAGATGAAGCTCTCCGAGGAGCAGCAGTTCGGCGTCGCGATCGTGCGCCGCGCGATCGAGGAGCCGCTCCGCCAGATCTCCGGCAACGCGGGCGTCGATGGCTCGATCGTCGTGTCGAAGGTCAAGGAAGGCACGGGCTCGTTCGGCTTCAACGCCGCGACGCTCGAGTACGGTGACCTCGTCAAGGCCGGCGTGATCGACCCGACCAAGGTCGTTCGCATGGCGCTCCAGAACGCGGCCTCGGTCGCGTCTCTCCTCCTGACGACCGAGGCGATGATCGCCGAGCGTCCGAAGAAGGATGCCCCCGCCGGTGGTGGTGGTGGTGGCGGCGGCGGCATGGGCGGCATGGGCGGCATGGGCGGCATGGGCGGCATGGGCGGCATGGACTTCTAGTCCACGCACCTTCCACGCACCTTCCACGCACCTTCCACGCACCTTCCACGCACCTTCCACGCACCTTCCACGCACCTTCCACTCACACGCTCTGAAGGCGGCGCCCACGTGGGCGCCGTCTTTGCGTTTCGGCGCGCTTCGGGCCGCGGCTACTTCCGGACGATCGCTCTGGGCAGCCCGCGATCGCTGGTCAGGGCATCGCACTCGGTCTCCCACAGCGCCGCGACGTAGGCGAGTGCGGCCTCGGACAGCCACCAGATCACGACGGCGACGCTGAGGAACACGCCGATCGCGTGCATGCGTGGCCAGTCCGACGAGATCTGCGCGAACACCAGCAGCGCACCGACGAGCCCGATGCAGATGCCGACGATCCGACGATAGCGGTCGAGCCAGCTCACGCGCGCCGCGAGTTGTGCGACTCGCTCGGGGCCTTCCAACACGGCTACCAGTCTACTGGAGATCCTCGATGCAGTCGTACTGAGCTTGCGCGCTCGCCTGGGTGGCATGCCCGGTCGCGGGGTCACAAGTGAAGTGATCGACGATGCAGGTGTAGGTCTGCTGGTTGGTCGCCGTCTTCGCGGCGCCGGGATCCGCCACCCGTGGGACGTCCGCGAGGCACTTGTCGCGGCCTCCGCCCTGGAGGTGCTCGCAGCACGCCTCCAGCACGTGGGTGCCCTTTGCGTAGGTGTCCGAGTGGCCACCCCCGCCACAGGCCGCGAGGGCGAGGGCCGCGGTCAGGGCGATCCACCAGCGTTGCGGCGTCACCACTGTGGCGCGTGGCGTCGTGGTCCGCCGTTCACGTACCGCACGAGCGATCACCTGCTTACCCTCCTCAAGTTCCCGCAAGTACGCGTTCGCTGGTGCTGCTGGCTCGGTCATGACCGACCATGCTCGCAAGCGCGGGGCCAGCGACCCACCGGAAATCGACATGGACGGGGCCTCACCCATGGCCGTGTGTTTGCACGATGGACCGGCGGATGCGTCTTCCACTCTTGATCGCCCTCGTATCGATGTCGGGTTGCGCGGGCCGATATCGCACCCAGTTCGTGGGCCAGGGCACCGCGATCATCCAGCCCAGAACCCTCGCCCTGGACCCAGGCCCTCCCCAGGTCAATCGCCCGTGGGCGGTCGGCGCCGGGATGCAGCTCCCCGCTGGCGACTATGACCTGGCGCTGTCGTTCGACGTGCCGCGCGCTCAGCTGATCGAGTGGACGGTGACCTGCCCCGGCGTCTCTCTCAACGGAACGTCTGGCGAGATCTTCGAGCAGTTCCACGCGCGCCGCACGGCCGAGATCCGTGCGCAGCGGCAGCGCGATCGCGAGGCGGCCGCCGCCACGGCCAACCTCGTGCTGGGCGCCGTGGCCCCGAGCGTCCGCGTGGGCGACGCGACCATCTCCGGGCAGGTTCAGGTCCAGGCCGGCATCGATCCGGATCCCGTGATCCTGCTGCCCGGCGATGTCGGCAGCGCGCACCTCACGGCGAGCGTGCACGTGGCGACCACCGACGATGGCGTGTGCGCGGTCACCGCCGCCGCGGACGATGCGAACGTGCTCGGCAGCTATCGCGTGACCCGCGTTCGCGACCTCCACGCCGAGGCCGCCGCGCGCGACGCCCAGCTGCGCACCGCCGCGTTCGACGCGCGCCTCCAGATCAAGGGCCGCCTGCTCGCCGGTGGCGCGAGCGTCGAAGTGCGGACCGCACGTCTGGACCAGATCACCGCCGAGCGTGCGCACGCGCAGGCCGAGGCCAACGCCCGCCTGGAGCTGGTCGCGGCCCAGCGCGCCCGGGTGCAGGCCGAGGCCGCCGCACACGTCCAGGTCCGCATCGATCTCGAGGCGCGTGCACGCAGCACGGCGTACGACTGGCGGCGCGAATACACGGGCTACCTCGTCGGCCAGTGCCACGCGAATCCGCATCGCCGCGAGGAGCAGCGCGTGGAGCGCGCCCGGATCGCGCGGGTCCAGGTGGATCGCGTGCAGCTGCGCCTCGACATGGCACTCCGCGCCCGCGCCCAGCTCTCGTTCTACATGCTGCAGCAGGGCGCGATCGCTCGCCCGCCGATGCCGGCGCTGATCGCCGAGAACCAGGGCGCGCTGCCGTTCGATGGGGCGCGCTGGACCACCGGCAGCTGGGTGTGGACCACCGGGCGCTGGGACTGGCACGCCGGATACTGGAGCGATCCAGACGTGTTCACCGCCGCGGGCGGCCCCGAGGTCCTGGTCGGCGGCGAGGTGTCCGATGGCGGCGGCTTCTACGAGGACCCGATCTCGAACCCGCCGCCCGGCTATGGCCCGGCGTCACCGACGGTCCGCGATCACCGCACCCAGTCGGTCCGCGAGGGCTCGCGCATCCGCGACCACCGCACCCAGACGCCGGCACAGCCGACCTGGACCTCGAGCTCGCACCCCGATGCGACGGTCCGCGATCACCGCAGCGACAAGAACGACGACAAGAAGGACGACAAGGCCAAGGATCAGGGCGGCGGGCGGTTCGTCCGCGACCACCGCTAGATCAGCGCGTCAGTCCGTGCACTTCTTCGCGTCGGCCGCGGTCTTCGCGTCGATCATGCAGTTCATCATCTTGTCGTTGTTCGCCGAGCTGCACTGGTTGATGCAGACGTCGACGCCGTTCTCGAGCTGACTCGAGAACTCGGCGAGCTTGCGCTTGCGCAGCGAGACCTGCTTGTCGGCCGGGGCCTTCTGGATCTCCTTGTCGGAGATCTCCCAGTACAGGAGGGTCCCGTAGTTGCGGCAGGCGGTCTCGCACTTCTGACGGTCGCCCTTGCAGGCCCCCAGAGAGGTGATCGTCACCAGCGCGAGGAGGGTACGGGCACAGGCGCGACGCATGCGGCTGCGTACCACGAGCCGCGATGCGATACCCTGCGACCATGCGTCACACAGGATGGGCCGTCGGCCTCGTCGTGGTGATGCACGCGCTCGTCGGTCACGCGGCGCCCTGGAGCGTCAGCTTCGAAGGTGGCGCCGAGGAGGATTCGAACGTCCAGCGGGTCGAGACCGGCCCCGGCCTGTCGACCCACCAGATCGCGTCGGGAGTGGTGCGGGTCGGCGGCAAGCTCGATCGCCGCGCTCGGATCGCGGGCGGGACCTACGCGGTGGTGCTGTCCGCGCTCGCCCGCATGGTGGATTCAGACGAGGCGAGCAGCGAGAACGTGATGCTGTTCGCGGGTGACCTGCGCTACCTGCGCCCGGTCGAGGACCGGCACGTCTCGCTCGGCGTGGCGGTCGCCGCGGTCGATGCCGTGCCGATCACCAACGAGGTCGGCGCCCGCACGTTCGCCAACCTCGGTGCGGACGGCGTGCTCGTGCTCGATGGCGGCGACGATCGCCACCTCACCGTGGGTTTTGGCTGGCGCGACTTCTCCTACAAGGAGAACCACGACTTCGACTGGAGTGGCCCGGCGGCGAGCGCACGGCTCGATCTCAACCTGTGGGCACCCTCGGGCGGCACGCGCAGCCTCGAGCTCGCCACGTATGCCGCGTTCGAGGCGCGCGCCTACAACTCCACCGCGCTGGCCGATGCCTGCGCGCCTGACGCACCTGCGAGCGATAGCTGCTCGGCCGGCACCTCGCGGACCCGCCGCGATCGTTCGCAGCGGATCGGCGCCGAGGTCACGTACACCGGCCGCGTGGTCGCGACCCTTGGCTACCAGCTCACGGTGATCGATTCGAACAGCTTCGGGCAGTCCCTGGTCCGGCATCGCACCACGGCGTCGGTCACGCGCAGCCTACCGTGGGACATGTTCGGCACCGCGCTCGCGATCCTGCAGATCGACCAGTTCGTGGATGGGCTCGTCGTGAAGAAGGATCTGCAGCGCTCGGAGTTCACGAGCCTCGACGACGAGAACCGGAGCTCGCTGCAGCTCCGCATCGGCAGGCCGCTCTCGGCAGCGTGGTCGGTGGAGGCCCGCGGCGCGATCTGGCGCGACCTCGGCGGCAACATGGACTCCTCGTTCCGGCGAGCTTCGCTCTACCTCGGCGCGATCTACGCCCGCTGACCGCTGGCCGAGGCCGCGGTAAGTTTTGTAAGCCAGACCCCATGGTCGGACCACATTCAGCCTCGGTCATTGACCTTGGTTCAATTAGGGATTGACGCACAGCGCCGCGATGGCCGATGAACGTCGCGCGTCTCACCAGGGGGGAACCTGTGCGGCATTCATCGTTGGCTCACATCGCGCTCGCAGCATCGGCCATGCTCGCCGGCTGTATCGATCTCGGACTCGATCCGCAGCAGAAGCTGATCCACGCGCGGTTCGATCCCGACGCGCGTGTGATCCCGATGCCCACGGATGTCCTCCGCGACAAGGCGCTGCAGCGGCTCGCGCTGCCCAATGACACCGATGCCGAGCGCGCGAAGCTGACCTCGGCCGAGGCCGAGTTCTACGACTATCTCGAGACGCTCGATGGCTGGTCGAGCTTGATGTCGGCGACCGTCGAGATGACCGGCGCGATCGATCCGGCGACCATCAACGACGCGACGCTCGAGGTCTGGCACTGGCCGGGACCGCTGGCGGCGAGCAACGTCCCCGAGCAGGTCACGAACATCCGCGTCCAGGTCTCGGCGGACGGCAAGAAGATCACGATCGATCCACCGCGCACCGGCTGGCACCGCGGTGAGCGCTACGTGGCGATGCTGCGCGGCGGCACCGATGGCGTGAAGGGCCTCGCCGGCGAGCGCGTCGATTGCGATGCGGCGTTCTACTTCCTGCGCCAGACCACCGCACTCGACACCGCGGCGCACGAGCACGCATTCCCAGGCACCACGGCCGCCGAGCGGCAGGACAACGCACGCAAGCTCGAGGACATCCGCAAGGATCTCGCCCCGGCGTTCGCGTGGCTCGAGACGCGCCCGCGCGCGATCCCGCGCTCCGAGGTCGCCGCGCTGTGGGCGTTCACCGTCACCACGCGCACCGAGCTCGCGATGGATCAGCCTTCGCAGCGGATGCCGCTGCCGATCGATCTGATGATCGATCCCGCGACCGGCAGGATCGATGCGCCCGTCGCCCCGTGGGACACCGCCGTCGAGGCCGAGGCGAAGGCCCGCCTGAAAGAGTTCGATGGCTTCGGGCTGTCGTCGAGCCAGCTGTTCGAGCTGACCGCCCCGATGAACGCGGCCACGCTGACCGAGAACACGGTCAAGGTCTACGAGATCGGCGGCACCGCCCCGGTGCTGGTGCCGGCCACCGTCGAGCTCCTCGCCGACAAGACGCACCTCGTGGTCACCCCGAAGGCGGGGCGGCTCACCGAGAAGACCCACTACGCCCTGGTGGTCTCCGATGCCGTGCGCGACGCGGGTGGCCTCGCACCGACGATCATGCCAGTGGGCCACTTCCTCAAGGCCCACGCGCCGATCCTCGTCGATGGCAAGAGCCAGATCCCCGCGGTGTCCGATGGGGATGCCACCAAGGTCGAGGGCTCGCGCACCGAGCTCGCCCTCGCACTCGAGGCCCTCGGCCGGGACAAGATTCTCGCTGCGTGGCCGTTCACCACGATGAGCATCGCCGCGCCGCTCGCGGAGCTCCGCCAGTCCGCGGAGACGTTCGCCGTCTCGCCGGATCCCGCCGGCGTCACGCACATGACGCCCGGCCAGGCGTTCCTCGACTTCGCGATCGGCATCGGCTCGGTCGCGAACGTCAGCGACGTCTACAACGGGACGATCGAATCCCCGATGTTCCTCGATCCGGTGACCCGGGCGTGGCGCACCGATGGCTCGCACGTCACCGAGAACGTCCGGTTCACGATGACGGTGCCGAAGAACCCCAAGCCCGGCCCGATGCCGGTGGTGATCTTCGGCCACGGCCTGGTCACCGAGCGCCGGTTCGTTCTCGCCGTCGGCGATTCGCTCGCCGCCAAGGGCTACGCGGTGATCTCGATCGACTTCCCGTATCACGGGGAGCGCACGTACTGCGCGAAGGGCGGACCGATCTCCGTGGTCGATCCCACCGATGGCAGCCTGACCTCTCTCGAGCCCTGCCAGAGCGGTTCGACGTGCAACGACGTCGGCAGGTGCGTCGATGCGCAGGGCAACGGCAACCACCTCGCGAAGTTCCCGGTGATCTCGATGCCGGTCGCGTCGGGCGCGATGTTCCTCGAGATCGATCACATCGCGAACAGCAAGGATCACTTCCAGCAGGCGCTGATCGATCTCGGCTCGCTCGATCGCTCGCTGCGC
>JAYVRN010000219.1:0-6824 GCA_043776275.1 Myxococcales bacterium | reverse complement strand
TCGTAGAGTTCTGAGAGAACAGACCGAGCTGGGGTACGAGCTGCAGTTCGTCCGATGGCTCGGATCGCGACGATTCGCCGAGGAGTTGGCCGAGGCGGTCTCCAGTCTCTTGAAAGACAAGCTCTCCAGACGCGGCTTTCTCGCGGGCACGACACCCGGGTACGTGCGCATCCATGATCTTGTCTACAGCGCGATCCAGACCGAGATCGTGGTGGAAGCGAACATCCAGGGCCGAGTTCGCCAGCGCATTGCCGCGCTCATCCGTCGGGAATGCGAGACAGATCGAATCTTGCTCCATCGGCTAGCCCGGATGCATTCGGAGTTCTTCGCGCGCCTCACGCCGGAAGGTCGGCAGCCTGAATTCGTCTACATGGCTGCGATGAATAGAACGGGGCCCGAAACAATTCCCTTGTTGGGCAACCCCGTAGCGGCGGCTTCCGAACTCGTCAACATCCCATCCCTCGACCAGCGCACTCTCGAGATTCGTGCAGTGATCGAGGTCGTCGAGGCGCTCTTCACGCTTCGGGATACACATGTCTCGAAAGAGGACGCACGCACGAGTCTCAGCGGAGACCTACAGGCGTTCGCGATGTTGCTTGGGCACGAGGGCCTCACGGCCGATCAAAGGACGATGCTTCAGTACCATCGCGCCAAGATGCTCCCGCGCCTGGACGCCAAGGGCGAGGTCGCGGGTAGGGATCAGGCGATAGCGATCTTTCAGAAGTTGTTGGACCAAGATCCGACGCGCGCGAGTGGGCGCAATCAGCTCGCGAAGATCCTGCCGCCGGAAGCCTCCGTTCAGCAATGTGAACTGGTGTTGGAACGACATGTCGCGGCTCCCGGCAGCGTGAACTGGAACGTTGTGCTGGACTCGTTCCGACTGCTCGTTCGTAACGGTGGGAATATGGCGAAGCACGCGGGTCTGCTCATGGCGACGATCGAGTACGCAAGGAGCATCGACCCGTCTGAGGCCTTCAGGTTTGTTGTCTCTGTCGGACAACGCGCCTGGTTTGCTGCGCCGCAGCTGCTCGTGCCGATGTTCGACGCGCTTGGTTCGTCAGCAGAGGAAGGCGCCCCGAGCGATGCGTTCAACCTCGCTCAAGCGCACAAGTTCACCTCGCGAGAGTCGGGTGATCCACGCCAAGGTGAGCTACTCGCGAAAGCACTCCGACTATATGAGCGAGCGGGCCCGACGTCGGAGTATCAGCGAACGCACTATGCCGAGGCTCTTTTGATGGTTGGTCAACATCAGGACGCCATCGCCGTGCTGGCCGCCGTGCCGTCGACCTCAGATAGGCGCTCCGCCTTTTGGTGGCAGCGGCAAGCCGAGGCGGTGTCCAACCTCGGTGATCATTCCGGCGGCTTGGCAGCGATCGACAAGGCGATCGAGTCCATCCCAGAGCCGAGCCTGCTACCAGACTTCTACCTGAGCCGGTTTCGAATTCGCCACGCGGCGGGCGACCAGGATGCGCGCGGAGATCTCGCGCAGGCCATCGCCTTGCTCAACGACAAGCATCCATTCCGCCTCAAGTTGGAAGCCGAGCTAGGGCGGCTCTAAGGGTGCGAGATCGTTCCCCACCAATGCCCACCACCGAGGTGCTCCGAGCTGCACGTTCGTGCTCTTTCAACCCCGCGAAGTCCCTGATCGCGCTAGCCTTGAGACGCCTTGCCAAGGTTGACGTCGAGGGTTCGAATCCCTTCTCCCGCTCCATAGTTAGACGACAGCGCTTCGGGCCCGCCCACCACTTCCGAGTGCAACTCGGGCGCGGTTGCCCGCCAAATAGTGGTCGCTGGTTCCCGGCGATCACGGCCTACTTCCACCAACGCTCGTAGCGCATCACGGCGTCGAAGCCGCTCGGTTTGAACATGGCTTCGACTGTGGGGCGATCGAGGTGCACAGCGAACCGCTTCTTCGCGCTTGCGATCGCGTAGGCCGTCACCGCGATCACGGCGACCCCACTCGCGAGCGCGTGCGCATCGACCTTATCGACCGTGTCTGCGAGCTTGTGATGAAGCTCGTCGTAGATCGTCTCGTCGACGCTGAGGTCAAGCGCCGGAACACCCTCGGCGAGGAACGAGACGTGGTCGGATCCCATGCCGATCGGATCGAAGGTGGGGTCGACGAGCCCGCCACCAAGCGAGGCGAGGAGGGAGGTCGCGATCGGCGTCAGCGCGTCTTTCACGTCGGTGCGGCCCTGTACCCGCCAGCCGCGGACATGGCCGGCCCCGCTATCGGTGTTCAGCACTGCGACGCAATTTGCGAGGTCCGCTGCGTGCGCGGTGGCGTACGCATGCGAACCGACGACGAACTGTTCCTCGGCGGCCCACAACGCGAACCGAATCGTGCGAGGCAGCGGCGCGACGGCGGCGAGGGCGCGAGCTGCCTGGATGACCTGGACCACGCCGGAGCCGTTGTCTGATGATCCAGTCGCGAGATCCCACGAGTCGAGGTGTGCTCCGACCAGTACCCATTCGTCGGACCCTTTCACGCCTGTGAGCTCGCCGACAACGTTCGCGACCTCGACCGGTCCAGTGATCGTGTTCACGATTTCCAGCTCGAGCGTCACTGCTCCGCGCGCGTCGAGCCGCTCAAGCAAAGCCGCGTCTTCCTTGCCGACGATCCCTGCCGGCAACGGGCTCAGCTTGCCGCTCGTCAACGGGGCCGTCGCTCCCAGGACGTTGTTTGCCCGGTTCCCCTCGTACAGCACCGCGAGCGCGCGGCGGCTCGTCATTGTCTCGAGCGCCTTGCGTTCCCGGATCCAGCGATTGGGTCCGTCGAGCGCTGTCCTCGCGATGACAACGATCTTGCCGTCGAGTTGGGCGGGGAGAGCGTCGATGTTCGTGATTCGCACGACGGGCCCGCGAACCACTTTGTCGGTGGAGGGTGACCAACCGAGCGAGGCCACGTGGAGCGTCCATGCCGAAGGAGCGGTGATCGCAGCCCGCGCGGTTCCGCGTTGCCAGCCGTGCTCGATCGAGAGCTTCTCGACGTGGACATTCCGCGCGCCGGCGGCACGGAGCTGCGAGACGCCCCAGTCGACCGCCTTGGTATAGGCCGCAGTTCCCGAGAGGCGAGGGCCGATCGAATCGCCGAGCTCGGTGAGCTGCGCGAGCGCGTTGCCGTCGTAGCTGCGCGCGACGATGCGTCCGATCGGCTCGCGCGAGCTGGCGTACGGGTCCGTGTCGGCCGCGGCCGTAACGCTTGCGAGGATCAGTACGAGTGCACACGGGCGCATCGACGTACTCTGCCAGCAGATGCTCGTCACGGACAGCCGCCGGGACACGTCACTTCGGTCTTACTCGGGCGTTGCGGAAGAAGTCGCCTTACTGCACCGCACACGTCGGATCCATGTTCGCTCGCGCAGGTCGCAAGCACCGTCACCGCACGTCGGACCAGACGAACACGACGTCAGCGTCGGTGCACGTGCACGCCACAATCGAGGAGACTTGCGGAACGCTACCTCGACGTCGCGCGGTAGACCGTAGCCGTGCGCTGAGCGATCGCGCAGGATCGACGGATGATCGAGCCGACGATTTCGCCGTGGACCTCTGCAGGGCACATGGCTAATCAAACGCGAGCGCCGCGCACCAGGAAGCCGCTAGAACGCCGCGCGCAGGTTTGCGGCTTCGTCCTTCCGAAGTTTCGTGACCCTTGCTCGACTTTCCAGATAGTCATCGGATGATCGAAGTCAGCGGTCGCTGTCTCGTCCGGCACGACGACGAGAACGTCCCAATCGCTGTCCGGCGCGGCCGAGCCCCGCGCGCGGCTTCCGAACAACCGCTCTCTCGGGGATGCCAGTGTGAAACGATGCGGTCAATCAACGCTTGCGAAGCTCGCGAGCATGGGTGGTTTGCCGTCATTTTCGCCGGGCTCGCTGAGCATCAGAACCTCGCGCGCAAACTAGGGCTTACTCCGCTGGTGGCTTCTTCCCTGACCATGCCGCCATTGCGTAGGTGATGAAGTCACCGCCATTCAAGACTTCAGCGTGCCCGGCAACCCAGCAGAACGAGAGGAGCCCGTGGCCGAGCGGCACAAGGAAGACCTCACCCGCCGTAGGAAGCCCAGCTTGCCCTTCGTGCTCTTCCACATGCGTCATATTCTATCCACACGTGAGCGCGAGGTCGGGGCTGTCCTCGACAAGTTGCCCTCGACCTTACAGCTTCGGTCCTCGTTCGCGCCGGCCGTCCCAAATGCGGAGAATCTGGATCCGCTGCTTCGCTTCGTCGATCTCAAAATAGACGTGGCAACGAGACTTCGGAAGAAGGAGGCGTTTCAACGATGAACGGCGCGACGTCGGAAACGGCTGCCCGACTCCTTGCGTCGTCTCGAGTTTCTCGATGGCCTCGAGAAACTCGCGAGCGAAGATGCTCGGATCATCGGCGCGTTCTCGCCAGCGGCCATCGATGCGATCGGCCGCGCGCGCTGCGCGTTTCGAGACAAAGGATTTCACGACTTCGCGGCGAGTCTGACCGCGAACGCATGAGCATCTTCGTAGTCACCCCTCTCGAACTCCGCAGCGCTCGCTTCGATCTCCGCCTCGAGCTCGGATCGCTCCTGTGCCGTCATCTCCTCGTTCTCGGGCACTAGCACCTCGACGGCGGCGCCCTCCGGCAACTCGATCGGCTCGTCGAGTACGATTTTGCCGTCGTGGACGTGCGCTCGGATCGCCTTCACGTCGGCAAGAATAGCACCGCTAGGCCGTTCGTCGCCGTGCGGAACGTAGCGTGATCGTTGCCCACCACTTCACACCACCACCGCGCTCCCAGCTGCACGTTCCTGCACTTTCAACGCCGCGAACTACCTGGGATCACGCGCTGACATTCACCTTGCCAAGCTTGACGTCGAGGGTTCGCATCCTTCTCCTGCTGCGCCATCGACGAGCTCGTTGCTCGCAAGATCCTGGAGCAGCGTTCCCCCGTGGAACTGCTCTACGGCGACGGTGCCGCGGTGCTGACGCACCTGGGTGGATAGGTCACCGCCGCGAGGTAGTCGGTCGCTGCTTCCCTCCGACGAAGGGGATGGCGGCGGCTTGCTTCATCCACTTCGCCGCTTGGCGTTCGTCGAGATCGGCGAGCGTCGCCGGCTCGACGCCTCGAGTGGCCTTGCCCATCCCGATCGGCGTTACCGGCGGTTCCGGCGTGAGCTCCGTGCCGCGGATGAACATCAGCTTCAGGTGCCCGACGAAGGCGCCCGATGCAAAGCACCAGCCGCCGTCCACGCCGTAGTACGCCATCCCCCACTTCACCGCACGCCGGAGACCCGGCAGCGTCTTGGTCGCCAGGGCATCGATGCGCTCGGCGATCTTGCGCTGCGGCTGCGGCAAGCTGGCGATGTACGCGAATACGGGCGCGTCGCCTTCCGCGGCCTTCGCGGCGCTTGCCTTGCCCGTCATCGCAGCAAGCAGCTTCGCTTTGACTCGAGCGGTCTTCTTGGGCCGTGCGCTCATCTCCGAGTGCGACTGTAGCGGATCAGTTGCCCCGACATCACGTCGCTTTGGCTGTGACTGGCGCAGCGACGAGTCCGGGCCATCTCACGAGGTAGAGCGGCACCTGCATCGAGTCCCTACTTCGCGCCGTCGCAGCTCTCGGTGAGGCCGCCGTCGCACGCGCGCTTGAACCAGCTCTTCGCCATCGTCTCATCCGCGGTGACGCCGTGGCCTTCGGTGTAGAGCACGCCGAGGTTGTGGCAACCGCGGAGCTCGCCGCCGGTGCACGCGCGCTCGTAGAGATCCTTCGCCTTCGCATAGTCGACGTCGACACCGAGCGCGTTCTCGTAGAGCACACCGAGGTTGTTGCAGGACAGGAGGTCCTTGCCGTTGCAGGCGTGCTCGAACAGCGTCCGCGCTTTCGTCAGGTCCTTCGTGACACCGCGTCCGTACTTGTAGAGGCGGCCGAGGTTGTTGCAGTAGCCGAGGACGCCTCCGTCGCACGCCTGGCCGTAGTAGCTGGCGGCCTGGTTGTAGTCCTGCGGAACCGCCGCGCCTTCGTCGTAGAGCGAGCCGAGGGCACCGCACGCGTCGAAGATGTTGCCGCTGCAGGCCTTCTGGTACCGAGCGATCGCCAGGGTCACGTCCTTCGCGACACCTTCGCCACGCTCGAGCAGCATGCCGGCGCTGTGGCAGCCCGGCAGCCACTGGTCCCGGCACGCCGTCTCATAGAGCGCGAAGGACTTCGCCGCATCGACAGGCACGCCGATGCCTCGCTCGTACACGATGCCGAGCGCGGAGCACCCGAGGCCATTGTGTCCGTCGCACGCGCGCTGGAGGAGCGCCTGCGCTTTGGCCGGATCGTTGGCGACGCCGGTGCCATCCGCGTAGCGAACCGCGAGGTTCACGCATGCATTCAGGTCACCCGCGTCGCACGGTGCTTGCTCGGCGAGCGGGGCCGGAGCGGGTGGCGTGGCGGGCTTCGCTACGGTCGGTCCTCCACAGCCGAGGATCACGATCCACGGCGCCACGACGAACCAGCTCGGCTGCATGCCGAGATGATATCTGGGCTTGACCGATCGGGGTCGGCCTGGGGGCCGCATCGATGGACTATCGACGATGGCAAATCGCGGTCCACCGACACGGAGAACGGTATGCTCGCCCCCACGACGATGCACCCGTCGACGGGATACCTACGAGCCGTTCGGCTGGTTCGCGACAGCGTGCCCGACTCCAAGGTCTATCCGTTCTCGATTCCGTCCATCCAGTCGCTCGACGAGCTCGAGCTCGACGCCAAGGTCACCTTTCTCGTCGGCGAGAACGGCTCGGGTAAGTCGACCCTGATCGAGGCCATCGCGGTCCTCGCAGGCTTCAACGCCGAGGGCGGCTCGAAGAACT
>JAYVRN010000218.1:0-2118 GCA_043776275.1 Myxococcales bacterium | reverse complement strand
GTGGTCACCGTGTGCCCCGATTGCAGGCGGCACAGCACCTCGCCCTCGCGGCGAAACCGCTCGATCAACGTGGGATCGTGCGCGGAGTCCGCGGGGAGGAGCTTGATCGCGAGCTTGCGCCCGAGGCCGAGCTGCTCGGCGGCATAGACCACGCCGATCGAGCCTTCGCTGACCCGCTCCGTCAGCGTGTAGCGCCCACCGATCACGCGCCCGATGTTGGCGTCCGCGATCACGGTGCCGCATGCGCCGCAAAACCTGGCGGCCGCATCCAGCCGTTCGCCACAGTTCTGGCAGCGAATCTTCATCGCTCAGCCAGGGTAGCGCAGTTCACCGGTCGTGCTCACGTGCCGGGGCAGCTGCGCGAGGCCGGCCAGGTCGCGGGATCCTGCGAGTTCCACGAGGGCAGCTGCGGCCCCCACAGCCAGCGGGCGGCGGCATAGGTCCGGAACTTCGAAGCGAACGACGCGGTCCCGATGTGGAGCGCGCGCATCACGCGCTCGGTCACGGTGTGGCAGACGAAGTCCACGCCATAGACTCCAGGCACGTACGCGGCGCGGATCGCGACCTCCAGCTCGGCGTGGTTGAGGCACAGCCGCGGGCCGATCGGAGCCTCGAAGGCGCCACCATCGACGAACGCGCCGGCGCCCTTCGGATCGCCGACCAGCCGGATCACCCCGCCGCCGGGTATGGCGATGTCGAGCTCCGAGTGATCGATCTGGCCGGCATCGAGCCGCCGCACCGTCGCCGGATAGAGGGTGCGCGTGGGATCGACGCCCGCGCCGCGTGCTTGGCCATCGATCCGCGCGATCGCCGCGGCTGGCGTCGCGAGGTACTCCTGCCCGCGCCAGATCGCGGACATCCGGTTCTTGTAGACGTCGCGCAACCACGCCGCCACCTCACCAAACGTGCTCGGGAGATCGGCCTTGCCGTCGGCGGCGTTCGCCCAGAGATCGAGATCTGCGAGCTCCTCCTCGCTCGGACCGTCGTCCACGGTCGCGCATGCGGGGACAGCCAGGCACGAAAGAGAGATCAGGACGACAAGACGGAGCATCCTCAAGACGTGTGCAACGCGTTTGCCATCTCCGCCACCACACGCCGCCGCGCTGCAGCTCCGGCGCTGGCTACCCGGCTTGCCGTGGCAGGACGCCTCGCGCCAGCGGGTGCGCGAAACGCGACAACGAGTGGCGGGTCGCGCGTGGGATCCCGAGCGCGACCCGAGCGACCTGAGGCGCTGAACGGAACACGAACGTTGGTCCCCAGTGCGATCGGTTGTCGTCACAGCGGGTACGCACTCCCATGGAAGCTCGAGCGGCCACGACACAACCACGCGATGTGTGGGTCTTGGGCTGCGCGATCTGTGCAACCCGGCGCGTCCTGAACCTGGAACGCAAGCTGCTTCAGAGCTGGTGACGCTTCGACTTCCCCCAGGAGTACCCCATGACCTTGGCTTCCCGTGTGTTCGGACTGTCCTGCCTCCTGCTCGTCTCCACCGCGCTCTCCGCGTGCGCTCTCGATGACTCCGACGACCCGGAGTGGACCGATGATGACAACGAGGTTACCGCCGACGAACAAGCCGGCGACCAGGCGCTCGACCTGCTGCTCCAGGACGGCAAGGCCGACGGCGCCCTCAGCTACCGCGCCGTCGCGCAGCTCGCGAAGGACGGCGGGATCTCGTGCAGCGGCGAACGCATCGCGCTCGCGACCGCCGTGGCCCGGGCGGAGTCCGGGTTCCGCGCCAAGATCACGAACACGGCGGGCAACGCGCACGGCATCGATCGCGGGCTGTGGCAGATCAACAGCTACTGGCACCCCGAGGTCTCGGCGGCGTGCGCTCTGAGCGCGAGCTGCAACGCGCGCGCGGCCGCACGGATCAGCAGCAAGGGTACGAAGTGGTCGCAGTGGTGGACGTACAAGAACGGCAAGCACCTCCCGTTCATGAGCCAGGCACGCGCGGCGCAGGCCGCGGTCTGCCCGTGAGGAGCTCTGCTATCCTGGAGGCATGAAGACCTCCCTCGTCATGGCGCTCGCGTTGATCCTCGCGTTGATCCTCGCCTCGGGCTGCCTGATCCGGACCTCGGGTCGGGCGCGCGGACGCAGCTGCCCGCCGGCGCATCACTG
>JAYVRN010000217.1:0-6837 GCA_043776275.1 Myxococcales bacterium | reverse complement strand
GGCGCCGGTGGAGACCGCCTGGGTCGACGCGCCGGTGAACCAGTAGATGATCGCGCCGCCGCAGATCAGGCCGAGGAGGAACGGCGGGTGGATCATCGACAGGTTGCCGATCGCCTCGGCCTTGAGGCCATCGGTGACGAGCATGATCAGCGCGAAGATCATCGTCGCGGCACCCACGACAGCGGTGCCGATCAGGACGGGCTTGGCCGTGGCCTTGAACGTGTTGCCAGCGCCGTCGTTCTCCTCGAGGAGAGCCTTGGCCTGGTGGAAGTTCGGGGTGAATCCGAAGTCCTTCTTGATCTCGTCCTCGATGCCGGCCTTGCCCTCGATGACCGAGAGCTCGAACACGGACTGCGCGTTGTCCGTCACCGGACCGTACGAGTCGACCGCGATCGTGACCGGGCCCATGCCGAGGAAGCCGAAGGCGACCAGGCCGAACGCGAACACCGTGCCGGCCGCGCCGCACGCGAACTTCGACATCTCGAGGCCCGCGTTGAGGTTGGTCGCGTAGAGGATGTCGGCGATGCCGAGCGTGGAGGAGATCAGGTACGCGATCGCCATCAGGCCGGCGATCACGAGACCCATCCAGTAGGCCGAGAAGTTACCGGCGGTGAGGCCGGCGAGGATGTTCAGCGACGCGCCGCCTTCCTTCGAGGCCGTGACGACCTCGCGGACGTGGCCGGAGTTCACCGAGGTGAACACCTTGACGAGCTCCGGGATGATCGCGCCGGCGAGGGTGCCGCACGAGACGATGGCGGACAGCTTCCACCACAGGCCGAACGGCAGGGCCGAATCACCGGTACCGATCAGCAGGTAGCTGATGACGAACGTCAGGGCGACGGAGACCAGCGAGGTCATCCACACGAGGACGGTGAGCGGGTGCTCGAAGTCCATCTTGTCGGCGTTGGCGAAGCGAGCCTTGGTGATCGCCTCGTTGACGAGGTAGCTGCCGACGGACGCGAGGATCATGACGATGCGCAGCGCGAACAGCCAGACGAGGAGGACGGTCTGCGTCCACTCGCCCGGATCCGCGGGGGCGCCGCTCGGGAGGAACGTGCCGCCGCCGATGCCCGGGATGTTCGGGAGGGCGACGAGAATGAACGTGATGAGGGCGACGCCGGTGACGCCGTAGGTCTCGAAGCCGTCCGCCGTGGGGCCGACGGAGTCGCCGGCGTTGTCACCGGTGCAGTCCGCGATCACGCCGGGGTTACGCGCATCGTCTTCCTTGATGTTGAAGACGATCTTCATCAGGTCAGAGCCGATGTCTGCGATCTTCGTGAAGATGCCGCCGGCGATCCGCAGCGCCGCGGCGCCGAGCGACTCACCGACCGCGAAGCCGATGAAGCACGGGCCCGCGTAGTCTCCGGGGAGGAACAGCATGATCGCGAGCATGAGGAGCAGCTCGAGCGAGATCAGCACGGTGCCGATCGACATGCCGGCCTCGATCGGGATCGCGTAGACCGGATACGGCTTGCCGCGGAGCGAGGCGAACGCCGCGCGCGAGTTCGCGAAGTTGTTCACCCGGATGCCGAAGAACGCGACGATCGTGGATCCGAGGATGCCGACGACGCTGAACGCAGCGATCGCGAGCACCTTCGGGATCGGCACACCTTCGAGCGCCGCGAAGTACACGACGATCACCGCGGCGATCAGCACCCACAGCCAGGCGATGAACTTCGCCTGGGTCTTCAGGTACGTCTTGCACGTCGCGTAGATCAGCTCGCTGATCTCGATCATCGCCTTGTGGGCGGGCAGGTTCTTGAGCTTCTGGTACTTGACCATGCCGAACAGCAGGCCGATCGCGCTGACCACCAGGCCAAGGGCCAGGATGTTCCAGCCGGTGGTACCCAGGAAGTGCACCTGCTTGAAGTCAGGGAGCACGAGCTGGGCTTCGCTGCGGGGCCGTGCCGCCGCGCCGGCGACAGCGTTCGCTGCACCGGCAAGCCATGAGAGAGATGACATCATTGGTAGGTTCCTCGGGGTCGGGCGCTTCGAAGGGGGCTTTATAAGGAGGACCGGATCCGGAGTGCAAGGGGTGAACACGCTCCAAGTGCGCGACGAGAGGATGGATTCCCAGACCGGACGTGGTATGGAACGCTGCCCAGAAAGGTTCCCCCCAGCACCGGGCCGCCTCGAAGGACTCCGCACATGCGCCGCCCCGAGATCCTGGCTCCCGCTGGTGACCGCGACGCCCTCGCGGCCGCACTCGCAGCGGGCGCCGATGCGGTCTACCTGGGGCTCGACGATGGCTTCAACGCCCGCGCCCGGGCCGTCAACTTCCCGAGCGATGGCCTCGCCGAGATCGTCGCCTGGGTGCACCGCGCTGGCGCCCGGCTCTACGTCACCCTCAACACGCTGGTGTTCGAGCCCGAGCTACCCGTGGTGGAGGAGCTGCTCCGTCGGGTCGCCGCCGCCGGGACCGACGCGATCATCGTCCAGGATCCGGCGGTCGCCCTGCTCGCCCAGGCGATCTGCCCCGCCCTCGAGGTCCACGCCTCGACCCAGATGACGGCGTCATCGCCGCTCGCCGTGGGCCTGCTCGCGAAGCTCGGGCTGTCCCGCGTCGTGGTGCCGCGCGAGCTCTCGGTCGACGAGATCCGCGCGTATGCCGCGGGCTCCACGGTGCCGCTCGAGGTGTTCATCCACGGCGCCCTGTGCGTGGCGTGGAGCGGGCAGTGCCTGTCGAGCGAGGCGTGGGGTGGCCGCTCCGCGAATCGCGGGCAGTGTGCGCAAGCCTGCCGCCTGCCCTACCAGCTGGTCGTCGATGGCGATGTCAGAGATCTCGGCGAGGTCGAATATCTACTGTCGCCCAAGGATCTCGTCGGCCTCGACGCGGTCCCGGCGCTCGCCGAGATCGGCGTCGCCTCGCTGAAGATCGAAGGCCGGCTCAAGGGGCCGAGCTACGTCGCGACCTCCGTGGCGCAGTACCGCCGCGCCGCCGCGCTCGCGGTGGGAGAGCCCGCGCCCGAGATCGACGTCGAGGTGTCGTTCGATCCCGCGTCGCTGCACGTCGCCTACAGCCGCGGGATCTCCGCCGGCTTCCTCGCGGGCGCGGATCATCAGTCGCTCGTCGAGGGCAGGTTTCCGCGCCATCGCGGCCTCCCCCTCGGCAAGGTCGTGAAGGTGGATCGCGACACCGTGCTCGTGGTCCCCGCACCGGAGCAGCGGCCGATCACCGGAGGCCACGCACTCCCCGATCCGCCGGAGCGCACGCATGCCTCGCCCGCGCTCGTCCCGCGCGCCGGGATGGGCGTGGTGTTCGATCGCGGCCGTCCCGATCTCGCCGAACAAGGCGGGCCGATCTTCGGCGTCGATGCGATCGCGGACGGCTATCGCCTCCGGTTCGGTGACCCTGGCCCGGATCTCTCGCAGGTCGGCACTGGTGACTTCGTCTGGATCAGCTCCGATCCGAAAGTGACGCGCGCCGGTGACAAGGCGGCGGAGGTCGGGCGCGGGGCGCTCGGCAGGATCGCCGTGACGGTCACGGTGCGCGGCGAAGCCGGAGCGCCTCTCGTCGTGATCGCACGCGCCGGCCGCCACGAGGTGACCGCCGCCACCGCCTCCTCGTTGCAAGTCGCGCGCGGGGCCGGGCTCACGCCGGAGGTGCTCGCCGACAAGCTCGGTGGGTTCGGCGGCACGTCGTTCCATCTCGCCTCGCTCGACGGCGCGGGCCTGCCCGCAGGACTGCACGTCCCGGTCTCCGAGCTGAAGGACGTGCGTCGCCGGCTGACCGCCGAGCTCGAGGCAGCCGTGGTCCGCGTCGATCGACAGCTCGCGGTGGGATCGCAGATCGAGGCGCTGCGCTCGCCCGCGCCATCGCTCGACACTGCGCCTCATATCGTGGCGCTGTGCCGCACTGATGCGCAGCTCGATGCGGTGCTCGATGCGGGCGCGCGCGAGGTCGAGCTCGACTGGATGGAGCTGGTCGGCCTCGCGAAGGCGGTCGAGCGCGCGCGCTCGCGCGGTGCCAAGGTCGGCGTCGCCACGGTCCGCGTGCAGAAGCCCGGCGAGGAGCGGATCGATGCCCACCTCGCGCGCATGGCACCCGACCACGTGCTGGTGCGCAGCTGGGGCTCGCTCGCGTACTTCGCCGCGCTCCCCGATCACGCCCGCCCCGCCCTGCACGGCGACTTCTCACTCAACGTCACGAACTCGATCACCTGTGGCTGGGTGCTCGGTCACGGGCTGACCACGCTGACCGCCGCCCACGATCTGGATCGAGAGCAGCTGATCGCGCTGCTCGCCGAGGCACCGCGTGGACGGATCTGCGTCACCGTCCACCATCACATCCCCACATTCCACACCGAGCACTGCGTCTATGCGCACCTGCTCTCCACCGGCAAGGACTACAAGACCTGCGGGCGCCCGTGCGAACACCACGAGGTCGCGCTCCGCGATCGCGTGGAGCTCGTGCACCCGGTCGTCGTCGACGTCGGCTGCCGCAACACGGTGTTCAACGCACAGGCCCAGAGCGCGGCGAGCCTCGTGCCCGAGCTGCTGGTGCACGGCGTGCGACGGTTCCGGCTCGAGCTCGTGCGCGAGACCGCGGCCGAGACCGGGCAGCTGTTCGAGGCCTACAGCCAGCTCGTCGCCGGGACGATCGCGCCAGCCGAGGCGGTGCGCCGCGCCGCGGTGCACGAGCAGTTCGGCGTGACCCGCGGGACCATGCGGACCCTCACCGTCCTGCGCTGACCTCGGCGCACCGCCGCACCCCCGAGGCGTGGCCGTGATCGCGACAGCGATGTCAGGAAATAGCCGATCCTGCCAAACTCACCGGCAGGGTCCGACAGCGAGTTACCACGGCACACGATGGCAAACCCCGTAGTCACGAGGACTTCCAGGTGCCCTCCGGGTCTGGCATCACAGCTGCTTTAGACGTTCCCCATGAACGCCTTCCGTCGCCTCGCCGTCGTCGCCGTGGTCACCGCCTCCGCTGGTTCCGCCTTCGCCGATCCCATCGAGGGTCCGGTGACGCACACCGACCAGCTCATCGTGGTAACCCCGAACGCGCCGATCGTGATCACGAACGGCGTGGCGCAGGCGCCGCAGGCTGCGGGCCCGAGCACGGTCGCACCCGTGACCGTCGCCGCCGCGAGCAACGGCGCTCCGCAGAACGAGGCGTGGGACAACGTCTCGCACATCAACGGTTCGCCGGTGAAGGTCGGCGAGCGGGGCGACTACCTGCTCAAGTACAAGAAGCTCAACATCGCCACCAACCCGATCGGCTGGATGTTCGGGATCTATGGCGTGTCGGCCAGCTACGCGATGAGCCAGAACATCGCGATCCGCGGCGACGCGAACATCATCAACATCGACAACGAGAGCGGCTACGAGGTCGGCATCAGCGCGCCGATCTACTTCCGCCGCGTCTACTCGGGCCCGTTCATCGAGCCCGGCCTGATCTCTCGCGGCTCGTCGGAGAGCAGCGACAACGCGTACAGCTGCGTGGACTGCGGGAGCTCGAGCTACAAGATGGTGGGCCCCGAGGTCCTGTTCGGCTGGCACTGGACGTTCGACTCGGGCCTCAACGTCGCGATGGCATTCGGCGCCGCGCGCAACATGAACAGCGACGGCGGCAGCTCCGAGCCGGAGCCCGCGGGCTACTTCCGCATCGGCTACGCGATGTAACGCGCAGCACCCGCGATGTGGAAACGGCGCGCTCCCTCGCAGGAGTCGCGCCGTTGGGCGTTTCGGACCAGGTGATCGGTCCGTGCATCGGAGTGTTGGGAGGTCGCGCTACGCGGCGGCGACAGCCTGCGCCGGCGGGATCGACTTCGCGCGCGTCTCGGGCGGCAGCATCGGCTGGACCTTGGCTGCCCAGATCGTGCAGCAGTCGAGGCCTTCCATGCCCGGGAGCTGCGCGAGCCGCTTCTCGATGTATCCCATCACCTCGAAGATCTTGTCTCCGGGGAACAGGCCGGCCACGCAGCGCGCGGCGTCCTCATCGGTCTTCACGCCGCCGCCGACCGGGGCGTAGAACGCGCGTGCGATCTTCTTCACGAACGCCTGGGCGAACTTCTGTCCGTCCAGCCGATCGCGGGCCTGGTTGTAGTAGTACGCGAAGTGGCGGCGCTCCTGCTTCGCGATGCGCTTGCAGAGCTCCTCGAGCACCGGGTTCTTGGTCTGGCGCGCGAGCTCCTCGTAGGCCTGCGTGGTGAGGCACTCCTGGAGCGCGCCCCAGAACATCCACAGCGCGATGAACGTCTTGGGCATCGCCTTGGCGATCGCGCCCTGAGCGAAGTCCTCGAACTTGGCCTTGAACCGCGCGTTCGCGCGGATCGCGGTCGCGCGCTCGGTCGCCGTCGGGACGCGGACACCACACTCCTCCATCAGCCGCGTCAGCGCATAGCTGTGGAAGTACTCCTCGTAGTTCCACATCGTGAGGAACGTGAGGAGCTCGGGGTCACGCGCCACCTTCAGCTTGGCGACCTCGAGGAAGTAGTGAACCGTCTGGCTCTCGATGTCGGCGAAGTAGTGGAGACTCTGGATCTCCGACTCCGTCAGGCCGTGCTTGCGTGCAGTCTCCCAGTCGAGATCCTCGAACTGGATCTTGTGCGAGACGGCGATGTGTTGGGCGATGTCTGACACTAGTTCCCTCGTCCCGGCGTTTTGCCGGCTGTCACCAAGTACGCGCGAGGGTCCACGCTGGATCACCCCCACAAGGCCCCCGACACTAGTACAACCCGGACCTGGCGTCATCCAGGCCAGGGCATCAGGAATGCAGCGACCGCATCGGGATCCATGGCCCCGAGGTCCTTGAGGAAATCGCGCGCCGCCTCCGCGCGGGCGGTCGGACCAGGGCCGCCTTCGAGCCGACCTCGGTAGATCCGGACGATC
>JAYVRN010000216.1:0-6847 GCA_043776275.1 Myxococcales bacterium | reverse complement strand
AGCGGCTGCGCGCCACCCGCGTGGCCGAGGCGATGCGCCGGCCGATCTCGGACGATCAGCGCGAGCGCTACCTGATCACCCAGGCCGCGCGCGAGCCGCTCGGCGAGGTGTTCGCCGTGTTCGCCGAGGAGCTCTCGAGCCTGGTCGCGCAGCCGAGCCTCGGCGAGAACCTCCTCCCCGCACAGGGCACCGAGCCACGCCTGGTCCAGCTCGCCGCGGAGCTCGGGTTCCTCTACGAGATCGATGCCGAGGTGTTCGTCGGCGAGAAGGTGCCCGGCCTGTTCGCCGTCACGGCGTATCCGCGCCGCCTCGTGGTGATCGATCGCTCGCTACTCGCCGAGAGCGATCTCGCGCTTCGCTTCATGTTCGGCTACGCGTTCGAGGCGATCCGCGGCGGCTATGCGGCGCTGCTCCAGCTCGGTGCCCGTCACCGCCGCGAGCTCGGCGCGCTGCTCCGCGCGCTCCTGGCCTCCGACGCCGAGCTCACGGGCCCGGCCGCCGAGCTGGTCAACACCGCCAACATCGAAGCGCAGAAGGTCCTCGAGGCCCACGCCGGCATCCGCGATGTCGATGCGGGTGCCTGGATGGACGGGATGCTCGCGTGCGCGAAGCGCGCCGGCCTGCTTGCCTGCGATGACTTCGCCGCCGCGATCTGGGCGGTGGCGCGGCTCTCCGGGGAGCGGCTCCCGAGCCACGATGCGACGGTGGCCCTCGGCTCCGTGCTCGGTGGTCCGGACCTGGTGCGGTTCTACCTCTCCGATGACTACCAGCAGCTGCGCGACGCGCTGACCGTCGGCTAAGCGCTCAGCGGCCCTCGCGGCGCGCGCGCATGATGTTCTCGTTCTCGCACGCCGCACTCTTCGGGATCAACTTGCACGCCTGGGCGTACGACGCCTCGGCCGCGCGTACGTCGCGATCGATCCCGAGCCCGCGCTCCTGCGCCCAGCCGAGGTTGTTGCAGCCGTTGCCGTTGTCGAGGGCACAGCCCTTGCGATACAGCGCGGCCGCCCGCTCGTAGCTGAGCTGGACCGACTTGCCGGCGTGGTAGAGGTCCCCCATCGCCGTACACGCGAGGCCGTTGCCCGCATCGCAGCCCCTGCGGTGCGCCGCGAACGCGGCCGTGAAGTCCTTGCGCTGGTACGCCGCGAGCCCTTCCTTCCAGCACGCATCGCGACCCGTGCACGCGGAGTCAGGACACCCGTCGTCGTCGTCGACACCGTCGCGGACCTCCGCGAGCTCGGGGCACGCGTCGTCGACATCACCCACGCCATCCCGATCCCGATCATTGGCGACCGCGAGGGGCGGGGCGAGCGTGGCGCAGACCTTGGCGGCCTCCGCACGCGAGACCTTCGCCGGCTGCCCCTCCGCCACCGGCGCCCAGCAGATCAGCGAGCGCGCGCCGTGGTGATGGACCGCCACGAACACGGTGACCGCGGCACTCGCCGACGTGCCCTCGAGAAGGCCGTCCCAGCCGTAAGCGGTCGATCGGGTCGAGGCGACGCCCTGCACCTTGTCGAGGCCGATCAGCGAGGCCACAGCCGACAGCTCCCCGACCTGCTCGGCGCGGCCGGGGATCTCACCGGTAAGCAGCCGGACCTCGATCTTGGTCGCGCTCGCGATGTGGGTGAACGCGAGCTGGCGCTTCGCGGCGTCCCACTCCGGCCGCCAGCCGGCGACCTCCGTCACCGGCAGCCCCCACGTGGTCCTGCCCGGGTCGAAACCCTTGGCCTGTGCCGGTTCTGCGGCTCCAGAGCCCGTGGGTGGTGCTGGCTTCGGTGGGTCAGACGAGCTGCAAGCGAGGAGTGTCACGAACCCGATCCAGCTCCGCTCCATCATCGCGTGACCATACCTGCCCCATGCGCGGGGCCGGCTGCGCAGACGGTCAGGTTCACGCTCGGCGACACCTGCCTACAGGTGAATCTGAAAACCACCTGCCGCTTGCTGGATCCGTCGACAAACGCCAAGGTAGACTTGGCCGTGCGGCAGCTTATGTGGGTCCGGTGTAACAGACCATACCGCCGTTACGTGGCGGAGGAGCGATGAGCCAAAAGTTCCAGGCATCCGTGCAGCACCGAGGTGACGTCTCGTACGTCAAGCTCGGTGGCGTTATCGACGAGGATAACGAGCTCACGGATCTCGTCGACAAGATTCCGGCCGGCACTGCGGTGATCGACCTCGGCGAGATCGAGCGCATCAACTCCTGCGGTGTTCGCGACTGGGTGAACTGGCTCTCGAAGCTGGAGAACAACGGCACGCGGTCGGTGCTCGTCGAGTGTTCGCCGGCGATCGTCGCCCAGATCAACCTGGTCAATAACTTCACCGGCAGCGGCGTCGTGAAGAGCTTCTACGTCCCGTACTTCTGCCCGGAGTGCGACGAGGAGAAGGTCCTGCTCGTCGAAGCGACGGACATGGGGCCGCCGCCGCACGAGCCGCCCACCTGTCGCTGTGACGAGTGCGATCTCGTCATGGACTTCGACGACATGCCGGACTCGTACTTCGCGTTCCTCTCGAACCAGAAGAAGCTCGCCGAGCCCGACAAGATCAACGGCGCGATGCGCGACCTCGGTCGCGGCTCGGAGCCCGAGTCCGGCAAGGGCAAGGTGCGCTCGCGCGCGAGCCAGCCAAACCTCTCGGGCGCAGGCTCGAAGCCAAGCGTGCCGTCGTTGCCTTCGATCCAGCGCACCAGCACCCAGCCGGCGAGCGCGATCATGGGCTCGGGTGGACAGAAGCCACAGAGCAAGCCGCCGAGTCGCCCGCAGCTCGGCTCCAAGCCGCCCACCGGCCCCGGCGGCAGCCGCCCCCCGGGCTCGATGCGAGGCTCTGGCTCGGATGCGCTGCCCGGCAACTCGTTCGGCTTCGCCGGTCAGAGCATGAGCACGGGCTCGGTCGCTCCTCCCGGGCGCTCGAACGCGCTGGTGTTCGTGCTGATCGCGATCCTGCTCGGCGCGATCGGCGTACTCGCCTATCTCGTGCTCACGAAGTAGTGCGGCCGCTTCCACACGCGCTGCTCGTGGCAGCCTGAGCGACCACGACCTGCGTGATCTTCGCGTGAAGCGTCCCCCGCGCCGCAGAAGCTTTGCGTAGGCTCGTGGGAATGACCACGGCACGTGTCCTCGTGATCCTCGGCACCCTGGCGCTCGCGAGCGCTCCCGCGCGCGCGGACTACGCGGATGACGCCGCCGTGGGTCTCAAGATGGCCAAGCGGACGTTCGACCGGGTCCGCCGCGGGATCGCACTCGGTCCGTACGTCGGCTATGCGGGCGGCGTCGACCTCGATGGCCACGGCTCGCAGGGCATCGCGTTCGGCCTCGGCCTCTACCTGTTCGACATCCCCACCGTGTTCGATGTCCAGGAGGTGCTCGCCGAGAAGATCCGCGCCCGGGTGAAGCAACGCGTGAAGGACATCCTCCTCTCGGGCGACGCAGCGCCGGCGGATCTCCGCGAGATCGCAAGGCAGGTCGCCGACGACGTCAAGCAAGAGCTCCTCGGCCCGATCCAGCCGAAGACCCTCGAGGATCCGCTCCTCAAGGTCATCGTCGAGGGCGTCGCGCTGGTGTCACCCGGTGGCTTCCAGCTGCGAGTCGGCGCGTCGAAGGGGCTCGGCCCGGTCAGCCTCGGGCTGTTCACCGCGTTCCAGCGCTCGAACACCAACAACGTGTGGTTCCTCGGTTCGGAGCTCAGCCTGCACCTGACGCCGATCGGCCGGATGCGCACGCCGGTGCTCGATCTGTTCGCCCGCGGCGAGGTTGGCTACGACCGTGTCAACCACGGAGACAGCCCGGCGCGCCATCCGATCGTGCTCACGGTTGGCCTGCGCGCCCTCGTCGATGTGCTGTGACCGAGAGTAAGCTGCCCGGATGACCGAGGCACCCGGGCTACGTGACGACATCATCTCGAAGCTCTACGTCGAGCTCGCCAAGTTCCCCAGCGTCGCCACGCGTAACGATCACTACCTCGCGCTGTCGTTCGCGATCCGAGATCGCCTCCTCCATCGCTGGGTCGCCTCGGCACGCACGATCCTCGAGACCCGCCGCCGGGTGGTGATCTACCTCTCGGCCGAGTACCTGATCGGCCCGCAGCTCGGCGCGAACCTCCTGTCCCTCGGCCTCGAGGACGCGGCGCGCACCGCCCTCGACGAACTCGGCGTCTCGCTCGATGATGTGATCGAGCACGAGGAGGAGCCCGGCCTCGGCAACGGCGGCCTCGGGCGCCTCGCCGCCTGCTACATGGACTCGCTCGCCACGCTCGATCTCCCCGCCGTGGGACACGGCCTGCGCTACGAGTTCGGGATCTTCGACCAGGACATCCGCGATGGTTGGCAGGTCGAGCGCACGGATCGCTGGCTCCGCAACGGCAACCCGTGGGAGGTCCGCCGCTACGAGATCGAGCACACGGTGAAGCTCGGCGGATACACCGAGCACACCGCCGACGCGCACGGCCGGCTCCACGTCCGCTGGGTGCCCGAGCGCGTGGTCAAGGGCGTCCCGTACGACGTGCCGGTCGCGGGCTATGGCACGCAGACCACGAACTTCCTCCGCCTGTGGTCCGCCGTCGCCGACGAGGAGTTCGATCTCGACGCGTTCCAGATCGGCGAGTACTGGCGCGCGGTCGAATCGAAGATCCGCAGCGAGAACCTGACCAAGGTCCTCTATCCGAACGACTCGAGCCCCGCGGGCAAGCAGCTGCGCCTGGAGCAACAGTACTTCTTCGTCTCGTGCGCGCTGCAGGACTGCGTGCGTCTGCTGACCTCGCGCGCCTCGATCCGCGAGTTCCCCGATACCTACGCGGTCCAGCTCAACGACACGCACCCGGCCCTCGCCGTCGCGGAGCTGATGCGGCTGTTCGTGGACGAGTTCGAGCTCGGCTGGGACGAGGCGTGGGACCTCACGCGGCGCTCGATCGCCTACACCAACCACACGCTGCTCCCCGAGGCGCTCGAGACCTGGCCGCTGCCGCTGATGCAGCGCCTGCTGCCGCGCCACGTGGAGATCATCTACGAGATCAACCGCCGGTTCCTCGACGAGGTTCGCGCACGGTTCCCCGGCGATGAGGCGCGCCTGGCCCGGATGTCCCTGATCGGCGAGTCCGGCCAGAAGGTGATCCGCATGGCGCACCTCGCGACGGTGGCGAGCCATCACGTCAACGGCGTCGCCGAGCTCCACTCGCGTCTGCTCAAGGAGACCGTGCTCAAGGACTTCGCCGAGCTGTGGCCCGAGCGGTTCACCAACGTGACCAACGGCGTGACCCCGCGCCGGTTCATGGCCCAGGCCAACCCGCGCCTCGCCGAGCTGATCACCGATGCGATCGGCGAGGGCTGGGTGCGTGACCTCGATCGGCTTCGCGATCTCGAGCCGTTCGCCGAGGAGCCCGGCTTCCGGGACGACTGGCGCGCCGTGAAGCACGCCAACAAGGCCGACCTCGCCTCGTGGCTGCGCTCGCACCACACGTTGATCTGCGACCCGGCCTCGCTGTTCGATGCCCACTGCAAGCGGATCCACGAGTACAAGCGCCAGCACCTGAACCTCCTGCACGTGATCGCCCTGTGGGACCGGTTGCGCCGCGGCGAGCCCCTCGGCTCCGCGCGCACGTTCATCTTCGCGGGCAAGGCCGCGCCCGCGTATCGCGCCGCCAAGCTGATCATCCGGCTCGCGCACGGTGTGGCCGACGCGATCGCCGCGGATCCACGCACGCGCGATCAACTGCGCATCGTGTTCGTGCCGGACTTCAACGTGAAGACCGCGCAGCGGATCTACCCCGCGGCGGATCTCTCCGAGCAGATCTCGACGGCCGGCATGGAGGCCTCGGGCACCGGCAACATGAAGTTCACGCTCAACGGCGCCCTCACGATCGGGACCCTCGACGGCGCCAATGTCGAGATCCGCGAGGTCGTCGGCGCGGACGACTTCTTCCTGTTCGGCCTCACCGCCGAGGAGGTGCTCGCCAAGAGGCAGTCCGGCTATCGCCCGAAGGACGAGCTTGCGCGGGATCCGGAGCTCGCGCGCGTGCTCGAGCTGGTGGCCTCGGGCGCGTTCTCCCCTGGAGATCGCGGCCTGTACGCCTCCCTGGTCTCCGATCTCGTGGAGCGCGATCCGTTCCTCGTGCTCGCGGACTTCCGGGCGTACTCGGACTGCCAGCGTGCCGTAGACGTCGCCTGGGCCGATCAGGAGCGCTGGACGCGGTCCTCGATCCTCAACGTCGCGCGCGCCGGCAAGTTCTCGTCGGATCGCTCGATCCGCGAGTACGCCAAGGAGATCTGGCGGATCTCGCCCGTCACGTCGTCGTAGGCCCTCGACACGCGAGGCTCGCGCCCTACCGGGTCAGCACGGAGGACAGGAGCTCCTCGTCGGCGCCGAACACGGCGTGAAGGGCGGTGTGCACCGCCATCGGGGCCTTGGTCGTGGACAGGTACGCACACGCCGCCGCCGACTCGGTGGAGAACGAGATCGCCGAGCAGTACTGCTCGCGGTACCGCGCCTCGAGCTTCGTGCGCAGCTCGTCGCGGAGGCGGCCCTCCTCGCGAGCGGTGAACTCGACGAGCGTGGGCAGGTTCGCGCGCTCGGGGCTCACGCCGGCGTCGCTGTTGGTGACGTCGTGATCGAATCCGTGCTCGCGGAAGTCACCCGTGATCTCGATGGCGACCTCGGGAGAATCGCGATCGAGGCGGAGGCGGATCGAGCTCGTGTAGCGCCCCGTGCGCTCGAGCGCCTCGTATGTGAACGACCGCGGCGTCGGGCGATACCGCGTGACGGGCTTGGTCACCGGGCGGTACGCGGTGCGGTACTTGGTGACGGTGCGCGTGCGCGACTCTGACGAGTACACCGTCTCGGGGTGCGTCTCGGTACAGCTC
>JAYVRN010000215.1:0-6850 GCA_043776275.1 Myxococcales bacterium | reverse complement strand
CGCCGACGAGGCCTCCGCGCGGATCGTCGCGCAGGCCCCCCTGGCCGACAAGCTCGCGGTCGCCACCTGGGTGATCGAGAACCACGGCGAGCCGGCCGCGCTGGGGAGCGAGGTCGAGCGCGTGGTGGCCGATGTCGAGCGCCGGTTCGGAGCGATCGCAGTGCACAGCCGCGCGGCCACCGGGACCACGGGCCGCGTCGCCCTGCCCCGGCGCGACGTCGCCCTGGTCACCGGATTTCCCGCGTTCACGGCCCGACGCATGATCGCCAAGCTCGCGACCTCCGAGCCCGAGACCAAGCTGTTCGTCCTCGTGCGCGAGAAGTTCGCGGCCCAGGCAGCGCAGCTGCTCGCGAGCATCCCGAACGGAGACCGCGCCGAGCTCCTCGTCGGCGATGTCTGCGACATGGATCTCGGTCTCTCGAGCCTCGAGTACCGCGCCCTGTCACGCGAGGTCACGTGGATCCACCACCTGGCCGGCATTTACTTCATGGGCGTCGATCGCGAGACCGCCCGGCGAGTGAACGTCACCGGCACCAAGACGATCCTCGATCTCGCGCGCGACGCGGGCCGGCTCGAGCGCCTCGTCCACTGGTCCACGGCGATGGTCTCCGGCGACCGGCGGGGCACGTTCCACGAGGGAGACCTCGACGCCGGCCAGAACTTCCACAACGACTACGAGCGCACGAAGTTCGACGCCGAGAAGCTCGTGCACACGGCTCTCCGCCACCTTCCGATCACGGTGCTGCGGCCCGGGATCATCGTCGGCGACAGCCGGACCGGCGAGATCGACCGGCTCGACGGCCCGTACTACCTGATGGTGTTGATCGCGACCAACGCCTCCGGGCTGCGGCTCCCCCTGCTCGGCCGCGGGGATGTGCCGCTCCACCTGGTCCCGATCGACTACGTGATCGAGGCAGCGTGGCGCGTCGGCCGCAGCGAGGGCGCGGCCGGGAAGACCTTCCACCTCGTCGATCCGACGCCGCTGTCCGCGCGCGCGGTGTTCGAAGGCGTCGCCGAGCACGCGCAGACCGAGAAGCCTCGCGGTCATATTCCGGGACCGCTCGCGCGCGCCGTGCTGCGCACGCCCGGGCTCTCGCGGCTGAGCCGCGGCCCGCGTGCGTTCGTCGACGTGCTCGATCACCCGGTGCACTACGACCAGACGAACACCGCCGCGGCGCTGGCCGGGACGGGCGTCACCTGCCCGCCCCTCGCCGACTACCTCCCGACCCTCGTCCGCTATGTCCTCGATGTCTCGCGCCCGGCACGCCCCGAACACGACGACGTCTCCGATCCGCTCGATTGACTACGGCGTGACGGTCGAGACATAGACCTCCCAGTCACCGGTCCGGAACGACGCGAAGTACAGCGTACAGCCATCGTCGGACAGCGACGGATCTCCGTCGCTCCCGGCCCCGTTGACCATGGGGACCAGGCGGATCGCATCGAACGTCGTGGTCGTCGCGCTCCCGCGCACCGCGTACCACAGGTCGCCGCCACCCAGCCCGCCCGTGCGATCGCTCGCGAACAAGATCAGCCGCTCGTCGGGGGACACCGAAGGATCTGCGTCGCCGCCGCTGTCGATGAGGTCGACCATCGAACCGAACGCCGCGGCCGCGTTGGCGCGAGAGATCACGACGATCCGCTGCGGGGTGCCATACGCGAAGTAGACGCGCGTCCCGTTGCCGTTGATCTCGGGATCGAGCTGACGATCGCTGTCGTTGGTCGCGCCGAACGGCGTCCGCGTGAAGGCGGAGAACGCGGCGCCCACGGTGGCGCGCGTGGCGATCCAGAGATCCGTTGGGCCCAAGCTGCCGGTACGGGCGCTCGCCTCCACGGCCGTGAGATCATCCGCGGTGATCGATAGCTTGCTGTCGTCGGCCGTCGAGTTGAGGTCACTCGCGATCACGGGCGCCCCGAACGGCAGCGTGGGGTTGGCGCGGGTCGCCACGTAGATATCGCCACCGCCGGTGCGATCCGAGGCGAGGTAGAGGCGCAGGTTGTCCGCCGAGATGAACGGATCGCGATCCGACGACACCGTGGTTCCGAGCGCCGCGAGGCGGACCGGTGCGGTGAGCTGCACGGTGCCGTCCATCCAGCGCGCCATGCATGGGACCTGCGGCCCTGCATCGGGGGCGTCGATCGGCGCGTCAGGCGCGTCGACTGCGGCATCGATCGGACCAGCATCCCCCGTGCTCGCGGGTGTGGAGAATCCACAACCTGCTGAGACGCACAGCGCGACGGACATCCGCGACAGCACGGCCCAGGTTACCACGTCACTCGTCGGGGGTATCGGCCGTTCCGAGGAGGTGCGGCAGCGGATCACCACCGCCGGGCGCGAGCTGCCGCAGGCTCGAGAGGTGGTGCAGCAGCAGGTCGCGGTTGTCGCCGACCGAGAGGTTCTGGAGCTCGAGCGCGCCGATCCGGTCCTCGGGCGTGAACGCCGGCTCCTCGACCCGCTCCATCGAGAGCTTGTCGGGGCCGTACGACATGTACTCGGCGCGGGTGGCGAGGATCGTATAGTCATCGCCTCGGCGAAGCTCGACGGTCACCTCGCCGGTGACGCTCGGCGCGACCCAGCGGGTGAGGCCGTCCTTCAGCAGGCACGCCTCCGGATCGAACCACTTCCCCTCGTAGAGCAGGCGACCGAGCCGCCGCCCGAGCGTGGCGTACAAATCGAGCGTGTTCTCGTTGTGGATCGCGCTCAGCAAGCGTTCGTACGCGATGTGCAGCAAGGCCATGCCAGGCGCCTCATAGATCCCGCGGCTCTTGGCATCGATCACCCGGTTCTCGATCTGATCGCTCATCCCGAGGCCGTGCCGTCCGCCGATTTGGTTGGCCTCGACGAACATCGCGTACGGCGAGCCGAAGCTGTTCCCGTTCAGCGTCACCGGGCGCCCCTGTGCGAACCCGATCGTGATCTCCTCGGCGTCCACCGCGACCTCGGGCTTCCAGTGCGCCACGCCCATGATCGGCGCGACGATCTTCATCCCGACATCTAGCCGCTCGAGATCCTTGGCCTCGTGCGTGGCACCGAGGAGGTTGGCATCTGTCGAGTACGCCTTCTCGACGCCCATCCGGTACGGCTTGCCGATCCGCGCGAGGTACTGGGACATCTCCGTGCGCCCGCCGAACGCCTTCACGAAGGCGGCGTCGAGCCACGGCTTGTAGATCTTGAGCGTCGGGTCGACGAGGATGCCGTAGCGATAGAACCGCTGGATGTCGTTGCCCTTGTGCGTCGAGCCATCGCCGAACACGTGGACATCGTCCTCCACCATCGCGCGGACGATCGCGGTGGTGGTCACCGCGCGGCCCAGCGGCGTGGTGTTGAAGTACTTCTTGCCACCGACGGCGAGGTGGAAGGCACCGCACTGGATCGCGATCAGACCCTCGCGGACGAGGCCGTCCTTGCAGTCGATCAGGCGGGCGGCCTTCGCGCCGTGGTCGAGCGCCGACGGCGGGATGTCGGCGACGTTGGTCTCGTCGGGCTGCGCGAGATCAGCGGTGTAGGCGTGGACCGTCATCCCCTGCTCGGCCATCCACGCGACGGCGCATCGCGTGTCGAGCCCACCGGAGTATGCGATCGCGAGGCGGGTGCCCTTCGCGGGTAGCTGGCGGTAGATCCTGCTCATTTCTTCTCGGTCTCCGGGTCGGGCTCGTCGGCGGCTTCGGTCTTCACGCGGAGGCCCGCGCGCTCGAGCAGCTTGTACAGGAACTTCCGCTCGAGGCCCGCGATCCGCGCGGCCTGGGACAGGTTGCCACCCGCGCGCTGCACGAGATCGGTCAGGTACTCGCGCTCGAACCGCGCGACCAGCTCGTCCTTCGCCTCGTGGAACGGACGATCGGCGCGCGCCACCTGCCCTTCCGGCGCGGCGGCGGTGGGACGGAGCACGAACGGCAGCGACTGGAAGTCATCATCGGGCCCCGCGAGCGCGACGGCGCGCGTGATCACATTGCGGAGCTCGCGCACATTCCCCGGCCAGTGATAGCGCTCGAGTCGCTCGAGCGCCGCACCACCCACTTGCTTCGCCAGCTCGGTGGAGCCCGCACGCGTGAGGAACATCGTGATCAGCGACGCGAGGTCATCGAGCCGCTGGCGGAGCGGAGGTACGTGCACCTCCACGACCGCCAGCCGGTAGTACAGGTCCCCGCGGAACCCGCCGCGCGCGACCTCGCCGAACACGTCCCGGTGGGTCGCGGCGACGATCCGCACGTCGTAGCGCTCGCTCTTGCGACCGCCGAGTGGGATCACCTCGCCGGCCTCGAGCATGCGCAGGAGCTTGGGCTGCAGCGCCACGGGGAGATCGCCGATCTCGTCGAGGAACAGCGTCCCACCGTGCGCGGCGGCGAACGCACCTTGCCGGTCCCCTGCGGCTCCCGTGAAAGCGCCCTTGGTGTGCCCGAACAGATCGCTCTCGATCAGCGTCTCGGTCGAGGCGCCGCAGTCGAACACGACGAACGGACCATCCTTGCGCGGCGACGCGTCGTGGACCCCGCGCGCCATCAGCTCCTTGCCGGTGCCACTCTCTCCGAGGAACAAGATCGGCGCCGCGGACTTGCTCGCGCGTTCGAGCACGGCGAACACCTGGCGCATCGGCATGCTACCGCCGAGGAGCGCGCCGAACCGATCCTGCTGCGACGGCGCGATGTCGAGGACCTCGTCTGCAGGCATCAGCTGCACCAGGGTCTTACCGATCCGCAGGGCCACACCCGGTGGCGCCACGACCTTGCCGACCGCGACGCCATCGATCACGGTCCCGTTCTTGGACCCAAGATCGGTGATCGCGAAGCCCGCCGCCGTGGGCGAGACCGAACAGTGCCGTCGCGACACGAATGCGTCGGTCAGCACCACGTCGCAGGAGCGCTCCGTCCCGATCACCACGCCGACGGGTGGCAGATCGATCTCGAGCCCGCGATCCGGGCCGTCGACGACGCGGAGCTGCGCGGCGCGCACCGGTGGCCGTGCAGCCACCGCATTGGTGACGCGCGTGACCAGCACTAGCGCAGGATCCCGCGCAGGAACAGCTGACACAGGTAGCGGTAGGCCTCGAGCCGAGGCATGCCGGAGACATCGAGGATCTCGTCGAGAGACAGCGAGCCATCCACCCGCGACAGCAGGAACGCGGCGCGCGGGCTGATCGGCGCGGTGGCCAGCTCGTGGAGCGGCCGCGCGAGCGCAGGCTGCCGGTTGAGGTCCCCGAGGAACGTCTGGAACACCGTCATGATCGCATCGCGATTGCGATGGACGAGCTTCTGCGCGAGAGCGCTGTTCGGATCCTCCGAGAGCGCAAGATCGACGGCGGCGACCGCTCGATCCAGATCGGTGCCCTTGCTCCATTCGGTGGCGCGCTCGAGCAGCGTGGTGATCCGCCGGCGGGTGCGGTCTTCCTTCGCCTCCTGCGGCGGTGCGGTCTCATCCACGTCGTCGAGGATCTGCGCCGTGCGAGCGTCGATCGGATCGAACGGCAGCACGATGTCGGAGCGCGTGCCATCCGGGGTCATCGGGGCGCTCGCGTGGATCGCGATCCGTCGTGGATCGAGCGGGGCCTTGGCGCCGGTGGGCTCGTCCTCGGTCAAGGCCCGCCCGCTGCCGGGGGTGCGCAACCCGAGCTCGCGAGTCGGCGCCGAGACCAGCGGATCTGGATCGATCGGGCGCTGGGAGATCTCCTGGGTCGGGCGGTCGCCGAAATCGCGCGTGGCCGTGTCGCGGGTCCCGATCTCGCGGGTGGCGCTCTGCGTATTGAACGCAACGCTGACCTCGGCCGGCAGCTCGGGCTCCCCGAGCTCGAACGACTCCAGCGACAGCCGGGCCGAAGATGCCGCGGTCATGCCGGGGCCGTGCGGAGGCACGATGTTCGAAGGGAGATCGCGGGTGATGTGTGACGGCTTCGGGCTCGGCAACGACGAGATCAGGTCGTCCGCGAGATCCGCGGCGTACGACAGCGAGATGGTCGACGACGCCGGCGGCGGCGCCGGACTCTCGTCGTGCAAGGACGAGCTGCGGCGGGGACGTGTGGGGGGCGGCGCCGGGAGCGCGTCTGGATCGGGCTCTGCCTCTCGCGCCGCGGCGAGCACGGGCGCCACGACTGGGGGCGCTGCGGCGGCTTGGGGCTCGGTCGGCTTCACGAAGCCGAGGTCGCGCTTTCGCACGTCGGTGAGCTGAGATGCGAAGCCCTTGACGTCCTCGGGGCTCCCGAACCCGGGTGTTCCCTCGGGCTGGAACTCCGCCGTAGCCTCGGGCTGAAACTCCGCCGTACCCTCGGCCGCGAACAGATCGTGGATCGCGGCGCTGTGCGCGTCCTTGGGGCGAACCGGCGTCGGCGCGACCGTCGCTGGCGGTGTGGTCGCGGGCTTGCCCTGGCGCGGCTGGTATTCGCGCGTGGCGTCCTCGAAGCTGACCCCGGCCGTCTCGGCGGGCGGCGGGGCATCGGCCTCCATCTCGAGCGTCAGTGGCTGTGCCAGCGGTGCTTCATCGTGAGGTGCTTCCTCGACGGGCGGAGCGGGTGCCGGTGTGACCTTGCCCTCGCCCTGTCGTGCAGGCTCCTCGTCCATGAACCAGCCCGCGTCGGTCGGGTCCATGTGCATCGGGGCATCGGTGACGGTCTTGCCATCGCCCGGAAGGATCTCGATCTGGTACTCGGGCTCGTCCGTGGAGATCCCGAAAGGGGCCGTGTCGTCGTTTCCCGCGTCGGTCGTGAGCATCTCGTAGTTCATGCGCACGTAGTCGACGTAGCTGTTCGCCTGGGCGTTCTCCGGATCCATGGAGAGCGCCTGCTCCCAGACCAGCAGAGCCCCATCGAGATCTCCAGCCCCGTACAGCGTCAGCCCTTCTTCGATGAGACGGTCTAGCTCC
>JAYVRN010000214.1:0-6852 GCA_043776275.1 Myxococcales bacterium | reverse complement strand
GAACTGGCGCTTCTCGCGCCGACCCGCCTGTTTCGCTGCCATCTTGGACACAATATCCGCCTCTCGGAAGGTGTCCACGGGAGTGGATCAAGCCCACTTCTACCGCAAGTGGGTTCGCACAACGGAGGGACACAAGGTGCGAGTCTTCGGAACTCCCAAAGCCGACGGCCTGCCCGAGACCCGGGCAGGCGCCGAGGAAGCGGAGCGCCGAGCAATCAACCGAGTCCTTAACAAGGGCGAGCTGAAGCGGCTCGTCCCCACCAAGACAGAGGCACCGACGATTCGCGCGTTCCACGAGGTGTTCCTCGAGGCGTCACGGATCAACAACAAGCCGTCGTCGGTCGAGACCAAGGAGAAACATCTGCGCGTGCACATCGTGCCGTTGCTCGGGGATCTCCGACTCGATCAGGTGACGTATGCAGTGGTCGAGGACTTCAAAATCGCGCTGTCGAAGCGACGGATCAACATCGACAAGACCTACGAGACGCTCAAGCGTATCACCAAGGTCGATGCCCAATCACCGCGCATGCTCTCGGCGAAGACCATCAACAACTGTTTGGCGGTGCTCCGTCGGATGCTCGTGGTCGCACGCAAGCGTGGCCTCATCGCGAGCGTGCCTGACGTGGAGATGCTCCAGACCGTGCGGCCGGAGTTCGACTTCCTCGACTACGAGGAAGCCGAGCGGCTCGTGAAGGCCGCGGAGGACGAGTGGGCCACGATGATCCTGGTCGCGCTGCGAACCGGGATGCGGCACGGCGAGCTGATCGCGTTGCGCTGGCAGGACGTCGATCTGGTCGCGGGTCGGATCACCGTGCGGCAGAACTGTGTCGGCGGCGTCATCGGGACGCCGAAGTCCGGAAAGCCGCGCGAGATCCCGCTGGGTGACGAGATGAAGGCCGCGCTCAAGGCGCACCGTCATCTCCGTGGGCCGCTCGTGTTCTGCGAGCTCGATGGGCGGATCCTAAAGGTCAGCGAGACGAGGCACCCGATCTGGCGGGCGTGCAAACGGGCAGGGCTGCGCCAGATCACCTGGCACTGCCTCAGGCATACGTTCGCCAGTCACCTCGTCATGCGCGGCGCGACGATGAGCGCCGTGCAGGAGCTACTGGGGCATGCGTCGATCGTGATGACCATGCGCTACGCCCATCTCGGCCCCCAGGTCGTCCGTGAAACCGTGAGGCTTCTGGACGGCTTGGGCAGAGAATGGGCAGAGCAATCGAAAAACGTAGCTAAGTGACCGTAACTTACAGTGGAGATTAGGGGGATCGAACCCCTGACCTCGTGAATGCCATTCACGCGCTCTCCCAGCTGAGCTAAATCCCCGGGTATGTGCGGGCTTTCTACCGGCGGTCAGATTTGCTGTCAAGTCTCCGCTCGCGTTGGCGCCTGATTCGCGGCTCCCGTAGGCTCGGGAGCGTTGCAACTCCGGGCGGTGCTGATGGTTCTGGCGACCGGCTGCGGCCGCATCGGATTCGATGCGACGGCCAAGGGCGATGCCACCGCGGACGGTCCGGCCCTCGCCGAGCACGCGTGCAATACGGCGATCAATCTCGGGCCGCTGCTACCCGCGCCCAGCCCATCGGTGGGGACCGAGTCGTGGATCGCGACGGCCGCGCAGGGCTCGAGGATCCTCCTGGCCGAGTCCACGACCGCCGGGCTCGTGATCGTCCCGATCGATCTCGGCGAGGCGCCACCGGTGATGCGGACGGCGGTGTCGCCAGCACCCGTGATCGGCAACAACCTGCAGATCGCGGTGGCCGGGGATCGAGTGTTGATCTCGGGCAGCCGCACGGGCGGCACGGATCTCGTGATGACCACGGCCGAGCTCGCGACGATCGGTACCCGCTATGACACCAACCTGGTGACCGCCGCGCCGGATCACGCGGTGGCGCATCCCGCGGGCGGGTTCGCCGTGGTGAGCAGCAACAACAACGTGGGGCGGCTCGATCGCGTGGATCGCGATGGCGTGCGCCAGCCGGGCGCGATGTGGGCGATGCCGAATGTTCGTGGCGCCTCGCTCGCCGCGCTCGGTCCCGATCGGTTCGTCGCGGTCTGGGACACGATCACCACGAAGGTGTGCACGGTGCGCGTGCTGGATGCCGCGTTCACCGAGCTGGCGATCAAGACGATCAATCCGTGCGAGTTCGTGCGGGTCGCCGCGGTCGCCGATGGTTCGGCGCTCGCCGTGTTCTTTGCCGCGGGTGCTGGGCTGTCGACGGTGGCGTTCACACCTGACCTGCAGACCGCGTCGCCGGTCGCGATCGTGGTCCCGGGTCACTTCAATCCGTCGCGGACGATCGGCGATGCCACGGGGCTGTGGGGCGTGGTGCCGCTGTCGACCAGCTCGTTGCACGCGGGGCGCGTGAGCGCGCAGGGCGTGGCCACGGCGGATCTGCCGCTGACGCCGTTCAGCACCGATACGACGGTGTTCGGCTACGACGTCGTCTCGATCGGCGACCGGGTCTATGCGGTGTGGCTCGATCGGCTGGCGTCACCGTCGCTGTACGTCGAGCGGCTTTGCCCCTGAGCCCCACGCCTCCTGCGGCTGATCGCCGAGAGCGAAGGTCAGGCGATGTCCGCCGAGCAGGCGCGCGAGCGGGATCACCGCGGTGTCGATCGATGCGCCGTCGAGCTCGAGGTGGTGGACGTAGGGCGCGCCGGGGGCGGCCTTCGGGGCCTCGATGTGGAGCAGCGAGCCGTCCCGGAGGTGGAGCGTGATCGCGGGGAACAGCGGTGAGGCGATCGCGAGGTCCGAGGTCCCGGGCGTGTCGGGATAGAGCCCGAGCGCGGACCAGACGTACCAAGATGAGAGCGCGCCGAGATCATCGTTGCCGGGGAGGCCGCTCGGGAGATCGGTGAACGTGTGGGTCATGATCCGGCGCACGGTGTCCTGCGTCTTCCACGGCGCGCCGAGGTGATCGTAGAGATAGGGCGTGCCGAACTCGGGCTCGTTGCCGATGTAGAAGTGCGGGAGGCTGAGGCCCGCGTTGAGCTGGAGGAACAGCGCATCGAGCCGCGCGATGGTCCGCGCGGGACCGCCGAGGTGAGCGGCGAGGCCGAGCGGATCGTGGGGGACGAAGAAGGTGTACTGGGCGGCGTTGCCCTCGATGAAGCCGCGCTGGTAGCTCGGCCGGAACGGCACCTTCCACGCGCCGCTGGCGTGCCGAGGGCGGATGTAGCCGGTCGACGGATCGAACAGGTGCTGCCACCGCGTGGAGCGGCGCGTGTACGCATCGGCGAGATCCGCGTCGCCGAGGGAGCGTGCGAGCTGCGCGATCGCGAAGTCGGCCACGGCGTACTCGAGGGTGACGGCGGCGGAGCCCCAGCCACCTTCGGGATCGTTGGGCAGATAGCCGAGGGTGTCGGCGAGCGCCTCGCGCGGGCGGACCGGCCACTGGTTGCAGGTCGCGTCGCGGCGGGTCGCGAGGGCGAGCGCACCGCGCACATCGAAGCCGCGCGCCCCGAACGCGTACGCGTTGGCGACGATCAGGGCGCCCGGGTCGCCGACCATGACGCCGGTCTCGTCGTTCGCGAGGGCCCAGCGCGGCAGGCCGCCGCATTGCTCGCCGGAGGTCACGAGCGAACGCACGATGTCATCCGCGCGCTCCGGGTAGAGCAGGGTGACGAGCTGGATCCACGAGCGATAGATGTCCCAGCCCGAGAACGTCGCGTAGTGCGCGTAGCCGACGGCGCGGTGTACGGCGCCATCGAACCCGGGGTACTCGCCGTTGATGTCCGACGCGAGGTTCGGGTGCAGCAGCGAATGGTAGAGCGCGGTGTAGAACGTGCGGAGCGAGGCGGCATCGCCGTCGGCGATCTCGATCCGCCCGAGCGCCTCGTTCCAGGTGTGCGCGGCCTCGGCGCGGATCTGATCGAACGAGAGGCCGTCGCGGATCGATGCGTCGAGGTTGGCCTCTGCGTTCTTGGTGCTGACGTACGAGATCGCGATCGTCACGCCCAGCGTGGTGCCGCTCGAGGTGTCGAAGCGCAGCCACAGGCCGGAGCGCGGCCCGCGAGCGTCGCGTGCGTTCGGGGTCCACGCATCGCCGCGCCACGAGGCGCTGTCGACGATCGGGTGATCGAACACCGCGGCGAGGTGGATCGTGTAGCCCGAGGCGTGGCCGCAGAACTTCTCGCTCGAGAGCGAGGCGGTGATCCGGTTGGGCGCCACGATGTGGAGCTCACCGCGCGTGACCTCCGCCGCATCGTCGGTGACGGTCTTGCCGGCCTCGACGAGCAGCCCGGCCGGCGCGCCGACCGGGAACGCGATGCGCGCGCTCCCCGAGCGGGTGCGCGCCGAGAGCTCGACCTCGATCCCCGAGCCGAGCTTGACCTTGTAGTAGCCCGGGCTCGCGAGCTCGTGGGCGTGGCGAAACGTGGCGGCGCGGCGGGCGTTGTACACGGCCTCCGCGCGCGTCGGGACGATCGAGGCAGGCAGGAAGGGGAAGTCGAGCATCGCCGGGCAGCCGGTGCCCGAGAGGTGTGTGACCGAGAAGCCGCGGATCCGCTGGTCGCGGTAGTGGTAGCCGAACTCCGCGCTCGGCGAGGTATCAGGGCTCCACTGGATCATCCCGAACGGGACGGTCGCGCCGGGGAACACGGCACCGCCGGTGTCACCCGGTGGCGGATCGGGGGCATCGCCGTCATCGGTGCCGATGAACGGATCGACGTGCCGCACGAGGCCCTCCACCGCGGGGTGCGGATGCGTGGGCGGCGTCGAGTGATGGGCGCGGTGCGGATGGCACGCCACCAGCGCCGTGATGGCGATCAGCGAGCAGCGCACGTCACGAATCGCTCGACGACGGATCTTTCGGCGGCACGTCATCGGGGTGCATGTACGCCGCGAGATCCTCGTCATCATCTTCGAAGCTGATCCCGCCCTTGCGGAGGCCTGGCACGGGCATCTGCTTGGCCTTCGCGGGCTCGGGCGGTGCGTCGTCCGCGGGCGGCCGCCACACCCGCTCACCTGCGGGGCGCGAGGACTTCGGAGGCGCCCAGCGCGCGCCCGAGCCGACCGTGCCGTCGTCGGCGCCGCGTCCACGCGTGTCGAACCGCTGGCGCGAGGACGGGGTGGCGACCTCGTCGTGCGCATCGGCTGCGTCGTGGTCATGGTGGGCGTGCCCGCCCTGGGCGTCGAGCTCGTCGAGATGGCGGATCAGCTCGCGCGCCTCGGGCAGCTCGCCGAGATCGATCTCGCCACGACGGATCAGATCGAGCACGAGCTCGCCGAGCTCTGCGAGGGAGTCCTGGCGCCGGCGCTGCTGGCGCGCGTCGTCGAGACGTGCCCGACCCTGGCCCAGGGCCTCGCCCACCGCGTCGCGCACGACGCCTGCTTGATGGAGGGTGGTCCGGAGCAGGGTGCCCAGGGTCCCCTTCAGCTCGGGAGGGCGGAATGCCCCGCCTCCACCGCGTCGCTTCTGTGCCATGGCGGCAGCCTAACACCTGGGCTACCGTCGGTGCTCGGTGCAGTCGCGGGCCCTCCTCCTCGGACTTCTAGCGTGCGTGGCTGCGTGCCCGCCGCCGGAGCCGCCGCGCCCGATCCCGCCGGTGTCCACGGGCAAGGTCCGCGTACGCGTGTTCACCGAGCCTTCGCCGGTGCGGATGCTCGCATCGGCGGAGCGCTTCGTGTTCGTGGCGACGGAGCACGATCTCGAGCGGTTCGATGAAGCGGGCGGCGTGTTCGCGCTGACGTCGCAATCGGGCCTCGCGGGGAGCTCGGTGATCGCGCTCGGCCCCGACGCCGATCGCCACGCCGTCTGGGTGGTCACCGACGGTGGCCTCGGCCGCTACGACACCCACGCCGAGGTCTACAGCACGATCGCGGATCCTCCCGTCTCGATCGGCCTCGAGTTCGCCACGCTCGCGAAGGACGGTGCGAGCGTCGCCGCCGCGAGTGATGGCGGCGCGTGGCTCGGGACCAAGCAGGGCCTGATCTATGTCAGCGCGAAGGGCGGCTGGACCTCCACGCCGATCAAGGAGCCGATCCAGGCGCTCGCTCGCGACCACGCAGGGTGGCTGTGGATCGCCACCACCACGGGCCTGGTCGCACGCAAGCCGTCAGGCGAGACCGTGCGGATCGGCGCCGGCCACGGCTGCATGGTCGTCCAGCCCCGCATGCTCGTCGAGCTGCCCGGCGATCGGATGATGGTGATCGGCACGGACGCCGATGGCCGTGAGCGCCTGGCGTTCGGTGCGCAGCAGGCGTTCGTCACATATCGCGCGCTGCCGGATGTCACGTGGGAGGCGGCCACGCGGCGCGCGACGGGCGCATTCGTGATGGGCGGCGGTCGCGTGTACCGGATCGGCGAGCCCGATCCCACGCGCGTGCGTCCGCTGTCTCGCGATGGCCTGCGCCTGGTCCCGCTCAATGCCGATCCGAAGGCCACGGCGTGGGAGATCGATCCGATCGAGATCGTGGTCCCGCCCGGTGCGACCAGCCTCGGCATGTCGGCGGATCAGCTGCTGATCGGCACGCGCGATCTTGGCACCGCCCGCTATCAGATCGCGGGTGATGGCACCGCGCGGCCTCGCGAGTGGCTGCGGCGCAAGCAGATGTTCCAGGATGCGACCACGCTCTCGGTGGCCTGCGCCAAGGTCGATGATTGCTGGATCGCCACGGGCGCGCGCCAGGCGTGGCACTGGACCGGTGATCGGTTCGTCGCCGGTGGCCCCGATCAGGTGGTGCTCGCCGTGGTCCGTGATCCTGCCGGGGCGATCTATGCGGTCCACCGTGGCAGCGGTGAGGCGCTGCTGCACCTCTCGCGGATCGACAAGGGTGTGTGGACGCCGCTCTCGAACGTCACGATCACCGCGCCCGGCCAGGCGCCCGAGATCAGCTTCGCGCGGTTCGCC
>JAYVRN010000213.1:0-6876 GCA_043776275.1 Myxococcales bacterium | reverse complement strand
CATCGATGTCGTGATGGGGATCCGCGAGACCATCGATCACCTCGAGTCGTCGAATCGAGCGGGGGACTAGTGGCCGAACCGAAGAAAGCCGGGATGTTCCGCTACCTGCAGGAAGCGTTCATGTTCCGCTGGAACCTCCTGATCTTCGGAGGGGCCGCCGTGGCCGCCGTGGTCTCGGGGCACGCGGACATCGCGCTCCCCCTGGTCGCCGCCGCCGAGGTCACCTACCTCGCCGGCCTGACCTCGCTGCCCAGGTTCCAGGGCGCGATCGATGCCAAGTCGCGCGCGCAAACGCGTGGCACCACGGGCACCCAGCCCGCGGTCAGCGCCGAGGTCCAGGCGAACGCTCGTGATCGGATCCTCGAGGTGCTGAAGTCGCTCACCGAGGATCGCCGCTCGCGGTTCCTGCGGCTGCGCGCGCGCTGCGTGGAGATGTCCCGGATCGCGAACGCCGTGCGCGGCGAGACGCGAGACCAGAGCGGTGCGTCCACCGAGCTGCGGACCCCGGCCCTCGATCGGCTGCTGTGGGTCTATCTGCGCCTCCTGCTCTCGGATCAGGCGATCTCGCGGTTCCTCCAGGCCGCCGACGAGTCCAGCATCGACAAGACGATCACCGACCTCCAGGTCAAGCGCAAGAAGCGCGCGGACTCGGTCGGTGAGGCCAACCAGGCCGACGATCGGATCATCCGCTCGCTCGATGACAGCATCACCACCGCCGGCGCCCGCAAGGAGAACGTCGAGAAGTCGAAGAACAACGCCGAGTTCATCTCGACCGAGCTCGACCGGCTGGAGAACAAGATCCAGGCGGTCACCGAGATGGCGGTCGGCCACACCGATCCGGACGAGATGTCGAGCCGCATCGATGCGATCTCCGAAGGCATCTCGCAGACCGAGCAGACGATCCGCGAGCTGCAGCAGATCACCGGCGTCAGCGATGCCGACACCACGCCGTCGATCCTCGATACCGATCTCACCGCGCAGCCGCGGGCGGTCGAGGGGATGGGCGCAGGACGAAGGAACCCCGGCACATGACCGATCAACCCAAGACGCTCGCCGGTACCGACGGCGTGACCAAGGCCACGCAGCTCCCGCCGTTCTTCCCGAAGTGGGCCGGCAAGCTCGCGGAGCTGTACTTCTCCGGGACCACGTCGATGTTCGTGGTGCACGGCAACACGTTCGACGTGGTGCGCGCGGGGGCGGACCGCTGGGTCGGCCTCGCCGACTTCCTCGCCGAGCAGCTGTTCGGCCGCTGGGATCTGGTCATCCACTATGATCTCGCGCGTGGCTTGCGCTGCGCCGCCGGCTCCAACAGCAAGCGGCTGCAGGACATGGTCGAGACCGCGAACCGCTGGCTCGGCGACCTGCGCGCCCTGCCCCGCGATCCCACCAAGGGCCTCGCGGCGATCGATCTGCTGATCCAGAAGAACGTGATGGCGGACGACGACAAGCGCCTGCGCTGTGCGGTGCTGATCGATCACGCCGGCTACGTGGCGCCGAGCGGCGATCGCCTCGATCTCGCCGAGCAGACCCACCTCGTCACGCTGCTCAACTGGGCGTCGAGTCCGTACGTCAAGCGCCTGAACATGGCGTTCGTGCTGATCGATCCCCGCCTGACCAGCATCGCCGAGCGGCTCGCCAACAATCCGCACGTCGCCGCTCTCGAGGTCCCGCTGCCGGATGCCGACGAGCGAACCGCGTTCCTCGAGGCGCAGGTCAAGGCCACCGGCAAGGAGGTCGCCTCGTTCTCGGACTACGGCACCTCGGAGCTCGGCAAGCTGACCGCGGGCATCGGCCTGACCGATCTCGAGGTGCTGATCCGCAGCTCCGTCGAAGGCAACCGCCGGCTCGACACGCACTACTTCCGCGAGCTGAAGAAGCGGCTGATCGAGCGGCAGGCGCAGGGCATGCTCGAGTTCGTCGAGCCGAAGTGGGGCATCGACACGGTGGTCGGCCACGAGGCCGCGAAGAAGCGCCTGCTCGACGACGCGGATCTGATCAAGCGCGGCGAGCTCGACACGGTGCCGATGGGCTATCTGTTCTGCGGGCCGGTCGGCACCGGCAAGAGCTTCCTCGCGACCTGCCTCGCCGGCTCGATCGGCACGCCGGCCGTGGTGCTCAAGAACTTCCGCAGCAAGTACGTCGGCGAGACGGAAGGCAACCTCGAGCGCGTGCTCGGCGTGCTGCGATCGATGGGCCCGGTGGTCGTCATCGTCGACGAAGCCGATGCGATGCTCGGCGATCGCGACCAGGGCGGCGACTCCGGCGTTGGCGCGCGCACGTTCGGCATGATCGCCTCGCAGATGGGTGACACGGCGTATCGCGGGCGCATCATCTGGATGCTGCTCACCGCACGGCCGGATCTGTTGCCGATCGATCTCAAGCGCCAAGGCCGCGCCGAGGTCCATATCCCGCTGTTCTATCCGGTGAACGACGAGGAGCTCCGCACCATGATCATGGTGCTGTCGAAGAAGTCCGGGACCTCGGTGAACGAGGCCGACGTGCCCAAGGAGATCAAGCACAAGGGCAACCTGTCGGGCGCCGACATCGAGGGCATCGTGGGCCGCGCGTACCGCACGTCGCTGCTCGGAGGATCGCGCATGATCACCAAGGAGGCGCTCGCCTCCGCGCTCGAAGGCTTCATGCCCTCGACGCAGACGCTCGAGCGCGAGGCCCAGGAGCTCGCGGCGATCATCGAGTGCACGGACATCGAGTTCCTGCCGCCGAGCAAGAAAGAGCGGATGGATTCGCTCGGTGGACGAGAGAAGCTTCAGGAGCGACTGACGGCGATCAAGCAGATTCTGGAACAGCGATAAGGAGAGACGACCATGGCACGCACCAGCTGGATCAATGACGAGTCGACCCCGGACCTCGACGCGCACGTCAACAACCTCGAGCACTTCGCTAACTCGCTCGCCGATGGCGTGATCGATGCGAACGAGCTGTCGACCCAGGAGAAGAACCTGGTCGCCGCGATGAAGGCCGTTGAGGGCAGCCTCGACGACGCTCAGCACGAGAAGGTCACCAAGCTCCTGGCGGAGCTGACGGCCTACGCGGTGATGCGGACCCTGCACGAGATGGCGCAGGCCCGCGTGCAGAACGCCGTCACGCCGAAAGCCTGAGCCATGGAGACGGGCTGGGGACGCAACGCGCCCGACCCGGGTTACCTGCGGACGGTGTTCGACAAGGTGGAACGGATGATCGAGGATCGCTGGTCGATCCCCGTCCACATCCAGGACGTCCCGAACCCGTTCACGGGCGACCTCGATGGCGAACAGATCATGGTGGACTACGACCTCGAGATTCACGAGGCGGTGTTCATCCTGATCCACCTGTTCGGGCACACCGTGCAGTGGAACGTCTCGGAGCAGAACCGCGCGATCGCGTTCGCCCGGCCCGCCGTGTGGACCGAGGAGCTCCTGACGCAGGTGACCGCGTACGAGCAGGAGGCATGTAGGTACTCCATCCAGCTCCTGCACGAGGCCGGCTTCCGGGACCTCGATCAGTGGCTGTCGGACTTCGCGGCCTGCGACACCGCCTACCTGATGCACTTCTATAAGACCGGCGAAAAACGTCCATTCCGCCAGTTCTGGACCGACGACGCGCCCGTGCTCGGCCCGCTGGCCATCCCGGCTTTTCAGCCGGCGAGATGGATCAGTCGGTACGAGGGAACTGTCGTCTAGCGGTCACCTACGCTACGATTCTCGGTGGGGTGCTCGCGCGCAGGATCATCGCTGTCTCGCCAGACAAGGCATTCAGCAAACAGCTGGCCGTGGCGCTCAAGGCCGCCGGTGGTGCTGTCGACGCGCACCAGACGATCGACGAGCTCGGCAAGGGCGACCTCCAGGCCGCGCTGCTCGTCATCCACCTCGATGGGCCGCTCGCCGGCGTGGCGCCCGAGCTCCTGCCGCGGCTGACCGCTGACACGCGCGTGATCGCGATCCTTCCCCGCTCGAACCTCGCGGCGGTCGTCGACATCATGCAGGCCTCCGATCGCGTGGCCGGCATGATGGTGGCCGAGGACTTCGACACGCGGAACCTGTCGTCGATGGCGACCCGCGTGCTCGCTGGCGACATCTTCGGTCTCGAGAAGATGATCCTGTGGGGCACCCAGATCCACTCGTTCCTGGTCGGTGACTATCAGGAGAAGTCGCTGTGCATCGCTCAGGTCAGCGAGTTCGCCGAGCTGATGGGCGTGCGGCGCAAGTACCGCGAGTCGATCGAGCAGTGCATCGACGAGATGCTGATGAACGCGCTCTACGACGCCCCGGTCGACGAGCAGGGCAAGCAGATCTTCTCGGAGATCCCCACCAAGACCCGGATCTCGCTGCGCGTGGAGCAGAAGGTCGTGGTCCAGTACGCCTGCGACGGCACCCAGTTCGCCGTGGCGGTGCGCGATGCGTTCGGCACGCTCGAGCGCTCCACGGTGTTGCGGTACCTCCACAAGTGCCTGCACAACGAGCAGCAGATCGATCGCAAGGCGGGCGGTGCGGGCCTCGGCCTGTACCTGATGACGAACTCCTCGACGTCGGTCTACTTCAACGTGCTGCCCGGGGTGGCGACCGAGGCCGTCTGCACGTTCGATCTCGAGACCCCGAAGCTCCAGATCGAATCCTTCGGCTTCTTCACCGAGAAGATCGACGCGGCCGGCAGGCTCGCCACCGGCCCCTCGCGCAGGTTGCCCTCTGGCACCGGCCATCCCGTGGAGCGCCGCGCGCCCCGGAGCGCCACGCCCCCCAAGGCGCTGATCGTGCTCCTCGTCGCGGCGATCTTCGCGACCTTGGCCCTGGTGGCGATCGCGGCGTGGCCGCGGCTGTTCGGCGGGATCAAGAAGACCGAGGTCGCGATCCACACGGTGCCCAAGGGCGCGACGGTGGAGGTCGAGGGCAAGAGCGCGGGCACTGCCAGCGATGGAACGCTCGTGGTGCGTGACCTCGAGGTCGGCCGCGCCTACCCCGTGGTCGCACGGTTCGACGGCTACGTGCCGCGGCAGACCGTGGTCCAGCCGCGCGCCGGCGCCAACGACATCACGCTGGTGCTCGAAGCACTCGCCCCCACGGTCACGCTCGATTCATCTCCCACGGGCGCGAACGTCGAGATCGATGGCGCGCCGGCCGGCACCACGCCACTGACCCTGACCTCGCTGGTCGCCGGGAAATCGGTGACGATCGTGTTCAAGAAGAACGGCTACCAGGACGCGACCGCGAAGCTCGACGTCCCCGGCCCCGGCAAGGAGACCAAGCTGATCCAGCCCCTGCCCGTCTCGGCGGACCTCGCGCGGATCAAGCTGGTCTCGGAGCCCACCGGCGCACAGGTCGTCCAGAACGGCCAGCTCCTCGCGGGCGTCACCACACCAGCCGAGGTGCTCGTCGAGGCCGGGAAGCCGGTGCGGTTCATGCTGACGATGCCGAACAAGGTGCCCGCGTTGATCGAGGCGTTCACGCCGGGGCGCGGCGCCGACGGCGTCATCAAGTCCGGCAAGCTCGTCGATGGGGCGCTGCTCAACGTGGACTCGAACCTCGAGGGCAAGGCGAGCGTGTCCAATGCGGCGCACTGCCAGAGCCTCGAGCTCCCCATCGAGTGCGTGCTGGCACCAGGCACGTACTTCGTCGAGGTCACGATCGCGCCGCAGAACGCGGTGGGTGGGCGCGCGATCCGCAAGGTCGTGATCGCCGGCAAACCGCACGCGGAGACCGTGGACTTCGGCTACGTCGAGGCTGCACCGAACAAGCTGCTGCAGCTCGGCGGTGGCGCCGGGGTGCGGCGGGCCGCGTTCGAGATCGGCGCGCGCAAGGTCACCGTCAGCGGCGCCGACGAGCCGGCCCACGCCGTCACCGTGATGGTGAAGGCCGGCGCGACCGTGATCGCGAACTGAGCCCCACGGGCGCTGCCGCTACAGCCCGAACCGCATGCTCGCGGTGGTGACGACTTTACACGCGGCGTTCGAGAACCCGGACTCGCCAGCGCTGTTGTACGCCGTCATCCGGAAGCACGCGGTCTCACCGAGGCGGAGCCGGAAGTCGGCCCAGGCGTCGTACGAGATCGCCGGCATCGCGGGATCGAAGCCGACCTGGTCGACCGTGATCTCGTCGACCATCATCATCGTGGTCGCATCCTCGGTGGCGCCGAGGAACAGCCGGTAGCCGAGCACGTTGTCGCCGGGCGCATTGGGATCCCAGGCGAGCTTGATCGCGGTGCCGATCGCACACGTCGCGCAGCCGACCTCGATCGCGACGTCGGCCTCCGCGGTGGAGCCATCGGGGTTCTCGATCTGATAGCGCACCAGATCAGCACCGAGGTAGTCGGTCGCGGGCTGGTAGTGAAGGACCCCGGTCTCGTCGATGGACGCGGTGCCGTGCATGGGCTGCGCGACCAAGGAGAGCGTACGCGCCTCATCGACGCCAAGATCGTTGTCGGCGACCGCGAGCTCCGCCGGCTGGTCCATCTCGACGGCGAGCTGATCGGCCTCGGCGGCGAGGGCGATCGGTTCCGGTGTGCGATCCGCGCACGCTCCGAGCATCGAGATCGTGATCACGGCGAGGTAACTGCGCATGACGGGGATGACTGCAAGGGTGGAACCAGGCACCGGGGTGCTGCGATCCTGGTGACTTCGCCGTCGCGGCGCCGGCTACTCGATCTTCCGGTGGTCGGTCCGCTGTGGTGCCGAGCACCCACGTTCGTGGCGTATGCTCGACCCATGCGCTGGTCCGCCATCCTCACGGGTCTTGCCCTCGCGGGCACGGCCGGCGCGGCGCCCGTGCGCACGTCGCAGACCGATCCCCATCCCGGGATCCACGTCGAGCATTGGCTCGACAGTGCGGTGCCGGCGAAGATCGCCCTGGTCCGCATCGATCTGACCTCCGCGGAGATCGCGGTGTA
>JAYVRN010000212.1:0-26559 GCA_043776275.1 Myxococcales bacterium | reverse complement strand
ATCGTCCGCTGGGCGCTCCTCAAGACCCGGCTCGCGCCGTTCCTCGGCGGCGGCTACTCGTACGTCAAGAGCTCCGGCTCGTCGGGCTCGTCCGACAGCGGAGGTGCCGGATGGGAGGCGATCGGCGGCCTGCGGTTCGATCTGACGCGCGGAACGGGCACCACGTTCACGCTGCTCGGCGAGACCGGGTTTCGTTCGTACTCGTCGATCTCCACCTCGAGCGGCGACAAGAGCGGGGTGTTCATCCCGTTCATGGCGACGATCCAGATCACGTACGGGCGCGCGCGATGATCAAGAGCCGGACGGCGATCGTCGTCCTCCTCACGGGCCTCAACTTCCTGAACTACCTCGACCGGTTCATCGTCGCCGCGGTGCTGCCGCGGATCCAGGACGAGCTGGTGCTCTCGAACTTCGAGGGCGGGATGCTCGCGACGGTGTTCCTGCTCGGCTACTTCGCCACCTCGCCCCTGTTCGGCAGCCTCGGCGATCGCGTGTCACGCAAGCGCCTGATCGCGTTCGGCGTGCTGACCTGGAGCGTGGCGACCATTGCCTCGGGCCTGGCCACGAACCTCACGACCCTGATCCTCGCCCGCGTGGCCGTCGGCGTGGGCGAGGCCAGCTACGCCACGCTCGCACCGACGATCATCGACGACATCTCACCGCCCGACAAGAAGGGGAAGATGCTCGCGATCTTCTTCCTCGCCGTCCCGGTCGGCTCGGCCCTCGGCTACCTGCTCGGCGGGTACATCCAGAACGTCTGGGGTTGGCGCGCGGCGTTCTTCGTCGGCGGCGGCCCGGGGATCCTGCTCGCGGTCCTCGTGCTGTTCATCAACGAACCCGTCCGCCAGCACCTCGGCGCGGCGAAGGCCAAGCTCTCGGAGACCATCGCCTCGCTGTTCCGGATCCCGCTCTATCGTCGCGCCGTGCTCGGCTACTGTGCGCACACAGCGGCGATCGGCGCGTTCTCGTTCTGGGCGCCCAAGTTCCTCTCGGAGCGGTTCTTCGGAGATCTCTCGAAGACCCTCGCCCCCGCCGCGCTCGCGGATGCGGTGGTCAAGCACGCGAGCCCGTGGTGGAGCGACTGGAACCTCGCCGCCGCGCTGCAGGACGTGAACGCAGCCGGCGTGCTCAAGAGCGCGAACTTCTGGTTCGGCCTGACCACCGTGGTCGCGGGCGCCATCGGCACGATCGTCGGTGGGCGGATGGCCGATCGCGCGGTGCGCGGCCTGCCCGCGATCCCCGCCGGCGCCGATCACACGCACAGCTCGAACCTGCTCGCCGCGAACGCACAGCTCCGCGTGTGCGCGATCGGCGTGGCGATCGCCTTCCCGATGACGGCCCTCGCGTTCTTCCTGCCCAAGGCGTGGATGTTCTTCGCGGTGGCCGGGTGCGCCGAGGTCGGCCTGTTCCTGTCCACCGCCCCGATCAACGCGATCATGCTGCGCACCGCGCCGGTGTTCATGCGCGCGAGCGCGATGGCCGCGGCGATCTTCGCGATCCATCTCCTCGGCGATCTATGGTCACCGTCGCTGGTCGGGCTGTTCCTCGACCACCTGCCGATCACGCTCGCGATGATGGCCCTGCCCGTGGGCTTCGCGATCGCGACGATGGTGTGGTGGCCACGCGCACGCGAAGCGGCCTGAGCGCGCGCTGCCGGCTGGGCGCGCGCTACGGCACCGCGAGCAGATCGAGGATCGCGTTCACGAAGGTCAGGGGATGCGGCGGGCAGCCCGGGACGTACAGCGCCGGGATCACCTCGTCGAGGAAGCTCCGCTCGACGCCGCGTGCACCGTCGTACAGCCCGCCGGAGATCGCGCAGGCTCCCACGGCGACGACGAACCGGGGCTCGGGCATCGCCTCCCAGGCCAGGCGGATCGCCTCGCGCATCGCCTGCGTGAGCGCGCCCGATACCACGAGCGCATCGGCGTGGCGCGGGGAGGCCACCCACTCGATGCCGTATCGCTGGAGATCGAAGTTGACGTTGGAGGTCGCGTTGAGCTCGAGCTCGCACGCGTTGCAGCCGCCCGTGGAGACCTGGCGAAGCTTCAGCGAGCCGCGGAACACGCGCGCGAACGCCTCCGAGGCACGGATGCGCAGCTCGGCCTCGGCACCGGCCCGCAGGATCAGCGCCTCGCGCGAGGAGGTAGCGAGCCGCGGATCCTCGGACAGCGTCAGCACGCCCTCCGGGCACGCCGCCACGCAGTCGCCGCAAAAGATGCAGCGACCGAGATCGATCGCGAGCGGTGCGAGGCTGATCGCGGCGGTGGGGCATGCGTCGAGACAGCGGGCACAGTCCGGCGGGCAGGCCGCCGCGCCGATCGTGGGCCGTCCACGGAACCCCACCGGCGTGGCGGTGCGCACGTCGGTGATGAACTGCTTGCCTTGCGAGACCCGGACCCGCAGCGCCTTGAAGATGCTCATAGATCGTTCCCGCAGTAGGAGAGATCGAAGCTCTTGTTGCAGATCGGAAAGTCCGAGATGTCATTGCCGCGAACGGCGAGCGCGAGTCCCATCCAGTTCCGCAGCGACGGATCCTGGACCTTGTAGTGGACGAGGCCACCGTCGGCATCGGTCTCGAGACAGTGGACGACCTCTCCTCGCCAGCCCTCGACGACGGCGACCGCGAGGGTCTCGGGCGCGAGGGCCGGGACCACGGCGCGGGACGGTGCCAGCGCGGTGACGTCTTCGAGCACGGTCTCGATCCAGCCCACCGAGGCCCGGATCTCCTCGATCCGGATCCCGGCGCGTGCCCAGCAGTCGCCGGTCGGCTCGAGACGGACGTCGATCGGGTACGTCGCATAGATCCCGCGGGCCGGACGGCGCACATCGATCGGCACGCCGCTGCTCCGCGCGGTCATCCCCACCAGGCCGAGCTGGCGCGCCATCTCCTCGGTCACGATCCCCACGCCGGCGAGGCGATGACGCACCGATCGCGCCGCGAGGAAGCACTCGTCGATGATCGCGCCGTCCGTGCGGAGCAGCGCCAGCCCCTCGCGCAGCACGGCACGGAGCTCGTCGTCGAGCCGCAGCCCGCTCCCACCCGGGCGCACCGCCCCTCGCCCGAACCGGCTGCCGCACAGGCGCATCAGCGTGTTGATCGCGGTGGTCCTGAGCCGCCCGTAGGTCGAGGCGCCCGCGAGAAAGCCGAGGTCGGCCGAGAGCCCCGAGAGCCCCGAGAGGTGCATGGCGATCCGCTCGAGCTCGAGCGCGATGCCGCGGGCGAGCTCGATCTCGGGAGCGACCGAGATCCCGGCGAGCTCCTCGAGCGCTGCCCCGTAGGCCCACGCATGCGCCACGCTGGTGTCACCCGCGATCGTCTCCACCCACGCCGCCAGCGCACGCGGATCACGCTCGAGCAGCCGCGCCTCCACGCCGCGGTGTTGATACCCGAGCTGGATCTCGAGGTGGAGCACGTGCTCGCCGTAACACATGAACCGGAACGCGCCCGGCTCGATCACGCCCGCGTGGATCGGCCCGACCGCGACCTCGTGGACCTCTTTGCCCTCCACCCGATAGAACGGGTACGCGTTCATCGCCGCCTGGGGCTGCCCCTCGAACCGGATCGGCTTCTGCCACGGATGGCCGGCGATCCGCACGTGGTGCTGCTCGTGCAGCTCGCGCTCGAAGCAGTGCAGCGCCGGGAGCTCCGAGGTCAGCTCGTGATAGCCGCTCGCCGGCTCCACCCGGGTGCGAGAGATCGCCAGCCGGGGTCCATCCTCGAGCACGGCGGTCACCAGCACGTGCTCCCCATCGGGGCGGCCGTAGATCGTGAGCGGGCGCATCCCGGATCGCACGCGCTCGAGGACCTGGAGACGCCAGGCGGGCGGCGCGAGCTGCTCGAGCTCCGCAGCGCGTTGACGATGCACGAGGACGGAGCTCACGTGCCCCCCAGATAGTGCGCGACGCGCGTCATCAGCGAGTTGATCTGCGGCGGGATGTAGATCCCCAGCACGAGCAACGCGCCGAGGAAGATCAGCTTGTGCAGCGCGCCGAGGGCGCTCTGGGCGGGCCACGTGCGGTCCTGCTTGGGTTCGCCCCAGATCATCGGAAAGATCGTCCGTCCGGTCGCCACGAACGACATCGTGATCAGCATGCAGAACGCGGCGAACACGAACATCTGCCCGCTCGTCACCAGCGCGGACAAGATCAGCAGCTCGCCGAGAAAGCTTCCGAACGGCGGGAAGCCGAGCAACGCGAACGTGCCGACCATCAGGAACAGGCCGCTGTACGGGAGATCCTTGATCAAGCCCGCGAGCTGCTTGGTGTCCTTGGTGCCGTAGTACGCCTCGATCTTGCCGGCGGTGAGGAACAAGATCGCCTTGATGAACGCGTTGCTGAGCACGTAGAGCAGCACGCCGTAGCCGGCGGAGCTCCCGAGGCCGAGGCCGATCGCGATCACGCCTGCGTGGTTGATCGAGGCGTAGCCGAGCAGGCGCTTGAAGTTGCGCGTGGCCACGATGCTCGCCGTCGAGACGGCCACGGAGGCGAGTCCGATCGTCAGGAGCTCGCCGGTGATCAGGGGCCCGCTCCCCGCGCGGTAGACGTGCAGCACGCGGAACAGCAGCACCAGCGCACAGTTGAACTGCACCGCGCCGAGCAGCGCCGCGACGGGCGCGGGTGCCTCGTCATAGGTCTCGGGTAGCCAGCTATACATCGGCGCGAGACCGAGCTTGGTGCCGATGCCGAGGATCACGAGCCCCACCCCGAGCTCGCGCCACGCGTTGGTCGGCCCAGCCACGGCGGCGGGCATCGCATCGAGCATCAGCGTCGCCGGATGACCACCCACCTCCATCCCCCGCATCAAGCAGACCAGCCCGAGGAGCACGAGCGCGAGCCCCACCGACGAGAACAGGAGGTAACGCCAGGAGGCGAGCCGCGAGGCGGGCGCATCGGGCCGGACGATCATCATCGCGGCGGCGAGCGTGGTCATCTCGAGCGCCACCCACAGCAAGAGGAGGTGATTGCCGATCAAGGCGAGGTTCGAGGCGGCGAGGAACACGAGGGCCAGGACCACGAACCTGCGCGAGGCCGGCTCCACCGCGACGCGCGCACGCACGTAGACGGCGACGCCGAGGAAGATGAAGTTGATCACCGGCGCGAACAGCTGCGCGGTCTCGTCTCCCAGGAGATAGCCCGCGAGGAACGGCTGCGTGCCGGGGAGCACCGCGTGGACGATCGCGGCGAGCGAGGTAGCGATCGCGGTCGCCACGAGCACCGTGGATGCGTGACGGCCGGGGCCGCGGGTGAACACCGCGATCGCCGCGAGCAGCGGAAGCGCCACGAGGACGAGCCAGGTCACGTGGTCATCCCCTCGACGGCGCTCGGCTTCGAGACGTCGGCGCGCGGCAGCGTGCGGAGGTACCAGCGGAACAGGAGCACCGTCGCGACGAGGAGCAAGGTCTGCGCGATCCGCATCCCGAGATCCTGGTGGGACGAGGCGCCGAGCTCGAACAGGGCGATCGCGTTCTCGATCCGCAGCACACCGACCATCTGGCTGAACGGTCCGGTCTGGGTCGCGAGCAAGAGCAGCCCCAGCAGCACGCCCGCAGTGGCCACCGCCACGAACGAGTGCTCCTCGCCGTCCACGGGCACCAGCAGATCCGCGAACCGGAACGCGAACAGCACGAGCACGATCGCGAGCGTCCACGACATCAGGTTCGGCGAGAGCAGATCGGCGCGCGCCGGCGCACGCTGCGACCGCAGCACGGCATACAGCGCGAGCGGCGCCCCGATCCCGCGGATCAGCAGAACATCGAACATGCCGACCCACGCGTCGGCGGTCTGAAACGAAGGATCGAGCTGGTAGCTGATCCAGGCCATCAGCAGACCCTGCCCGGCGAGGCCGAACAGGCTGAGCCGCCACGACGCCACGAACAGCGGGAGCAGCAGCACGGCAACGAACCCGATCAGCAGGGGATTCATCCGTGCCCTCCCCGGCCGATCATCGACAGTAGCGCGATCCCGCCCGCGGCCAGCGCGACGACGATGTACTGCGGCACCACGCGGAGCTTGAGGCGCGCCACCACCGATTCGATCAGGCCGAGGCCCACAGTGATCGCCACGCACAGCGCGAGGTGGATCACGATCGCCACGAGCCCCGGCTCGCTGCGGAACGGAGCCAGCAGCATCGCCACCACGGAGATGCCGGTATAGAGCTTGATCGCCGACCCGAGCTGGACGAGCGCCAGGTCCCGGCCGCTGTGATCGAGGATCATGACCTCGTGGACCATCGTCAGCTCGAGGTGGGTCGACGGGTCATCGATCGGGATGCGCCCCGCCTCGACCTGCACGACGATCGACAGCGCGATGATCGACGCGAACCACATCACCAGGGCCGGCCCACCGTCGATGTGAGGCACGAGGGCGTCCTCGAAGCTCCGTGCGCCGGAGTGCAGGCAGAGCGCGCCCGCGACGAGGAACAGCACGGGCTCGAGTAACGTCGCGAACGTCGCCTCGCGCGAAGCGCCCATGCCCTCGAACGAGCTGCCGGTGTCGAGCGCGCCGAGGACGAGGGCCACACGACCCAGGGTCCAGACGTAGGCGAACCAGACGAAGTCGAACGGGAACGCGACCACTGCCCGAGACCCGGTGAGCGGGACGACGAGCGCCGCCGCGATCGCCGTGACCAGCACGACGACTGGTGCGAGGCGAAACACCGGCGTGGACGCCGCGCTGATCACGGACGACTTCCGCACCAGCCTCCGCAGGTCGAACCACAGCTGCAGGATCGGCGGCCCGCGACGGCCGGCCCACAGTGCCTTGACCCGATTCAGGATCCCCGGCAGCACGATCGGCATCACGAGGAGGGCGATCAAGTTGGCGACCGCGCTCACAGCACCTCCCCCAGCGCGACGAGCGCGACCACGACGAGCGCGATCAGCCCCGCGGCGAACGCGAACCGAGGCTGCTCGGGGATCCGGCCCGAGGTGTCCTGGACGAACTGCTCCCCCTGGCCGAGGACCTCGAACATCCGTTGCTCCACCGCATCGACGTGATGAGTCGACAGGTGCGAGGCGTGCTGCGGGAATGGCTCGGTCGGCAGCTCCTCGCGGGTCAGCACGGGGAGCGCGGGCCTGAACAAGCTCGAGAGCTGCGCGGAGAACGAGCTGCCGGTGTACTGCATGCGCGCGGTCGCCGCGGTGTAGCCGCATCCCCACGTCACGCTCGCGCGTGCGGCCGCGCGGCGGCGCCAGGCGAGGACGCCACCGATCACGAGGGCGAGCGCGAGCCCGCGGCACGCCCACACCACCGGGGCGAGCACCGCTGCGAGATCGATGGCGTGCGCGCCCCCGAGCTTGGAGGTGAACAACGCGAGCGCAGGCTCGACGAGCCGGAGGGCGACCTCGGGATACACGCCGATGATCAGGATCGCGACCGAGTGGACCGCCATCGGGATCAGCATCGACCGCGGAGCATCCTCACCGACGTGCAGCTTCGGATCGCGTGGCACTCCGAGGAACGCGAGCCCGAACGCGCGGGACGTGGACAGCGCGCTGACGGCGCCGACGAACGCGAGTGCCGCGGCCGCGCACACGAGGACGACGTCACCCTCGCCGGTGGGCGCGGAACCAGAGAGGAAGCCGGTGTAGAGCAGGAACTCGCCGACGAACCCATTGAGCGGCGGCAACGCCGACATCGCGAGGCCACCGATCAGGAACATCACCGCCGTGCGTGGCAACCGCTTCGCGAGCCCTCCGAGGCGCTCGAGATCCACGGTGTGGGTCGCCCGGAAGATCGCCCCCGCGGCATAGAACAGCGAGCACTTGAACAGAGCGTGATTCAAGAGGTGCAGGAGCCCAGCCCCGAACCCGAGCCCGACCAGCGCCGGGTTCCCCCACGACCAGCCGAGGAGTCCGAGGCCAAACGCCATCGCCGCGATCCCCACGTTCTCGGTCGAGGAGTAGCCGAGCATCCGCTTCAGATCGCGCTGGGTCGAGGTGTAGAGCACGCCGAAGATCGCGGACGCCGCGCCGAACACGAGCACCGACCAGCCCATCCACTCCTCGGGGCGGCCACCGAGCAGCACGAACCGCAGGAACCCGAACAGCCCGGCCTTGTGGATCACGCCCGACATCAGCGCGGAGACGTGCGCGGGCGCGGCGGAGTGCGCGCGCGGGAGCCAGGTGTGAAAGGGAAAGAATGCCGACTTCAGCGCGAACGAGATCCCGAACAGGAGGAACAGCGTGCCCTGCCCCTGCCCGTGGCTCGCCAGGAACCGTCCGAACTCCGCGAAGTCCATCGAGCCGGTCTTGCTGTGCAGCAGCATGAACGCGGCGACGAGGACGAACAGGCCGACGTGCGTGGAGACCAGGTAGTTGAAGCCCGCGAACCGGATCTTCTGGCTGCGATAGTCCCAGATCACGAGCAGCCAGGCGGCGACGGCCGCGATCTCCCAGCCGATCAGGAACACCAGGGCGTTCTGCACGGCGTAGATCAGGACGAAGGCCAGCGAGGTCATGTTGAGGAGCGCGAAGTGCGGTCCTCCGTTCCGCCCCGCCTGGAAGTACGGTCGGAGGTAGCCCACGGCGTACAGGGTCCCGAGCAAGGTCATCGGCAGCGACCAGGTGAGGAAGAACGCGCCCAGGGCATCGACCCGGAACGCGATCTGCTCGATCGGCGCCGGCCACGGCCAGCTGACCTCGAGGCTCGGGCCGCCCGCGAGCACCGGGATCACGCTCGCGAGCACGAGGATCGTCGCGACCGCCTGGCTCACGAGCGCGACGAGTGCCCGCGCGCGGTTGGTGCGGAGGCCGACCGCGAGCGCAGCCCCCGTCAGCAGCACGGGGAGGCTGGTCAGAAGGAGCGCCTCCGATCTCATACGAGCACGGCGTGCGGAGTTGCAATGGGTGCGCCACGCGCGGAACCGTCCGGGACCGTGATGATTGGCCAGCTGGAGGCGACGCTGACAGCGGATCTCGCCAAACCCGACATCTTGTCGCGCTGAACTCGACCTGCACCGACCCGACCCGCCAGCTCGGCGGGGCAACAGCGCCGGTGAGAGGGCGAGGAGTGCATGCATGCCGCGATCGGGACCTCCACGAGAGGTGCGAAGACGGCGTAGAGTCAACGCGCGATGCCAAAGCGCCTGCGCCAGCCCAGCGTGGTCCTCGAACCGGCGATGGCCTCACCGGTGATGAAGTCCTTCGATCGCTTCCTCCGGGCGGTCGCGGTGAAGGAGGTGACCGTGACGTTCTCCGGCGAGAGCGGCTCGGGCAAGGAGGTCATGGCGCGGCGCCTTCACGAGATGTCCCCACGCCGCGGCGGGCCATTCGTGCCGATCAACTGCGCAGCGATCCCCGAGGCGCTGTTCGAGAGCGAGCTGTTCGGCCACGAGCGCGGTGCGTACACGGGCGCCAACGAGCGCTCCACGGGCAAGATCGAGATGGCGAACGCAGGCACGTTGTTCCTCGACGAGATCGCGGAGATGCCGGTGACGCTGCAGGCGAAGCTGCTGCGGTTCCTCGAGACCCGCCGGTACATGCGCGTCGGTGGCGCGAAGAAGATCCAGGCGGACGTCCGGCTCGTGCTCGCGACGCTCCGGCCTCTCGAGCAGGAGGTGCGTGCCGGGCGGTTTCGCGCCGACCTCTACTACCGGATCCAGGGCATCGTCCTCGAGGTTCCGCCGCTGCGCGAGCGCCGGCGCGACATCCCGGCCCTGCTCGACGCCTTCATCGCGCAGCTCTCGGCGATCCACGACGTCGTTCCGCCGACGTTCGTCCGCTCGACGCGGGCGGCGATGATCTCGCATGACTGGCCCGGCAACGTCCGCGAGCTCCGCAACGTGGTGGAGCTGCTGTGCATCCTCCGCGAGGGGAAGGACATCCGGGTGCAAGATCTGCCTCCGGCGATCCGTCAGCGGCCCTCCGAGCGCAGCCCCGCGGGCGACACGTTGACCGTGCCGATCGATCGGCCCCTCGACGAGATCGTGGATCTCGTCGTCGACGCTGCGATCGCCGCGGAGCGCGGGAATCTCACCCGGACCGCCCGTCGCCTCGGCGTGAGCGTGCGGACCTTGCAGCGCCGCACCAAGCACTGACGACCTTTCGTGTCGCGAACGGGGCGACGATAGGCCGCGGGCCCCGACACTGTGTCGTGTTCGGCCGGCGTGCGTGGCATCGCAGGCCGAGGCAGCCGTGGTTACCCCGACTTGGGCGCTGGTCCGGTTCGTGCTCGGTACGTGGCGATGCCGACGATCGTCGCGCTGGTCTGTCGGGAGCCGAACGAGCCGCTCGTCCGGTATCTCGAGGACGCGGGCTTCGAGGTCCGCGCCGTGCGCACGCCGCACGTCGCGCCGCGCGAGGGCGTGCTCGTGTGGCTGACCGACGAGGCCGGCGACGAACGCGCCATCGTCGCGGCGATCCGCACGTGGCTGGGCGCGAAGGCCGACCTGCGGGTGATCCTCGTGACCGGGCGCCCGGTCCCGCTCGGGGCTGCCGTCGCAGACGCGCGCGGGCGGATCGCGCTGTTGCCGGCGCCGGTGTTCGGCTGGCAGCTCGTCGATGCGCTCCGTGACGTGGGCTCGCGGTCGCCGTGAGCGGGTGGTAAACCTGCGTGCGAGACGCCTGCGCCAGAACACCCATGACGACCGCCGCACCTCCGAGCGAGGCAGCCTCCGACGACCTCGCCCTCGCACTCGAGGCACGCGAGATCGCGGCGGCGCTGCGCGATGGGCAGCCAGTCTCCGATGCGAGGTTCGATGCGCTCTACCCGAAGAGCCACCGCCGTCGCTCCTCGGTGCACTGGACGCCGATGGAGGTCGCGCTACGTGCGAGCTCGATGCTGGCGGGTGCGCCGGGTGACCGGATCCTCGACGTCGGCTCGGGCAGCGGGAAGATGTGCATCATCGGCGCGCTGGTCGGGGGGGCCCACTGGACCGGGGTCGAGCAGGACAGCGCGATGGTGCGCGTGGCGGCGAGGGTCGCGCGCAGCCTCGAAGTCGCCGAGCGCACGTCGTTCGAGCACGCAGATGGGCTCGGGCTCGACTGGAGCCCATTCGGTGGGATCTACCTCTACAACCCGTTCTCGGAGGCGGCGCTGAAGTCGCGCCCGGTGGATCCGAGCCCGCGCCAGGCGGCGTTCATCCACGCCGTCGTCGCGGTGGAGCACAAGCTCGCCACGCTGCAGCCCGGCGCTCGCGTGGTCACGCTCCACGGCTTCGGCGGAGACCTGCCACCCGAGTTCGAGCTCGAGGAGTCCGTGCCGATGCACAAGGACGAGCTCGCCCTCTGGGTCCGGACCCGGTGAGCGATCCATGACCGAAGCGATCTCCAGCGCGATCCGAGCGGGCCTCCCGGTGGACGACTGCGCGTTCGACCTGATCTACCCCTCGTCGCAGCGGTTCCGATCGTGGCTCCACTGGACCCCGCTCGAGGTCGCGCAGCGTGCGTGCGAGCTCCTCGCGCCCGTGGCCGGCGAGAAGGTGCTCGACGTGGGCTCGGGCGTGGGCAAGCCGTGCCTCGTCGGTGCGTTGACCACCGAGGCCTCGTGGTTCGGCATCGAGCGCGATCCGGACATGGTGCGCGCAGCGAACGAGGCCGCGAAGCGCCTCGGCGTGGCGGATCGAGCCGCGTTCCGGCTGGGCGACATGGAGCTGATGGATTGGTCGGTGTACGACGCGTTCTACCTGTTCAATCCGTTCGCGGAGCTCCTCGCCGGAGACGACCTCGACGCGCTCGATCGCCGCGTGCGGTACGTCACCAACGTCGAGATCGTGCAGCAGAAGCTCGCGCACGCCGCCCGCGGGACACGCGTGGTCACCTATCACGGGTTCGGCGGGGACATGCCGCGCGAGCTCGACCTGGTCCAGTGCGAGAAGCGCCGGGACGGCGAGCTGTGCCTGTGGATCAAGCGCAGCTAACAGCTCAGTTCCCGAGCTCGAACAGATACAGGCGCTCCTCGGAGTCGCTGGCGATGTAGAGGATCGAGCCGTCGAACGCGATGCCCTCCGGATGCTTGATCGGGAGCTTCCATGCGGTGTCCACGGCCCATTCGCTGTCCAGGCGGTACAGCGAGTGGTCCTCGTCCGAGAGCGCGTACAGGTGCTTGTCTTCCGGGTTGTAGGTCAGCGCCGAGACATCCGAGCTGAAGTGGACCTTCTCGTCGCGGACGGTGGTCCCATGCGCATCGAGCTCGATGATCCGCGCCGGATCCTTCTCCTTCGCGATCAGGAGGTGGCCGTACCTGCCAAAGGTCAGGCCTTCGATGCCGCTGTTGCCGTCGTCGGCCTCGGGGATGTCGATCGGATCGTGGCGGTTGCCGTCGGCGTCGATGTGCCAGATCCGCGCGCGGCTCTCATCCGCCACGAGGAACTCGCCGTGGGTGTCCACCGTGACCGCCTCGAGGTCGCGTCCTTGGATGTCGAGCTTGCTCTGGACGTCACCATCATCATCGATCTCGTAGACCATTCCGTGCGCATCGCTCACGGTGTAGAGCCGACCGGCCGAGAACACGAGGTCCGAGGGCTCGTCGACATGGAGCTTGTGGTCGTCGATCTTGCGCAGCCGATCGGGGAGGCCGTCCGCCTTGCCCGACTGGGTGAACGGCGCGATCTCGGTGGGGGCTCCGTCGGCGCAGCCGGCCACGACTGTGGCAATCAGTGCGCAGATCGATCGCGGGTTCGACATCGAACCGTCACACGAAGCAACGAACGCGCCACGCAAAACCGCAATGAATCCGAGACCGGTGGCGGATGAATTCGCCAGCGCTGCGGCAACGTCACTCGCCAGCGACGAACGCAAGCTCGTGTTGTCACACGCGGCGAGCCGGGCACACCCCTTGTACAGGCGACGGTCATGCGCGTTGCCCTGCCGATTACCCTATTGCTCACGGTTGGTTGCACTGGTGTGGATGGGGATGCAAAGGACGACTCGTTCGGCGGGAAGGACGCCAAGAACGACGGCGCCTACTCCTCGTGTCAGCTCGCGGAGGTCGTGAAGCTCGTCAACGAATCGACGAGCACGACGGACAAGTTCTCGGAGCTCGGCCTCTCCGATGAGGCCGCGAAGGCGATCGTCAAGCACCGCCAGGGCCCCGATGGCCAGGCCGGCACCGGAGACGACGACATCTATGATGACCTCGACGAGCTGGATGCCGTCGACTTCGTCGGCAACCTCGCGCTCGGCAAGCTGGTCTACAGCGTGGTCCCGCGCTGCGAGAACGATCTCGCAGATCGCCCATTCATGGACGACCAGACGTTCACCGGCGCGAGCGGCGGCTGGGCGCGCGACAACGCCGAGGTCGAGGTGGTGCTCGGCGTGAAGGGCATCACCGGGCAGAAGCTCCGCGAGCTGCTGCTGACCAAGAACACGGACGGCCGCACGCTCTACGAGCGCCTGCGCCGCAACCACGCGATGGAGGCGTTCACCTACGGCTTCGCGCTCGACGAGATGCCGTGGGACGCGGACAGCCAGGACACGCGCGAGCTGATGCCGCTGGTCGCCCTCACGATCGAGCCGGACCGGTTCGCCCCCAACGATGTCGGCGTGCGCGAGCTCTCGCTCGGCACCGACCTGATGGATGACACCTACTACGATACGCACGCGTACTCGCTCCTCGGCAACGCGATCGAGCTGCGCAGCCGCGCCCGCTGGGACAATGCCACCACCGTGCGCCGCATCCTGATCGCGGCGAAGTTCGGCACCGAGATCGACGCCGAGGGCAACAAGGTCAACTCCAAGGTCGACATCCGCAATGACAACGGCACCGCGTTCGTGCCGAAGCTCGAGGACGACGTCCGCCGCGGCAAGACCGCCTGGAACGGCGGCGACTCGCCGGCCACTCCGATCCGTGGCGTCTACGAGCAGCTCGGCATGAAGCACGTCCTCCTCGACGTCGGCACCCACAAGGGCGTGCTGCTGCTCGAGCCACAGGCGCACCTCCGCTCGACGCGCAGCCGGTACCACATGAACGAGGCCAACACCTCGAACTTGAAGACGACCTACGCGAACGCGCGCACGCAGATCCAGGCGGCGCTGAACGCGGTGACCAAGGCGAAGGCCGCGATCATCATCCCCGCCGCGGCCCGCGCTCAGGTCGAAGCGATGGAGACGATGGGCAAGGCGATCCTGGACAGGTCCCTGCTGGTCTCGCGGATCAACGCGGCCGGCGGCAGCGTGACGGTGGCCAACCTGGTCGAGCCGAGCGCGCTCACCGGCGCGCCGTCCGATGCGATCACGCTCGAGAAGAATCGAGTGATCGCGGAGACCATCAACACCGTGTTCCACGAGTTCGCCGCGGCGCTCGACGACGCCGACCGCGCGATCACCGATGCGGCCGACGACAGCTTCGACATCTACACCGACAACTTCCGCGCGTGGCGCGGCAGCCTCGACATCAACATGGCACGGAAGACCACGTGGGACTCGTTCATCAACTCCTACAAGAGCCTGTCCACAGCCGCCAACCGCGCGAGTGCGATCGCCCAGTTCAACACCTACGGCGCGGCGCAGCGCACCGCCAACGCCGATGGCTTCGATGACTTCGCCGCGCTCGACGACGCGACCTGGACGCGGCTCGGCAACTACCTCGACAAGATGGCGCTGACCGTGGGCGAGCGCCAGATCGAGACCGCGGGCCTCGTCGGCCGGATGCTGTGGTTCGACACCGCTCGTTCGTTCTACGTGCCCGCCTCGTCCCGCGCGTTCTCGAACTTCATGATCGACACCACCGACATGACCGAGATGATGTCCAACGAGGAGTGGGGCGGAATCCCGGTGGCCGACCGAACGTTCGCGCAGCCGCTGCCCGCGGCGAAGATCTTCAACACCAGCCTCGTCAACGAGCTGCAGATCGAGCTCGGCATGGAGGCGGCGTATGTCGCGCGGCTCCGCGATCTCGATGCGCAGGTCGCGGCCAACCCGAACGATGCGGCGACGAAGGCGGAGCTCGAAGGCGCACGGTTCGTGTGGGCGCAGTACACGGGCGCGATGAAGATCCTCACCGAGCTGAAGGGCGCCAACATCATCAAGAAGCTGAAAAGCGCAGGTGCCCCGAGCGGCATCACCTGGGCCGCCCCCACGGATTCGAAGGGCAACATCGCGCTGAAGATCCTCTCGGACCGGGACTGAGCGATACTCCAGGGCGGTGGGAGCGAAGGACGTCGATCCGCACGAGGAGACCCGGGCGGAGTCGATCCGCCCCGGGAAGATGCAGGCGGGGTTTCCGATCGGGGGCTACAGCCTCGAGGAGGTGCTCGGCGAGGGCGGCATGGGCGTGGTGTGGTCGGCCCACGATCCGAACCTCGATCGCCGGCTCGCGATCAAGGTCCTGAAGCGTCACGACGCCGCCCCGGCGCTCCGCAAGCGCCTGCTCCGCGAGGCCCGCGCGATGGCGCGGCTCAAGCACCCGAACGTCCTCACCGTCTACGAAGTCGGGACCGAGGGCGACCGCGACTTCATCGCGATGGAGCTCGTCGAGGGCGGCTCGCTCGACGAGTGGCTGGAGCGGCAGCCACCCCGCGACGAGGTGATGCGGGCGATCCTCGCGGCCGGACGCGGGCTCGCCGCCGCGCACGCCGCCGGCCTCGTGCACCGGGACTTCAAGCCGCACAACGTGCTCCGCAGCACCGGCGGGCGCGTGCTGGTCACCGACTTCGGGCTCGCGCGCGGGATGGGCGAGGACGGAGGTTCGTGGAGTGGAGGATCCGGGGACGGCGAGCTGCCCGCCGAGGCGGCGCTCGACATGACGATCCGCCCCACGGCCTCGCGCACCGACAGCCTCCTCGACTCTCCGCTCACGCACACCGGCGCGATGATCGGCACGCCGGCGTACATGGCCCCCGAGCAGTTCCGCGGCGGCGCGCCGGACCCGCGCACTGATCAGTTCGCGTTCTGCGTGACGGCGTGGCAAGCGCTGACCGGGAGCCGGCCGTACACCGGCTCCACTCTCGACGAACTGCGGACGGCGGCGTCCGCGGGCATCGCGCCCACGCTCAAGGTCGATCTCCCACCCGCGGTGCGCGCCGCACTCGCGCGCGGGCTCGAGCCCGATCCCGAGAAGCGGTGGCCGACCTTGGACGACCTGCTCGACGCGCTCGATCACGCGGTTCGCCCGCGCCGCCCGTGGTGGATCGTCCCCGCGGCGGCCGTCGCGCTGATCGGCGTGCTGGCGATCGCGATGCTGATCGCGCGGCGCCGCGACCCCGCCCGGCCCGCGTTCGCCACCGGCTGCGGTCCCGGGGAGGACGCGTTCGCCGAGACCTGGTCTCCGAAGATCCGCGCCGAGATCGAGGCATCGCTCCGCGCACGCGGCGTGGAGCTCTCCGAGCGCGCGTACGCGCGGATCGCCGATCCGCTGGACGCCTACCGCGCGGGCTGGACCCCGGCGTTCGCCACGGCGTGCAAGGCGCCCGAGACCATCGGCGCACGGCAGCGCGCGTGCCTCCTCGGCGCCCGTGACCAGGCCGCCGCCATCGCGCTGCTCGTCCGTGACGGCACCGCGCCGATGTTCGCGAGACTCGACGTCCTCGGGATGCTGCCGGAGCTGACCACCTGCGCGGGCGAGACGCCGAGCGCACCGCCGCTCTATCCGGAAGATCCGATCGTGCGCACCAAGGTCCTCGCGCTGCTCGCCAAGGCGTTCGCCCTCGGAGGGAGTCCGCGGTTCGCCGCCGAATACCCGGCGCTCGAGGCCGAGGCCGCCGCGATCGGCTGGCCCCCGATGCTCCCGATCATCCAGCGGGGGATCGGGAACGAGCTGCTGCGCCGAGGCGACTACGCGCAAGCGCGCGCCGAGCTGAGCAAGATCCTGACCGCGACGAGCCAGACCGATCTGAAGACCGTGGCGGTCGCGCGGTTCGGGCTGCTCGAGGCCTCGCTCGCCGAGCTCGCCGAGCCGGCGAGCCGCGCCAAGGCCGGCACCCTGCACCACGAGATCGCGCAGCTCCTGGTCTACATCCGCGCGGACGTGAGAGTCGCCGGAGCCGACCCGACGCTGGCCGCGGCGCTCGCTGCCTACGAGGCGCGCGCGCAGGCCGGGCTCGCGCAGTGGGGCCGCTATCCCGGTCCGATCGACGAGGCGCTCGCGCAGGCCCGCAAGGCCGTGGACCTCTACCGATCCGCCGGTGACGTGCGGCGCGCCGCGCAGCTGTCCGGCCTCGTCGTCGACATCCTGCTGCTGCGCGGGGGCGCGAGCGCACTCGATGACGCGATGTTCGCAGCCCGCACCGCCTCCGAGGCCCTGATCACGGCGAAGCTCGATCCGGTGCCGTCGCTCGACCGCGCGCGCGCGGCGATCGAGCTCGCGCGGGGCGAGTTCGGCACCGCGCAGCAGCTGTTCCTGCGGCTCGCGGGCGGCACGCGCGAGGTCACCGGACCCGAGCGCACAGGCGTGGTGGTCAATGCCGCCGGCAAGCCGATCGCGAACGCGCGCGTCGTCGCGTGGCGCGGCGAGCTCGCGGGCGATCCGACCAACGTGGTCACGGACCTCGGCGCGCTCGACGGGGACCGCGCCGAATCCGGGGCGGATGGCACGTTCACCATCCACGCCGAGCTCGGCGATGCCCTGATCGCGGAGTTCGCCGAAGCGCGCTCGAACCCGGTGCTGGTCACCGCCCAACCCGCGAAGCTGACGATCGAGCCGACGACGGAGCTGTTCGGCACCGTCGATCGGCCGAACCTGATCGGAGTCTCTGCGGAGGCGCGCTACGTGATCGGCGCGAACACCTGGGATCTGCGCGTGCCGGTTCAGCGAGACCGGACGTTCCACCTCGCGGGGCTCGTTCGTGGCCCGGCGCAGATCAGCGCGGTCGGGGACGCCACCCAGGGCAGCCGGCGCGTCGTCGCGGGCCCGGGCGCGAAGGCGCTGGTGTGGCCGATCGGCGAGGCGATCGAGGTGATCGCTCGCGGCCCCGTGCTGCCCGGTGCGACGGTGTGGATGTTCCGCGGGAAGCGGAGTCCCGGCCGGCGCACGGAGGCCGAGGCCCTCGCCGGGCACGCGCCCGACGTCGCCTGGGCCGAGCTCACGTCGATCGGCGCGGACAACACCGATGTGGGCCGCACGCTCTACGAACCGGGGGACCAACACGCCGTGATCTCGGGAAACCTCGACGGAGAGGTCTCGATCTGTCTCGCACGGAGCGCGGAGCCCGAGGGCGAGGTCAGCTGCCAGGTCGTCACGATCAAGCAGACGATCGCGACCGATCCGGGTGAGGGACCGCATGGAGTAGGCGTGACCCCGGTGATCCTTACCGAACGCCCCCGTGGTAAACCGACCCCGTGAAGATCCACGAGTATCAAGGCAAGCAGCTGTTCCGTAAGTACGGCGTGCCCGTGCCCTTCGGCATCGCGGCGACGAGCGTCGAAGAAGCGCTCGCGGCGATCCCGGAGGTGCAGAAGCAGGGCGGTACCGAGATCACCGTCGTCAAGGCGCAGATCCACGCAGGTGGTCGCGGCAAGGGCGGCGGCGTGAAGGTCGCCAAGACCCGGGCCGACGCCGAGGCGGCGGTCAAGCAGATCTTCGGCATGCAGCTCGTCACGCCGCAGACCGGCCCCGAGGGCAAGAAGGTCCAGCGCTTGCTCGTCGAGCAGGGCCTCGCGATCGACCACGAGTTCTATCTCGGCATGCTGCTCGACCGCACCACCGCCCGCGTCACCGTGATGGCATCGCGCGAGGGCGGCATGGACATCGAGGAGGTCGCGGCGACGCACCCCGAGAAGATCATCCGCATCGCGATCAACCCCGCCACCGGCTGGCAGGACAACCAGTCGCGCACGCTGGCCAAGGCGCTCGGCATGACCGGCAAGGTCGCCGGCGAGCTCGCCAAGTTCATGACCTCGTTGACCCGCGCATACGAAGAGCTCGATTGCTCGCTGCTCGAGATCAACCCGCTGATCACCACCAAGGACGGCAAGGTCCTCGCGCTCGACGCGAAGATCAACTTCGACGACAACGCGATGTTCCGGCACCCCGAGCTCGAGGAGATGCGCGACCCCAACGAGGAGGACGCGGCGGAGCAAGAGGCCAAGAAGTGGGACCTCTCGTACATCTCGCTCGACGGCAACATCGGCTGCATGGTCAACGGCGCCGGTCTCGCGATGTCGACGATGGACATCATCAAGTTCTATGGCGGCGCGCCGGCGAACTTCCTCGACGTCGGCGGTGGCGCCACCGCCGAGAAGGTGACGGCCGCGTTCAAGATCATCACGAGTGATCCAGACGTGAAGGCGATCTTCGTCAACATCTTCGGCGGCATCATGAAGTGCGACACGATCGCCGAGGGCGTGATCAAGGCGGTCAAGGAGACCGGCCTCAAGCAGCCCCTGGTGGTGCGGCTCGAGGGCACGAACGTCGATCTCGGCAAGAAGATGCTCGCGGACAGCGGGCTCAACATCGTCAACGCGGCCGACATGGCCGATGGCGCACAGAAGGTCGTCAAGGCCGCGAAGGAGCAGCGCTAATGTCGGTCCTCGTTGGCTTCGATACCCGTCTCGTCGTTCAGGGCATGTCCGGATCCGCCGGTGCCTTCCATGCCAAGCAGATGGTGGAGTACGGCACCAAGGTCGTCGCCGGTGTGACGCCGGGCAAGGGCGGCTCCAAGGTCGCCGGCCTCGAGCAGGTCCCGCTGTATGACACCGTCGAAGAAGCGGTGCGGCTCGCCCACGCGAACACCTCCGTGGTCTACGTGCCACCGCCGTTCGCCGCGGATGCCATCCTCGAGGCCGCGGCCGCGGGGATCGAGACGATCATCTGCATCACCGAGGGCATCCCGGCCCGCGACATGATCAAGGTCAAGTACGTCCTCGATCTCGAGTACCCGGGGACGGTCCTCGTCGGGCCGAACTGCCCGGGCGTGATCACGCCGGGCCAGTGCAAGGTCGGCATCATGCCGGGGTACATCCACAAGCCGGGCGGCGTCGGCGTCGTCTCGCGCTCCGGCACGCTGACCTACGAGGTCGTCGGTCAGCTCACGAAGCTCGGCCTCGGTCAGTCCACCGCGATCGGCATCGGCGGCGATCCCGTGAAGGGCACGGACTTCATCGACGCCCTCGCGTGGTTCGCGAACGATCCGGGCACCTCGTCGATCTTCATGATCGGCGAGATCGGTGGCGACTCCGAGGAGCGCGCCGCGCAGTTCATCAAGGACAACATCGACAAGCCCGTCGCCGCGTTCATCGGCGGCCAGACCGCACCTCCGGGCAAGCGCATGGGTCACGCCGGCGCGATCATCTCCGGTGGCAAGGGCGCCGCGGCCGACAAGATCGCCGCGCTCAAGGCGGCGAACATCGCCGTCGCGCCGACGCCCGCCGAGATGGGCTCGACGCTCGCGAAGGTCCTCGGGCTCTAGCGGCTACAGCAGGATCGGGCCGCCGCAGCTGTCCTCGCCGTCGCAGCCCTGCACCATGTCGGTCTGCGCGGCGCCCGCGTCGGTGTTGCAGTTGCCGGTGACGGACATGTCCTCGCCGATCGACCAGATCGAGCCCTGATAGCAGCCGTGGAAGCTGGTCGGCGGGTGGACCTTCTTCTCGACGAGCTTGAGCAAGCTGTCGGTGTTGCAGTCGGTGCCGGCCTGCGGATAGGTGTAGCCGCAGGCGTACGGGCCCGCCTCCTCGCGACTATCGGCCACGACCCGCACGCCGGCGGGTGCCGTGACGTGCTGTGCATAGATGCCGACGGCGTAGATCGCCTCGAGCTCGACGCCCGGCCCGGTGGTCACCGTCCACCGCGTAGCGTCGTGCGCAGATAGGACAAGCGCCTGCTTGCCGGGGCGGGTGACGTGGACGCTCGCGCTGTCATGGAAGCCCTTGTAGATGCCGATGACATGCGTCTCGATCGAGCCGCAGTTCCCCGGCTCCTGGGTCAGTGAGGACGACGAGGATCCTTCGTTCGTGGCACACGCTGCGAGGGAGGCCAAGAGAAGGCCGGAGAGGAGGCCGGAGAAGGGGCCGGAGAAGGGGCCGGAGAGGAGGCCGGTGCGAAGCTTCATGGTGAACACCCACTCAGCAACCCGCGGACCAGCGCGCGAATGCGCCAAGCTCGCGGGACCGCTGGGCTGGCCACTCGCGGAGCCAGCACGCGCCCGGGACCTGGTCCTCCAGCTGTGCCCATCGCAGCCCCTCGCGGGCGCTACCCCATGGCGCCCTGTGATGTCAGCCAGCGGCTGCGAGGCGTGGTCAGGCGCGTCGTCCTCGAAGCGCGCTGTCTCGCGGAACGCCGGAGCTACTGGCAGCTGAGGGCGGCGCAGCTCGGGATCAGCCCGTCCTGTCCGCAGCCGGAGCGGGTGGAGAACGAGACGATCGCCTGCCCCGCCGGGCAGCTCGTCGCCTGCGGCTGGTTCGTGTACGTCCCCGTGCCCGGGATCGCCAGCATCTGCGTGGTCGGCGTGACGCTGCCATCGAGGGCGAGCGACGCGCACACGATCCCGACGGAGTTGTAGAGCGAGGTTGGATCGACTTTGTTTCCGACGAGGCCCACCATCGCCTGCCCGCCGGGACACAGCACCTCGGAGGTCGCGACGGGTGGCTTGTAGAGATCACACGCCGTCGGCGTGCTCCCCATCAGGCCGACATACGTCACCAGCTCGGCGCCACTGGTCAGCATCACCCCGCTGGTCGTGCGCGCGATCACCCCACATCGCAGCTTCACGTTGGCCATGAGGGTCTGGTTCTGGTGCGCGGCGATCGGATTCGGCGTGACATCGAAGGCGAGGCCGATGGGCAGCCCGTTATCCGCGCACGCAAGCGCCCCTGTGCGGGTGCCGCCCCCGCCGCCCAGCGTCGCGATCGTGCTGGAGTTGCCGGTCTCCTGGATCGTGCAGGCGGAGACCATCGGGCTATCAGTCGTCGAACCGTCGGTCGCCGAGCCGTCCCCGGGCGTCCCGTCCCCGATCACGATGCCATCACCAGCGGCATCCGTGCCCGGCGGGTCTGCGCCATTCCCGGCGACGTGGAACCCGCAGCCGGTCACGAACAGCAGGTACCACCAGCGCATTGGCCCATCGTACCGCGTTGCATCGCCCCACCACATCGTCTAGTTTCCGCGCACTTTCCAAGGAGTTCCCCATGGCCCTCGAGCGCACGTTTTCGATCATCAAGCCCGACGCTGTTGCCCTCAACAAGATCGGTGGCATCACCGCGAAGCTGGAGGCCGCGGGCCTCCGGATCCTCGCGTCCAAGATGGTTCGGCTGACCGAGACCCAGGCCAAGGCGTTCTACGCCGTCCACAAGGAGCGCCCGTTCTATGGCGACCTCGTGAAGTTCATGACCGAGGGTCCGGTGATCGTTCAGGTGCTCGAGGGTGAGGGCGCGGTCGCCAAGAACCGCCAGGTGATGGGCGCGACCAACCCGGAGAAGGCCGACGCCGGCACCATCCGCAAGGAGTTCGCCACCAACATCGAGCGCAACGCCGTGCACGGCTCCGATGCGCCCGAGACGGCCAAGGAGGAGATCGCGTTCTTCTTCTCGACCGCCGAGCTCGCCTCGCTCGGTCGCTAAGAGCTCGCTACCGGACCGGACCCGCGTTCGAGAAGTGGGTCTGGACGATCTTCCAGGCGTCGCCCTCGCGGATCATCACCGCGAGGACGCGGAACGTCTGTGACACATCGGTCGCCGCCTGCCCCTTCTGGGTGTAGACGACGTTGACCGCGGCCCAGCCCACCGTCGGGCTGGACTCGGCCACGCGTGCACCACCCTCGAGCTTGAGCTCGGCGCGGAGCCTGCCGAACAGCTTCTTGATCGCCGCCCCACCGACCACGCGCTCGCCGGGACCGCTGCCAAAGTTGAAGCCATCCTCGCGCTCGCTGCGCGCATCGGCGAAGGCGCGGCGCGAGGCGAACGCGGTGTGGACGGCCTTGTCGAGCTCGGCGCTGCCGTCGTGGCGGTTCGGGATCGGCGCCGCACGCGGCAAGGTCCCGAGGATCGCCATGCGCTCCGCGGTGGCATCGCCGATGGGGCGGGCCCAGTGGAGCGCCTGCACACTCCACTTGCCATCGGCGAACCGGGCGAGCTGCGTGATCGTGATGTGGCGCGCCGCGATGCCCGATCCCGAGAGCTCGACGTCCTCGGCGGTCCACGCGTGGTCCCCTTCCCCACCAACAGCGAGGAACTTCGACTCCACGGTAAACCCACCAGGCGGCGCATCGCCGATGTGCTTGACGAGCATCTCCTCGATCGCCACGCGGCCCTCGACGACATCATCGCCATCGATACCGAACGCGAAGGCCGTCGGCGACAGGGTGCCCGCGTACGCCTTCGCGTCTCCCTTCGCGATCGCCTCGCGCTGCTGGGAGATCAGCGACCGGACCGGGATCGCCGGGGGCGGAGCGACCGCCGCGCTGCCCGCGCTTCCTCCACTGCCCGTCGTCGTGACGACCTCCGAGCCCGAGCCCGAGCCCGAGCCAGCGGTCGAGCCAGTGGTCGAGCCCGACGCGCCCGAGCCCGAGGTCGACCCGGAGCCTGAGGTCCCCCCCGAGCCTGAGGTCGAGCCGGACGCGATCGCCGATCCGGATCCCGAGGTTCCGTCGCGCGAGCCGGTGCTCCCGCCGGAGGACACCAGCACACCGATGCCCGCGCCGAGCCCGATCGCGAAGCCGCCGAGAGCGATGTAGATCCGCCGCCTCGACCGTGCCTCCTCGGCCGGCGGGCGGATGATCATCATCGTGGTGTGCCCGCTCGCCTTGTGCGGCGTCCACCCGCGGTTGGTCGACGCTGCGGTCGGGATGATCGGCGCCATCGGGTCGGTCGGCCGATCGTCGAGGTGGGCCGCCGCGGGCCCCATCGGGGGCGCGGTGCGCATCGCGTTGAACGACTGGGCCATCGAAGCATCGCTCAGCGAGGCCGCGGCGACCGCCTCGTCGAACGCCCGCGCGTAGCGGCGCGCCTGACCGATCGAGAGCAGGCACAGCGCGGCCGTCGACACCATCACCACCGCGGCGACGACGAGGATGTCCGCGATCATCTCGACGTCCGAATCGGGGAGGACCCGGAGGAGCTTGCGCACCGTGGGGTAGTCGATCACCAAAAGGACGATCCCGAACGTCGCGTCGAGCGCCGCGCTGACGAACAGGCTGAGCAGGCCGCCGCGCGCCATCAACCCGCCGAACACGAGGCCGGCCATCGCACCTGCCGCCCACGCGATCACCATCCCCGCCCCGCCGCTCTTGTTCTGCTGCACCAGCACGAACGCGATCGTGCCGAGCAGCAGGCAGCCGGCCGAGCACAGCTGGGTCAACACGCCCGCGGGGCGCAGCAGGAACCGACGTGGCTCCTCTTGGACGGGCTCTGCGGCCGGCGCGCTCACCGGCCCAGATCGTACTACTCGACGGGCGGCGGTGGCGGCGGACCCTTGCGGATCCGCAGCGGGACCACCGGCGAGCCGTTCGAGCGATTGGCGAGCTGGCCACACGCCGCGTCGATATCGTCCCCCTTGGGGATCCGCAGGTAGGTCGACATCCCCAGCCGCTTGCACTCGTTCTGGAACGCCGCGATCACCTGGGGCGCGGGCCGCTGGTACTCGGCCTCCGGGTGCGGGTTGTACGGGATCAAGTTGACCTTGCACTTGAAGCCGCGGAGCAGCTTCGCCAGCTGCCCGGCATGCGCGATCGAGTCATTGACGCCTGCGAGCAGCACGTACTCGAACGTGATCCGACGCCGCTGCTCGAGCGGGTACGCCTTGAGCGCGGCGAGCAGCTTGCCGATGTTCCACTTGCGATTGATCGGCATGATCTGATCGCGGATCGCATCGTTCGGCGCATTCAGCGAGACCGCGAGGTTCGGGCGCACGGTCTCGTTGCCCAGCCGCTCGAGCTTGGGCACCAGGCCCGAGGTCGAGACCGTGATCCGGCGCGAGGCGAGCTTGGCGCCCTTGTCATCGGTCAGGATCCGCAGTGACGTGATCAGGTTGTCGTAGTTGTGCAGCGGCTCGCCCATCCCCATGTAGACGATGTTCTGGATCCGCGCCGTCGGTTCGATCTCGGCGAGGAGGCGGCGGCCGAGGTACACCTGATCGACGATCTCGCCGGCGTCGAGGTTGCGCTTGAGGCCGAGCTTCGCGGTCGCGCAGAACTGACAGTCCACGGCGCAGCCGACCTGAGACGAGATGCACTGCGTGACGTGCTCGCCCATCGGGATCAGCACGCTCTCGATCGAGGCGCCATCGTGGGTGGTCATCCGCAGCTTGCGGGTCCCATCCTTGGAGGTCTGGACCTCGGCGAGCGTGAGGCCGCCGATCACCGCGCGCTCGGCCATGTCCGAGCGGGTCTTCGGAGACAGGTTGGTCATCTCCTCGAACGTGCGCGCGCCCTTGTCGTGGACCCAGCGCCACACCTGCTCGCCACGGAACCGCGGCCAGCGCTGCGACACCGCGAACGCCTCGGCGTCCGCCAGGGTCATCGCCCGGAGATCGGGCGGCGCATCGGCAACAGGTCCAGGCACGGCGCCCGTAGCTACCACGATCGAGCCACCCTGACGACGACTACTTGACGGTGACCGTGACCTTGGAGTTGAAGGCTTCCAGGAGCTTGGCGCCCTTGAGGGCAGGCTCGAGGATCTGGCGCACGCAGGCATCCGCCGCCTGCTCCGGGGTGCCGGCGGTCGCCGTCGCGGGCTCGAGCTTCAGGATCCACGCGCCAGTCTCGTCGTCGTACTCGGAGGCCGCGTAGCCGGAGCGCACGCCGATCGTCACCGCCATCGCGTCCTTCTTGCTCGCGCTGTTGTACGCCTCCCAGCAGCTGACCAGCGCGGTCCGCTGGGCGGTGAGCGCCTCGGTCATGGCGGCGAACGTCTTGGTGGGCTGCGGGACCGCGGTCACGGTGACGGTGAGCTTGTCGGTCGCGGGCTTCACCGGCCCCTTGGTCAGGTAGAGATCCGCGACCTTCGCGCCGCCGAGCAGCAGCGGATCGAGGCCGACCTCCTGGAGCGTCGCGAGCGACGTCAGCGCCTTCTCACGCAGCGAGCTCGCGGCCGGGACGGCGAGCAGGCAGCGATGCAGGACGCGCGCGCCGAGCTCCGCGTGATCCTTGTTCGAGCGCGCCGCGGCGAGCGCCGCGCCGTACGCGCAATCGACGTCGGGAGGCAGCGGCACCTTCTCGGAGTCGTAGTGACCGAGCGCCGACGCATAAGCGGCGATCGCCGCCTCGGCCTCGCCGCGGCTCTTGGCCTGCGCGCCGAGCGCTGCGTAGTAGTCGCCCACGGTCGATCGTGTCATCCGGCGGCACGTGTGGTCGAAGCAGCGGAGCTCGTCGGCGCAGTGCATGCTCGCGCCGCAGCTCTCGTACTCCTTGGACTTCTGCTCGGGCCGCGGCGCGGCGCTCTGAGGGTCCGAGGCGGTGGCCTTGGAGTCACAGCCGGCGAGCAGCGCACCGAACGACGCACCGAACGACAACGCACAGATGATCGAAGCCCTCATGCGGGGACGATACCATCAGTGCCGGCGGAGCAGCTCCCCGAGGGTCTCGCGGACCTGTGGGTTGGTCTCGATCTCGTGGTGCTGCCGCAGGATCGGGAGCACGTCGGCGTTGTCCATCTGGGCGAGCGACTGGTACGCGGCCTCGCGCAGGTTCCCGGTCTCCTGCCGGAGCACCATGACGAGGAACTCGCCGGCCTCCACGGTCTGGATCTTGCCGATCGA
>JAYVRN010000211.1:0-6886 GCA_043776275.1 Myxococcales bacterium | reverse complement strand
AGGGGTCGATCGCAGATCGCTCGCGGATCGCTCGCAGCTCACGCGTGCATCCCCTACGGATCGCTCGCGGATTGGCCGTCGATGACCCCGGGATCGTCAGTTCGTGGTGAACGGGCAAGCGGACGTACAAGGTCCGCCGCCCGCGGCGGCGCACAGCTCGGCGCTGGTCAGCGTCCGGTCGAACACCGCGACGTTGTCGAGGCCGCCGACGAACTTATCGGAGAAGCTCGGACCTGCGTTGAGATTGGCACCGATCGCGAGGCCTTCGTGGCCATCGGTCGCGATCGCGCTGTTGATCCGCCGGCAGCCGGCCACGTAGCCGTCGACGTAGATCTTCAACATCTCCGTGGACAGGTCGAACGTGCAGGCGACGTGGTGCCAGTGATCCGGTGCGAACCAGAGCGCCGAGTCGACGGTCTTGGTGCCGAGGCCGCAGCGGAACTTCGTCGTGTCCTGATACGAGACCGCGTACTGCTTGTTGTTGTCGAGCGCCCAGAACGCCTGGCCGATCGCGGGCACGTGGGCGGGGCGCACGAACATCGCGACCGTCAGCGCGCTCGTGATGTCGAGATCGGTGGTCTCGGCGACGGTCAGCTGGGACGCATCGGACATCAGGGCGGCTTGCTCGCCCTCGCGGTCCATCACGGTGAGACCGGAGCTGACGACCGTGTGGTGGCGGGAGGACCCGTCGCCGGTCAGCCCGACCTGGTCGTCGAAGTCGACGCACAGCTTGAGGTGCGGATCGCTGGCGGGGCACCACCTCGCGGTGGGCACGGTGGGCGCGTCCGGATCGCCGGGATCCACGGGATCGACACCGTCGTCCCCCGAGGCCGGAGCGGTGAAGCCACAGGCCGGTGCCAGGAGTGCCACGGTGAGCCAGAGACAGCGGAAGGTCACGGATCCCGAGGCTGCAAGGGACATACCGTGGGACGCCCGAGGAACCGCGGGCGGTTAGCGTCGGTCAGATCGGGTGAGCCTCACCCGGATGAGGGGAGCCGCTCCCAGGCGGTGGGGTAGTGGAACGCGATCTGGTCCTCGTCATAGCGATGTGTCCGAAGGCTACACGCATCGCGAACGGCGAGCCACGCGCGCCAGTCCGCGGTGTCGCGAGCGGCCACGAGCGCGGCGGCGCAGGCCGCCTCGCAGCGACACGGCTGCGCGATCGGTGCGGGTGCGCGCAACGGTGGCTCGCCGTCCAGCACCACGAGGGCGCGCAGCGCGATCCACGGGCCGTAGATCGGATGGATCACCAGGTGGCTGGGAGCGAGTGCGCCGAGGCCGGTGGCTGTGGCGAGCCGCGAGAACGGGAGGAACGCGCCGTCGTAGGTCCGGTGGGCGAAGTAGATCGTCGCGCTCGGGTACGCGTGGGTGAGCGAGCGCTCGGTGTAGCGATCGAGCGGATCGGGCTCGTCGCGGCGCGCGGCGCAGAACCTCGGCCACAGCGCGCGCGTGTTGCCGATCAGCACCCCGAGCCGTGGGCCGTTCGCGAGCCGCTCCCAGCCTGGTTCGCGCGCTGTGGCGTGCGCATCGAAGGCGTGCGCGAGATCGAACCCGGCATCGGCGAGCCTGGCGAGCGCATCGTCCACGCACCGACGATGGCACACTCGCCGCGTGCCGGCGCGGTCATGGCACACTCGCCGCGTGCCGGCGCGGCTGCATCACGAACGGATCGCTCGTACGGGCACCACGCCCGCGCGCTGGCTCCTGCTCACGCACGGGATGTATGGCGCGGGGGCGAACTGGCGTGGGATCGCGCGCAAGGTCAACGAGCGTCGTCCCGAGTGGGGGATCGTGCTCGTGGATCTGCGGCTCCACGGGCGGTCCGAGGACGGCGATCCACCGCACACGATCGCGGCGTGCGCCGATGATGTGCGCGCGCTCGCCGACGAGCTCGGCGGTGTGGAGGCGCTCGCGGGGCATAGCCTCGGCGGCAAGGTGATGCTCGCCGCGCGCTCGCTGATCGCGGTGGAGCAGACCTGGCTCCTCGATTCGAGCCCGAGCCAGCGCCCCACCGCGGAGACGGATGCAGACAACAGCGTGCTCCGCGTGCTCGGTGATCTCGAGGCGCTGCCGCGCACGTGGGCGAAGCGTGAACAGCTGGTGGCCGCGTTGATGGAGCGTGGTCACGACACCATGCTCGCGCAGTGGCTCGCGATGAGTGCGCTGCCGGATCCGCAGGGCACGCTGACCCTGCGCTTCGAGCTGCCCGCGCTGCGTGCCCTGCTCGCGGACTACTACGCGATCGATCTGTGGCAGCCCCTCGAGGATCCGGAGGCCGGCAGCGTGGAGCTCGTGATCGCGGATCGCTCACCGGTGTTCACCGACGATGACAAGCTCCAGCTCGCGCGCGCGCCGGCGCACGTCCACGCGCACCACATCGACGCCGGTCACTGGCTCCACATCGAGGCACCGGGCCCGGTCGTCGATCTGCTCTCACAGCACCTCGCGTGATCGCTGGGGACAGCTGTCCCCGGACGAATCGTCTCGCGCCTCGCAACGCACGAGCGTTACAGTGTGTCTTCGAACCCGTGGCGGTGTGCGTGAACCGAGCTCTGATCGCGCTGGTGGCGATGGCCGCACCCGTGGCCGCCGAGCCCGCCTTCGGCTGGCGCGCGCCCGCGAGCTGTCCGCGCGCCGAGGCGATCGAGGCGCGCGTCGAGCGCCGGCTCGGTTCTCCGATCGACGGTGTCGTGCACGGGATCGAGATCGAGATCACGCGCGATGGCACCGGGTTCGTCGCGCAGATCGATGCGCGCGCACTGACCGTGGCCAATGATGTGCGCACGCTGCGCAGCGCGCGCTGCGACGAGCTCGCCGATGCGATCGCGGTGATCATCGCGCGGCTCGCGAGCCTGGCCCGGCGCGGCGACCCTTCGACCGTGCTCGCCGCGGAGCCACCGCGCCGGGCGCAGCCCGTCGTCGCGCTCGATCCCGGCGCGCTCGACGAGGTGCGCGCGGACGAGGTGCGCGCGGACGTCCAGGTCCGAGCGCCCGCGAGCTCGCCACCTCGGCGCTGGGGTGGCGGCGTGCGGCTGCTCGCCCTCTCCGGCGTCGGCGCGCTCCCGCGGATCAACGTCGGCGGCGAGCTCGCCGGGTACCTGCGACGCGAGCACCACTTCCTCGAGCTCGCGGTCAGCCGCAGGGTGCCACAGTCCGCGCGCCTCGATCCGGGGGCGCCCGCACGCGTCGACGTCAGCCTCGATGTGGTGACGGTGCGCGGGGGCTATGGGCCGGAGCATCTGCCGATCCGCGCGTGGGTCTCGGCCGAGCTCGGTCGGCTCCAGGGCGCGGGGATGGCCGTGGTGGATCCGCAGATCGGCTCGGGGCGCTGGGTCGCGGTCGGGGGCGGCTTCGGGGTGGCCTGGCCGATGGCGCCGCACGCCCGGCTGGTGGGGACGTTCGAGCTCGCCATCCCCCTGGAACGCACCAGGTTCATGCTGCAAAACGGCGGCGATCTGTACCAGCCGTCGGCGGCCGCGGCGCGCTGCGCGCTCGGCCTCGAGCTCGGCTGGCGGTGACCCGGTATTTCTCGTGACGGATCCGCGGCGGATCCCGCACTGACACCCCACAACGGCACGATCGCCCCGAACTTCGATGATGGCACCCGCGATGGCACATGCGCTCGAGACCCCGACGGACACCCCTGCGGTGCCCGCGTTCGACGCGGTCTATGCGGACCACGTGGCCTTCGTGTGGCGCGTGATCCGCACGTTCGGTGTCCCCGAGGCCGGGCTCGAGGACGCGGTCCAGGACGTCTTCGTCGTGGTGCATCGGCGCCTCGGTGAGTGGGAGGGCAGGGCGGCGATCACCACCTGGCTGTTCGCGATCGCGCGCCGCGTGGCGAGCGCGCACCGGCGCAAGCACACGGGCGATCGCACCGAGCTGTTGACCGACGAGCTGGTCGGTGGCGCGGATACGTTCGCCGCGATGTCGCGCGCGCAGGCCGCCGCCACCGTGATGGGCATCCTCGACAAGATGGATGAGGACAAGCGGATCGTGTTCGCCCTCGTCGAGCTCGAGCAGCTCAGCGTTCCCGAGGTCGCGAAGATGCTCGATCTCAACCTCAACACCACGTACTCGCGGCTCCGCCTCGCGCGGGTCGCCTTCGAGCTCGCGGTGCGGGCCCAGGTGAAACGATGATCGATCCCGGCAATCCCGGCGATCCCGGCGGAGACCAGCTCGGATCTTCAGCGCGTGCGCTGCTCGATGCGGCGCGCGAGGGCCTCGCACCGGATGCCGCCGCGGTCGGCCGCGTGCGCGCGAAGGTCGGGACGCGGGTCGGTGCGGGCGCAGCCACGGGGCTCGCTCTCAAGCTCGGCCTCGTCGGGATCGCCGTCGTCGTCGCAGTGGGCGCGGGCCTCTACGCCACGCGCGGTCAGGCACCTCTCCCGGCCTCCGAGACGCCCGCGATCGAGCTGCCGAGTGCACGCAGCGAGGCCTCACCGCCAGTCGTGCGCCCGGCTGCGGTCGCCGCCGTGGCCATGCCGGTGATCGAGATGGCCCCGCAGTCCGCGGTCCGCGCCCGCCCGGTGCTTCGGCCCGACGCGTCCAGCGCGTCGAGCGCGTCCAGCGCGTCCAGCGCGTCCACCGGGTCCAACGCGTCCAGCACGTCCAGCGCGTCCACCGGGGCCAACGCGTCCACCGGCATCGCGCTGGCCCGCGAGGTCGAGCTGATCGATCTCGCGATGGCGGCGCTCCGTCGGGGCGATGCCGGCGCGGCCCTCTCCGCGATCCATACGCATGCGCGCGAGACCCGCGGCGCGGGTCAGCTCGCCGAGGACGCCGCCGCGATCGAGGTCGAGGCGTTGTGCAGGCTCCACGATCCCGGCGTTGGCTCGAAGCTCGAGACGTTCGACGCCCAGTTCCCGCGCTCCGCACAGCGGTCGCGCCTCACCACGGTGTGCAAATGAAGCTCCCCTTGTCCACGCTCGCGCTGTCCTCGTTCGGGTTGTCCTCGCTCGGGTTGTCCTCGCTCCTCGTCGTGTCCGCGTGCAGCGATCAGAGCGTCGTGGTCGGTGGCTTGCACGAGGTCGCCGCGCTGCGATCGATCCAGAACCGTAACCTCGATCTCCTGTTCGTGATCGATGACTCGCCCTCCACCGCGGACAAGCAGGTCTCCCTCGCGAACGCGTTCCCGCAGATGATCGATGTTCTGGCCCAGATCGATGGCGGCCTCCCGAACCTCCACATCGGCGTGGTGACCTCGGACCTGGGCACCAGCGTCTCCGATGGCTCGGCGCCTGCCCCGGCGATCGGTCAGCTCGGTGCCGGCGGCTGCGCGGGCACGGGCAAGGATGGCAGGCTCCAGCGAACCGCGGAGATGACCGAGGTGTTCCTCTCCGACGTCGACGGTCCCGGTGGCACGCGCGAGCGCAACTACACCGGCGCGCTGCGCGACACGTTCGGCGCGCTCGCTCGGGTCGGCGCCGGTGGCTGCGGCTTCGAGCAGCCGCTCGCCGCGATGAAGCGCGCGCTCGCCAACCCGCTCAACGCGGGCTTCCTGCGCCCCACGGCGAACCTCGCGGTGGTGTTCCTCGCCGACGAGGATGACTGCTCCGCGCGGTCGACCCCGCTGTTTGGACCCGAGAACCCCACGCTCGGCGCGCTGCAATCGTTCCGCTGCTTCCAGCACGGCGTGACCTGCGCGCAGAGCACCGCCACGGTGGGCTCGAAGTCGGACTGCGTGGCCAGCGAGGACTCGCCCTACCTCGCGGGTACGGAGGCCTATGTCGAGGCGCTGCTCGCCGCCAAGCTCGACCCGCGCATGCTGATGACCGCCGCGATCGTCGGTGATCCCACGCCGGTCGCCGTCGAGCTGCGCACCCCGCCCGGCGGCGGCACGCCCGCGCCCGCGCTCGCGCACTCGTGCGCCTATGACGGCGCGAGTGGATTCGAGGTCGCGGACCCGGCCGTTCGGCTCGCCGGCTTCCTCGGAGCGTTCGACGGCCGCGCCACGCTGACCTCGATCTGCTCGGCCGACCTCGCGAACCCGCTCCATCTGATCGGTGCGTCGGCGAAGCGGCTGATGGGCGATCCGTGCCTCGATTCGACGCAGCTCGCCGATTCGTCGGTGGAGCTGCCTGGCGTGCAGCCCTCGTGCGAGGTGGCGGACATCCGCGACAGCGCGCCCGATCGCGCCACGGTGCTCCCGGCGTGTGGTGCCGGCGCGGCGGATTGCTATGCGATCGTCGCCGACGCGGCTGCGTGCCCGGCCACCCAGGATCACCTGCGGGTGCGGATCGATCGCAGCACCGCGACCGCCGAAGATTCGTGGACCTACGTCCGCTGTCAGCTCGCGGACTGAGCAGAGCGCAGCTTCAAGAAGCCGATCACGTCGACGGGCTCCGAGCTGCGCTTGTCAGCTCGCGCCGGCCGCCGCCACCACCGTGACCGCGATCGACCGCACGTGATGGATCACGTACGCACCCGACAGCGGATCGTGCGCCGCCGGCTGCATTCGCCCGGCGGTCGAGGTCGCCCGGGCCGCGAGCTGATAGCTTCCGGCGAGGTCGGCGTCCCAGCTGCACTCCCACCGCGTCCACGAATACGGTGCATGCGGGCCGACGAGCTCGGTGTCGCGCCAGCTCGCGCCTCCATCGGTGGTCAGCTCGACCCGCGCCACGGCATCGAGGCCCGCCCACGCCAGGCCGAACACGCGGTGGCGGCCGCGCGCCAGCACCGCGCCGGCCGCGGGGCCGAGGATCTCGGACTTCACGACCATCGGGCCGATCGTCACCCGCTCGATCCCCGCGGCGGTCGCGCGCCGCACGGTGTAGTGCTCGGTCTGGTAGTAGCCCTCGAACGGCTTCGCGAGCACGCGGATCCGATGGAGCCACTTGACCGAGGCCACGCCGTACCACCCGGGGACCAGCAGCCGCAGCGGGAA
>JAYVRN010000210.1:0-6920 GCA_043776275.1 Myxococcales bacterium | reverse complement strand
TCGCGAGCATCACGCGTCCTTCGAGGCTATCGGGCGCCGCCTCGAGTCCGAGGTTGCCGACCTGAACCGCATCGCGCGGTCGGCCGAGAGCAAGGTAGGCCTCGCCCAGATCGATGAACGCCGGCGATCCTGGGTCCCGCCGGACCAGATCGATCAGCTCCTCGATTTCCTGAGCCGTGGGCCGGCGATCCGGATCAGCCATCAGCACCCCAAAGGTAACCTCAACGGGCCCCACCCCGCAAACCTACATGGAGCTATGCTGCGCGGAATGGGGAGTAGCTTCGGAGCCCTGTTCCGGATCACGACGTTCGGCGAGTCGCATGGAGCGGGCCTGGGCGTGGTCGTGGAAGGCTGCCCCGCCCGTCTGAGCCTCGATCTGGGGCAGATCCAGGCCGAACTCGACCGCCGGCGTCCCGGCCAGAGCCGCCTGGTGACCCAGCGCAAGGAGGGGGATCAGGTCGAAATTCTCTCCGGAGTCCTCGATGGGGTGACCCTCGGAACCCCGATCGCCATGCTGATCCGCAACCAGGACGCGCGGAGCAAGGACTACGAGGGTGTGGCGCAGGCCTATCGCCCGAGCCACGCCGACTACACGTATGACGCGAAGTACGGGATCCGGGCGATCGCCGGCGGTGGCCGCGCGAGTGCACGGGAGACCGCCGGGCGCGTCGCGGGCGGTGCGATCGCGCAGCAGCTGCTCGCGCGGCGTGGCGTCGAGATCGTCGCCTGGGTCGACGAGGTCTGCGGGATCCTGGCCACGGTCGATCCTGCGCAGATCACCCGCGCGCAGGTCGATATCAATGATCTGAGGTGCCCCGATCCGGTCGCCGCTCCGACGATGATCGAGCGCATCGAGCGGGCGCGAAAGGACGGCGACTCCGTCGGTGGCGTGATCCGCGTCGTCGCGCGCGGTGTGCCGGCGGGCTGGGGCGAGCCCGTGTTCGACAAGCTCGAGGCGGATCTCGCGAAGGCGATGATGAGTATCCCGGCGGTCAAGGGCGTCGAGAACGGCGCCGGGTTCGCGGGCACGCTCATGACCGGCAGCGAGCACAACGATCCGTTCTACCGCCGCGCCGATGGGACGATCGGCACCCGCACCAACCACTCCGGCGGCATCCAGGGCGGGATCTCCAACGGCGAGGCGATCACCCTGCGGATCGCCTTCAAACCGACGGCGACCATCATGCGTCCGCAGGACACCGTCGATCCTTCGGGCAACCCCGCCGTCCTCGCCCCCAAGGGGCGCCATGACCCCTGCGTGCTGCCCCGCGCGATCCCGATCGTGGAGTCGATGATGGCCCTGGTGCTCGCCGACCACTGCTTGCGGCAGCAAGCGATGCGGCTCGACTGACGATGTCAGGGGTCCCGCCTAGCCTCGGCGGATGGGCCTCACCCAGCAGCTCCACGACGAGCTCGGCTACGACCCCGACGATGGGGTGCCGCAGGTCGCGGATGTCCTCCTCGCCGGGATGATTCCCGTCGGGGAAGTGATGCGGGCGCGCGAGGGTGCGGTTCCGATGGCGATCGCGCGGCTCGGGAGCGGACGCCTGGTCGTCGTCGAAGACGAGTGCCCTCACGATGGGGGCCGGATCTCGGATGGCTTTGTCGACGGCGAGCTCCTGGTGTGCGCGCGGCACAACTGGGAGCTCGAGGTCGAGGGCCGCCGCTGCAGGCGCGCCGTGGCTTGCAAGCTTCGGTAATTCGAAGGAAATCTTGACCGCCCCGGTGGTCGCACGCTAGCGTGCCCCCAGCGTGGGTGCGGTGCTCGTCCATATCGATCTCGACGGGGATCGGCCCCATCCCGCCTCCCTCACGGCGCTCGCGGCCGGTCGCGCCGTCGCCTCCTCGTGGGGCGCCACGCTGTATGCCGCCCTGGTGGTCCACGATCCCGGAGATCGCAGCGCACCCGATTCCACCGCCCAGCTGGTGAGCACGGCGAACGTGCCTGCCCTCGAGGATGCGCAGTCGGTGCTGGCGCGCGCAGGTGCGGACAAGATCGTGGTGGCGATGACCGATGTCGCGATCGCCCCGCTGTGGAGCTCGCTCGGCACCGCGTGGCTCTCGGTCCTCGACCACCTCCGTCCCCGCCTCGTCCTGTTCGGCGCCGATAGCCCGAGCGCACCCGAGCTGGGTCCTCGCACCGGTGCGAGGCTGGGAGCTCGCCTCCTGATGCGCGCACGCGCGGTCGGTGTCGAGGATGTCGAGCTGCGCGATCGCGATGGCGGCTACGTGCGCTCGAGTGACAGTGGTGCCGCCGTGGTCCTCGTCGGAGGTGCTCAGCCAACCGTCGCCGCCGAGGAGGACGTCGATCTCGTCGTCCTCGTCGTGCCCGGCGGTGGCGACGACAGGATCGTGCTCGTCGGCACGACCGCGGCTGAGGTCACCCACACCGCCGGCGCGATGGTGCTGATCGGGGATGACGTCGTCGGCGATCCCGCGATCGCCCGGGATGCGCAGCGGCTCGCGACGTTCCTCGGCGCACCGCTGGTTGGCACTCCCAGTGCGGTGCGCGCGGGCGTGGTGCTGCCCGGGGCGATTGTCGAGAAGGGCACACCTCTCGCGCCCGAGGTGATGGTCGCGATCGGCAACGCCGCGATCGATCTCGCGGGCACCACCAGCCTGATCCGGATCACGCCGAACCCTGGCAAGCAGGTCGACGGTGCGCTGACCGGCCCCGTCGGTGGCGCGCTCTCGGAGCTCGTCGAAGCCCTCGGGGGAGGCTCATGACGATCGCGGTGTGGCTTGGCAGCGCGCCGCCCGCGCGGACGATCCGCTGGCTCGACGGCGTCCTCCATGCGACCGCGAAGTTCATGCGCGGCGAGAACCCGCCCGCCGTGCTCGCCGTCGCCGCCGGCGACTCGACGTGGCTCGACCTCGCGTCGGACCGCGCGACCCGGGCCGGGATCCCCGCCGCCGGCGTCGCGCTCGATCTCCAGCTCGACTACCTCGGGTGGGCGCAGGTGATGGCCGCCGTCGCCCGACAGATCAACGCCACGACCATCCTGGTCGACGAGGCGAGCCGGCCCGAGCGGTTCGCCGAGGTCGCCGCCCTCGCCGAGCTCCTCGATCTCGCGCAGCTGACACGCGTGGTCGCGATCGCCCCCGAGGGCAACGTGATCCACGCGAGCCGCGTGCACGGCACCGTCCTGCAGACGTTCCGGGTCACCGGGCCGGCCGTGATCGGCGTGCGCATGGCGGGCCCGCCGATCGACGAGTACCCCACGCCCACGCCCTCGGCCTCGATGCGCCGCCTCGATCTCGGATCGCTCGGCCTCGATCCGATCGTGCTCGGACACCGTGCGCTGCCTCCGCGTGCGAGTCAGCAGCAGCGCCGCACCCTCGAGCGCGTCGCCGAACACCTCGCGGTCCACGTCGTCCCGCGGCGAGGCGGTTAGTGGCTCAGCCACGCACGGCTGCGACCACCGTCGCCGCACCGCGCGTGCAGGTGATCGCACCCGCCCAGCTCGGCGCCACCGCGCTCGCAGCGCTGCGTGCGCGCGGCATCGAAGCGCGGCTCGCCGAGAGCCCCGATCCGGGCGACGTCGTCGCCTGGGCGCTCGAGACCACGCCCACCGGGGGCGCGGCCGTCGAGCTAGCCGCCGCATGCGCCCGCGCGGCGGAGGCGGGTTATCCGGTGTGCTTGCTCGCTCCACCACCACGCGGTGGCGGTCGCGCCGGGACCGAGCGCGTCGCCGCCCTCGCCTATCTGCGCGCACACGGCGCTGCCCTCGGGCACGATGTCGATGCCTGGCTCGAGGCCGTGGTCCTGCTCGTCCGCCATGGCTTGCCCCGCGGACCGCGCGCCGCGGTGGTCGCGCCGCACGGCTCGTGGCTCGAAGCGCAGGCGCTGCTGATCGTCTCCGAGGCCGAGACGCTCGGCGTGCGCGTCCCGGTGATCGGCGGTGACGAGCCCACCGATGTCGTGCTCTACGATCCAGCGCACGAGTCGCCGTCGAGCTCCACGCCTGGTCTTCACGTGCCGATCGCCGCCCGGAGCGAGCTCGCCGCCGATCCATCTGCCCTGCATGGCGCCCGCGCAGCGCTGACCGCGATCGCGATGCTTGGCCGCGCCGCCGAGCGGATCGCCGTGGGCCTCGGCCCCGCCGCACCGAGCGCCACCGCCGAGCTCGCGGTCGACGACGACAAGCTCCGCCGCCAGCTCGGCAAGCTCGGCACCGGGCGCGTCGGCGATCACGAGACCAAGGTCTTCCTGTCGGCGTATGGCGTGCCGATCACCCGCCAGGCCGTTGCCACCACACCCTCGGCGGCGGTCAAGCTCGCGCGCCGCGCGGGCTATCCCGTCGAGCTCAAGCCGTGGGGCCACGATCTCCCCACCGAGCCGGCCGGGTGTCCGATCGAGCGCGGCGTCTCGAGCGATGCCCTCACACGCCAGGCGTTCACCGCCGTGCTGACGGCCGCGGGCAAGGGCACCACCGAGGGCGCCGCGGTGATCGTTCGCGAAACCCCGCCGGCGGGACGCGAGGTCTCGGTCTCGTTGCGCGAGCTGCCCTCGCTCGGATGGACCGTGATCCTCGACGCGCCGGGCGCTGGCCAGCTCGCCGCCCCCGCACCGCTGCGGCTGATCGATGCGCAGTCCCTCGCCCTCCAGATCGTGGCCTCACGCGCCGGAGAGCCGGAGCCGGATCGTACGGGGCTCGCCAACCTCCTGCGCCGGGTCTCGCACCTCGCGGTGGATCTCGGCGAGCGGCTCGAGCGCCTCGATCTACCGCGCGTGGTGGTCGGTGGGCGCGGCGCGCGAACGCTCGTGATCGATGCGTTCGCCGAGCTCGCCTGAGACGCCGACCGATCTGACCTCGTAGGTGGCCAGGCTCACCGTGCGAGCTCGAGCTCCAGGCCGCGTGCGAGCGCGATCAGCCGCTCGCGCGTGTTGATCGCCGGATCGGCGAGCGCGCGATCGATCAGCGCGGCGAGGATGCGCCCCACGCTCGGGCCCGGCGGGATCGCGAGCGCCGAGATCAGATCCTTGCCGCCAACCGCGAGATCGCCGACCGCGAGCGCATCCCCGCGCGCGAGGATCGCCCGGGACAACGCGGCGAGCTCGGTGGCGCCATCGGCCGCAGCCAGCTCCGCCGCGGCCTGGGCATGCGGGCGCGTGACATCCGCGAGCACGCGCCGGGCCTCGGGCTCCGTCCAGGCAGCGCACAACCGCAGGCTCGCCAGCCCGACGAGGGTGCCGGCGCGAGTGGCCTCCTCGTTGGAGAACTTGAGGCGCTTCAGCACCGTGGTGGCGTGCTGGACGGCGGCACGATCGAGGCGCTTGGTGATCGCGTCTGGCGGGGTCAGCTCGGCGAACATCGCGCCGAGCCGCACGTCCACGGAGACCGCATCGACCCTCGCGAGCCAGCGCTCGATCGGATCGGGCTCCACGGTCCGCCACGCCGCGAGGCCCGCTGCGAGCTCCGGGGCGATCAGCGCGATGATCCCCGAGCGCTCTGCGATCTTCAGGCCACGCGAGGGCTGGCTCGCGGCGAGCAGCTTGCGGAGCTCGTCGGAGATCCGCTCCTTGCTGACCTTCGCGAGCGAGGGTAGCGCCGGGCCGATGCCGCGCTCGGTCTCGGGATCGAGCGAAAACTCCAGGGCGGCGGCGAACCGGACAGCGCGCATCACGCGCAGGCCATCCTCGGTGAACCGCGCCACCGCATCCTCGTAGACATTGCCGGTGGGGCCCACGGCGCGCAGCATCCGCTCGTCGAGATCGCGCAGGCCTTCGTAGGGATCGATCAGCTGATCCGCAGCCGGGTCGTAGGCCATCGCGTTGACGCGAAAATCACGGCGCGCGAGATCCTCGACGAGCGGCACGCCGAACCGCACGTGGTCAGGACGCCGCGCGTCGGTGTAGGCGCCCTCGCCGCGAAACGTGGTGACCTCGACATGGGACTCGATGCCGCGCCCCGTCACGATCGTCACGGTGCCGTGCTGGATGCCCGTGGGCACCGTCCGCTTGAACAGCGCCATCACCTGATCGGGGTGCGCCGCGGTGGCCACATCCCAGTCGCCCGGGGTCCGGCCGAGGATCGCGTCGCGCACGGCACCGCCAACCGCCACCGAGAGGTGGCCTGCGCTCGACAGCGTCGCACACACCTCGCGGACGTTCGGCGGCACCACCGCCGCGAGCCGCGCGCGGGCAGCCACCTCGTCGACGGCCATGACTCAGCCGATCATTCGGTCGCGGCGGCGCCGCGGAGCCGGTTGAAGATGTCGTCGGCGCGGGTGCGGAGCTTCTGCGCCTCGGCGGTGGCACCGCCGCGCTCCTTGATGATCGCGAGGCCCTGGTATGCGCGCGCGAGCTCGACCTCGTGCTTGACCGCGGCGAGGATGTCGATCGCCCGGCGGAACGCGTCCTCCGCCTGCAGCGTGTGCCCGAGCGCCGCCGCGACCTCGCCCTTGACCCGATAGCCGCTGCCGATGTGGACCCGCAGACCCACCGCCTCGCTGACGGCGACCGCGGCATGCGCCTCGACATCCGCGGCCTCGAGGTTGCCGAGCTGGAGCTGGACCGTCGCGAGCCGCTGGTGCGTGACCGCGAGCGCCACGCGATCGCCGAGCCCCGACGCGATCGCCTTCGCGTCCTGGAGATCCTTGACCGCGTCCTCGCCACGCCCCATCGCACTCTTGACCTCGCCGGCACGTGACAGGACGTCCGCGAGCGCGAGCTTGTCCCCGATCTCCTGCGCCATCGTGCGGGCCTCGCCCAGCATGTCGAGCGCGAACTCGTGGTTGCCGTCCTCGGCGTGGACACCGCCGAGATCACAGAGCGACTGCACCACGCCGACCAGATCGCCGATGTCGCGGCGCAGATCGAGCGCCTCGCGGAACTGGTTGATCGCCGCCTTGAAGTTGCCGGTGTCGTGGTGGACGCGCCCGATGTTCGCGAGCGACAGCGCGATCGAGCGGCGATC
>JAYVRN010000209.1:0-26725 GCA_043776275.1 Myxococcales bacterium | reverse complement strand
TGTCCTTCGCGGACTGGCCCACCCGCCGTGCGAGCGAGCTGACCTCGTCGGCGACCACGGCGAAGCCGCGGCCTTGCTCGCCGGCATGCGCGGCCTCGATCGAGGCATTGAGGGCGAGCATCGAGGTCTGCTCGCTGATCTGGCGGATCACCTCGACGATGTTCCCGATCCGCTTGCTGCTCTCGGCGAGCTCGCGCATCTTCTCGGCCGCATCGTCGACGGAGGTCTGGATCTGCGTCATCCGGGACACCGCGGCGTTGACCGCCGTGGTCGATTGCTCGGCGACGTCCGTGGCCTGCGCCGCGTTGCCCGCCACCGTCTGGATCGAGGCCGACAGCTCGGTGACCGCGGTGGTGGAGCTCTCGATCTTCAGCGTCTGATCCTTGAGGCCGCCGAGCATCTCGCGCGAGGCCGCGCTGATCTCGGCGCTCGAGGCGCCGACCTGGAACGCCGCCGATTGCACGCCGCTCGCGAGCGTGTGTACCCGCGCGAACACCTGGTTGATGTTGTCGGCGAGGTCGGCCGTCTCGTCGCGCGAGTTGACGACGATCCGCTGGGTCAGATCGGTGTCTCCGGCGAGCAGATCGCCGGACTGCTTGACCATCTGCTTGATCGGCCGCGTGACCCAGTACGCCAGACCCGACGCGATCAGGAGCGAGAGGCCGATGCCCACGCAGATCTCGAGCCACGGCAGCGAGCTCGCCGGATCGACGATCTTCGCGCGGCTGCGCGTGATGCACAGGTTGCCGACCGTGCCCGGATCGGCGTTCTTGTACCCGTCCGCCGGCGTGCAATAGAAGTCGTAGTCGTAGTCCTTGAGCCGGATCACCTCGCGCGTGTCCTCGCCGACCGTGACCATCACCCGCTTGTCGGGCTGCAGTGCGCGCGCGACCTCCGCTGGATCGCCCGGCAATGCCGAGCCGAGCAGCGTGGCGCCATCGATCAGCACCGGCCGGTAGCGCAAGGTCGGATCGTCATCGGTCTGGTCGGCGTACTCGGTGAGCAGCCTCTCGAGCTTCACGCCGACGAGGACGCCGCCGACCAGGACCTCGCTCGACGGCGCGTGCACCGGCAGCGCGGTGATCTGATAGGCGACGTTGTCGATGATCTGGATCCGGTGCGCGAACGTGCCGCCGCTCCGGGCCTTCTCCACGGCGGCGATCGTGGCGAGCTGGGTGGCGGTGATCGGCGCGCCGTGGTTTGACCACAGCAGCTTGCCGGCGGGGTTGAACACCAGCATCACGTCGGGCTGCAGGTTGTTCTTGCTCGAGAGCGCCTCGAACCGGGGCATCGAGCCCGAGGCGATGTCCGGTGCATCCTCGGGGACGGGGATCCCGACCAGCTTCGCCATCGCCTCGCGCAGCTGGCCTTCGCTGACCACCATCTCGACCGCGCCGGTCATCGCCCGGCCCGCGCGCTCCTGGAAGAACTCGTAGCGGCGCAGCTGCTTGACGAGGAACGCGCCGCGATTCGTGAACTGCGACTTGCTCTTCACCACCAGCGTGCCGCCGAAGATCAACAGACCCGCGAGCACCAGGCACGCGAGCAGGAACTTCAGGAACATCGGGAACCGCAGCTGTTTCTTGCTGCCCATGCAGGCCTACCTTGCGTGTCGGACGTTGCCGCGATCGTGCGCAGCCGGCAGGTTACCCGATGTTGAAGTCTTCCTTCGCGTGCTGGGCGCCGCTACCGTCCGCGAACCGCGCGAGCGCCGAGCGGCCGAAGATCTCGTGGGGCGCGCTGCCGGTCAGCCACTCCGCATAGAGCTTGCCGATGATCGGGGCCATCATGAAGCCGTGGCCGACGAAGCCACAGGCCAGGAAGAAGTCCGGGTGCCCCGGCGCCGGGCCCAGGATCGGATTGCCGTCGGGGGACTGATCGTACGGCCCCGCCCACTGGCGGAGGATCTTGATGTCTCCCAGCACGGGCATCAGCCGCACCAGGCGGCGCGCATAGGTGGCGAGGAACTCGAGGGTCGAGCCCATGGCGTACGTCGAGCCGTGGCCGGGCAGCGAGACGCCGCCGACGATCTCGCCGCGCATCGACTGGCTGCAATACAGCCCGCTCGCGAGCTCGGACACCATCGGGCGCAGGAACGGCTTGAGCGGCTCGCTCGAGCAGATCTCGTGACGGATCGGCCAGGTCGGCACCGGCACGCCGATCAGCTCCGCGAGCTTGGGCGACCATGCTCCGGTCGCGTTGATCACGCGGCGGGCTCGCACCGCGCCACGCGGCGTGTGTACGACGTACCCACCGCCGGCCATCGGCTCGAGCCCCCCGACGGGCGTCTGCGTGAAGATCCGCACCCCATAGGCCGCGGCCTGGCGCGCATAGCCCCACAGGAACGGCCACGGAAACAGGATGCCGTCGCTCGGATTGTAGGACGCGCCGACGATGCCGGAGAGGTTCAGCTCGGGGACGATGTCGAGGGCGGCCTTGGGCTCGAGCATCCGCGTGGCCACGCCGCAGCGATTCTGCAGCGCGATGTTCTTCTCGAGCCGCGCCACTTCCTTGGCGTTGCGGGCGAGGAACAGGTACCCGCCCTGGCGGAACCAGACGTTGACGCCGAGGTCCACGGCGAACCGCCGGCACAGCTCGACGGACTCCTGCATCAGCCGGATGTTGATCTCGGTGGACCACTGCTGGCGCACGCCGCCGCCGTTGCGGCCGCTCGCGCCCTCGGCGAGATAGCCGCGCTCGATCACGACGACGTCGGTGAGGCCGAGCTTCGCGAGGTGATAGGCGATCGACAGGCCGATCACGCCGCCGCCGACGATCGCGATCTCCGCGGTCTCGGGCAGCGGGCCCGCCGTCCCCTCGAGCGTGGCCGGGAGCCGGATCTCTCCGGACACGTCCGCGCGGCTCTCGTCCTCCTCGTCCTCGATCCCGCCCTGCATGCTAGTCCTCGCCGTCCTTCTCGGCGCCGTCGTGTGCTGCGAGCTCGTCCGGGAATCGGTGGGCGCCTGGATCGTTCGCGAGCAGCTTCAACGGTGTCGGCGCGAGGGGAGGGCGCGAGGTGAACGGCGGGATCGCGCTGGGATCTTGCCGCGTGATCCGCGCGAGCTGCAGCGCGACCACGGCGAGGCACTCCTTTCCCTGGCACGGGCCGGTGCCGAACCCGGTGTAGCGCTTGACCTCTTCGATGTCGCGATAGCCGCGGGACACGCTGTGCTCGACGTCATCGAGCGTGACGTCCTCGCAGCGACACAGCACGATCTTGCCCGGCATCAGCGCACCGCTCCCAGCACGTGTGCGGCCACGCGCGCACCGTCGTCGGCAGCAGCCGAGGGCCCGCGATAGCCGGTGACATCGCCACACGCCCAGACGTTGGGGGCCGAGGTCTGGCCGAGCTCGTTGACCGCGACGCGGAAGCCGCCGGCGTCCTCGTCGAGGACGACGGCGCAGCCCTGCTGGCGCGGCCCCTCGGAGGCCGGCGCAGGCGTGGCCGCGACCGCGATCAGATCGCAGTCGAGCTTGCCGCGCCGGGTGTCCACCGCGGAGGCCCAGCTGCGCCCGCGCGTGCCGGTGACGTCGGCGAGCGGGATCCGGGTGACCTCGGCGCCGGCCTTCGACAGGGCCGCCGCGAGCACCGTGACATCGCTGGCCACGGCGGCGTCCTCGACGATGCAGATCTTGTCGCCGGCGAGGATCCCGTGGTCGACCAGGAGCCGGCCGACGGCGCGCGCCGCGATCACCCCGGGGCGATCGTTGTCGGGGAACGGCAGGTTGACGACGTAGCCGCCGGTCGCCCAGATCCACTGCCGCGCATAGATCCGGTACAGCCGATCTGGCGCGGCGACGGCGAGCACCCCGCCGTCGTCCTCGGGAAAGAACCCGATCGCCGTCGAGCGCGCGAGCACGGTGACGCCGGCCTGTACGGTCTCGGCCCAGCGGGTCTCGGCGAGCTGGCGCCCGCTCCGGGGATCGGTGCGCAGGCTGCCGCCGGGGCGCAGCTGATCATCGACGAGCACGGTCGAGCGGCCGCCGCGCGAGGTGGCCGTCGCCGCGGCGAGCCCGGCCGGCCCGCCACCGATCACGCAGACGTCGACATCGAACCGGTGAACGTCCGGCAGCTCGGCGGCGGCGACGTCGGGCAGCTTGCCGAGGCCCGACAGCTGACGCACGACCTTGTTCGCCAGCTTGTTCAGCACCGACGAGCCGGTCATCAGCGTGTGGTGATCCATGCCGCGCGAGAACAGGAAGTCCACGGCGCCGAGGAGATCGATCTCGGCCGAGGGGAAGGCGTTCTGCCCGACGACCTCGACGCCCGGCGTGCATGGCGCCTGACATGCCCGCAGGTTGGGCACGCCACCGATCCGGACCAGGCACCCGCTGCAGTGCCCCTCGAAGCAGAAGAACGTGCGGGGCCGGTGGTACTTGAGCGAGCGCGACAGCACACGTCCACCGCTCGCCAGGCTGGCGGCGGCCAGGCTCTCGTCGGCGTACGCCCGCAATGCGGAGCCGGCGATCCTGACCTCGACCGCCTCGCCCCGCACGCCATCGTGTCCGGGAAGCCGGCGCGCCACGCGTGTTTCTACCACGGACACGGGGCCGATCGGTGACAGGCAAAACGTCCTCACTTCGTTGCGTCCCGCGTCAGCCGTGCGATACCGTTCACGCTCGAAAGGACAGGGGATCCCGAATGGCGACTCCAACTAGGCCGTGTCCGTACTGCGGCGCCGCAGTGCTGATGAACGCGCCCGCATGCGGAACGTGTGGTCGGCCCATGCCGCCCATGCAGCAAGGTGCGCCCGGTGCGCAGCCCGCGAAGACGATGTTCGGTGTCGCTGCACCGAACCTGCCGCGCGGACCCGCACCTGCGCCCGCTCAGCCCGGTCGCCCCGGAGCACCGCCGCAGCAAGGCTTCGCGCCTCCGCAGCAGCAGGGCTTCGCGCCTCCGCCGCAGCAGGGCTTCGGTCAGCCTCCGCAGCCCGGCTATCCCCCGGCCGGTCCAGCTCCTGGACAGCCCGGCGGTTTCGGCCAGCCGCCGCAGCAGGCCAATCCGTATGGTCAGCCGCAGCAGCCCGCACCGGGTGGCTTCGGTCAGCCGCCGCAGCAGGCCAATCCATATGGTCAGCCGCAGCAGCCCGCGCCGGGTGGATTCGGTCAGCCCGCGCCCCAGGCGAACCCGTATGGTCAGCCGCAGGGCGGCGGCTATCCGCAGGCGCAGCCGGGCTTCGGCGCTCCCCAGCAGGATCTGCCGGGGCCGCTCGATGACATCGCGCGCAAGCTGCCCAACTCCGCGCCAGGGACGATCTTCGGGCTCCCGGTCTCGCAGCTCCGCGATCCCGGGTTCCAGAAGAAGATCCTGTTCATGGCCGGCGTCGCGCTGATCGCCTCGATCCTCGTGCCGTTTAGCCTGAGCCCGACGATCTTCGCGTGGTCGAGCTTCGTGCCCGGCTTCGAGTTCCTGATCTTCCCGATCATCTCGGGCGGTGCGTACCTCCTCCTCACGGCAGCGCCCGCGCACATCCGCGCGAAGGTTCCGCCCGTCGTCCTCAACTGGATCCCGTTCGGCGTCGCGTACGCCGGCGTGTTCATCTCGCACATGGGCTTCGGCATGCTCGCGATGGCGGGTGGTGGTGGCGGCGGAGCAGGGTTCGGAGGCGCCGGTGGCCTCTACACCCTCGGCTACTCGACGCTGGTGTTCGGTCTGCTCGCACGCATCGCGCAGCCGCAGGATCAGACCGCACGCATCATCATCGCGGTGGGCGCCGGCTGCTTGATCCCGAGCTGGGCGAGCTTCCTTGGCGTCGCGTTCAAGTTCAGCTTCTTCCCGCCGCTGTTCATCATCCACAACCTGCTGTTCTTCCTCGTGCTGACGCTCGGCGTGTTCTGCATCGTGTTCGTGGTGCCGCCGAAGAAGCTGCCGCCCGCGCTGCAGGCGGTCGATGCGCTCGGGCCCCTGTTCGCGGCGGTCTTGATCGCCTGGTTGCCCGCGCAGCAGGTGCTGCTCGCGCTGACGTTCCTCGTGCACGCGCACGCGGGCATCGGTGCGATCCTCATGCTGGCCCACGGCCTCCTGCCGATCCTCGCGTACTTCGGCGTCCTCATGATGGCGGCCCCGGCTGCCTACGAGGAAGCGATGGCGATGTTCGGCGGCAAGAAGGGTGGCGGTCAGCCGCCCGCCGCCGGTGGTGGCTATCCGCCGCCGCAGGGTGGTGGTGGCTATCCTCCGCAGGGTGGCGGCTATCCTCCGCAGGGTGGCGGTGGCTATCCTCCGCAGGGTGGCGGTGGCTATCCTCCGCAAGGCGGTGGTGGCTATCCTCCGCAAGGCGGTGGTGGTTATCCTCCGCAAGGCGGCCAAGGTGGCCAGGGTGGCCAGGGTGGCCAAGGCGGTCAGGGCGGCGGCTGGCAGTAAGCTGCACCTGACGACGACGGCAACGTAACAACGGCCCGCCAGCACTCGCTCGCGGGCCGTTTCGCGTTTCGGGCTACGCTCGGGCCCATGCGCGAACGTGGTCTGGAGTTCAAGGTCGGCGTCCTGATCCTGATCTCGAGTGCGGTGCTGCTCGGGTTCATCTTCATCCTGGGCAACTTCTCGCTGCGCTCGGGGTTCGAGATCCGGCTCGACTACGACTACATCGGCAGCCTCCAGCCCGGCGCACCGGTGAAGGTCTCCGGCATCAAGGTCGGCAAGGTCAAGGACGTCGAGTTCCTCGGCGGGCAACTCGATCCGGAGACTGGCAAGCGGGTCCAGGTCCGGGTCACCGCGTGGGTCGAGGATCGGGTGCGGGACTCGATCCGCAGCGATGCCGAGTTCTTCATCAACACCGCCGGCGTGCTCGGCGAGCAGTACCTCGAGATCGTGCCGGGCACGGACTGGGACAGGCCGCCGATCCAGGCCGGCGCGATCGTCCACGACGATCACTTCGTCCACAACCCACCGCGTACCGATCTCGTGGTCGCGCGGCTGTACGAGGTGCTCGACGGTGTCTCGAGCGTGCTCCGCGATGATCGGGATGCGATCAAGCACCTGCTCTCGAACGGGGCGAGCGCGGTGGCGGAGGTCAACACGCTCCTCGTGGAGAACCGCAAGGCGCTCGGCGAGCTGATCGCCTCGGCCGGGCAGCTCGCCGCCGAGGGCAAGACCACGCTCTCCAAGGTCAACGCAGGGCTCGGCGACGGTCGGCCGATCGCGAACCTGATCGCCAGCGCCGAAGGGATGCTCGGCGCGGCGAAGACATCACTCACGACGCTGACGCCGAGCGCGACCGCGCTGATGACGGACGCCACCCGCGTCACGGGCCTGCTCACCGAGCAGCGGCTGGTGGGCGTGGACAAGGCGATGGATAGCGCCTCCGGTGCCGCCGGCCGCGCGGGCGCGCTCCTCGACAACGCGAATGGCCTCGTGACCGATCTGCGCGGTGGCAAGGGCACCGTTGGCGCGCTGCTGTCCCGCGACGAGCTGTACTCGGATCTCCGCGAGCTGATCCGGGACCTCAAGCGGAATCCCTGGAAGTTCTTCTGGAAGGAGTAGCGAGGAGTAGTGAGGAGTAGTGAGGAGTCGAGGCGCCGTACGTGAGCCTGTCCGCCCAAGATGAGCGCCTGACCCGCCGGGTCGGTGCGATCGCCCTCGCGGTGATCGCTGCGGCGATCCTGTTCTTCGTGTTCCTGTTCGATCGGATCGAGCTCGGATCACCCGTGCGGATCAAGGTCTACTTCCACCACAGCGCGAGCCTCCGCGAGCACGCCGCGCTGATCGTCGGAGGGAAGCGGATCGGCCAGGTCGAGGCGATCGAGAGCGTGCCGCACGGTACGGTGAAGCTGCTCGGCGGCGACGTGGGCATCCGCGCGACCGTGGCGATCGAGGAGAGCGAAGCGTGGAAGGTCCGCGCCGATGCCGAGGTGTTCGTCTCGTCGCGCGGCCCGCTGTCCGAGAAGTATCTCGAGGTCGCCCCGCCACGGCACGCCGACACCACGCCCGCCGCACCGATCGCCGAGGGCGCGGAGGTGCTCGCCGCCGATCCACCGAGCCTCGACAACGTGCTCGGCCACACGTGGACCAACATGACGACGTTTCGGCTGTTCGTGAACGAAGTGCGCCCCGAGTTCCTCGCGTTCCGGGGCGAGCTCGACGAGCTACGGACCCACCTGGCCGAGGCTGCCGCCGACGCGAGGTCCTCGGTCGCGACGGGCGCCACGCCGCTGGTCACCCAGGCGCAGGAGTTGGTCGCGGAGGCGCAGCACCTGTTCGAGATCGGGCTCGGGGGCGAGGCCGGCTTCGCGCGGTTCCAGACGATGATCGGCCACGCGCGGACGACCCTGGCGCAGACCAGGGGAGCGATCGATCAGCTCCAGCCGCTCGCCGCGCAGGTCGGCAGGAACGTCGATCGCATTCGGTCGGGCCTCGCGACGCACGATCCGCAGGGCCGTCTTGCAGCGGCGCTCGCCGCAGCGAGGCTCGCGATCGATAAGCTCGATCCACTGCTCGCCAAGGTCGACGAGATCAGCGGGCGCCTCGCCCGCGGCGAGGGCTCGCTCGGCCGGTTGATGAAGGACCCGGAGTTCCCCGAGGATGCGAAGGAGCTCGGCAAGATCCTCAAGCGGCAGCCGTGGAAGGTGATCGCGAAGCCGAAGGACTAAGTGGTCTACACTCGCGGGATGCTGGCCATCGGCACGCCGATCCCCGATCTCTCGCTGCCCGGCGTCGACGGGACCCTCGTCAAGCTGCGCGGGCTGGTGGGCGCGAAGACCCTCGTCCTCTACTTCTATCCGAAGGATCTCTCGCCCGGTTGCACCAAGCACGCGTGCGGCTTCCGGGACGCCTACGAGACGTTCCTCGGTGCAGGCGCCGACGTGATCGGCGTGAGTGCGGGCTCGCCCGCGGTGCGCGCCGAGATGATCAGCACCAACCGGATCCCGTTCACCCTGCTGCAGGACGTCGATGGCGCGGCGCGCACCGCCTTCGGCGTGGGCAAGTTCCTCGGCCTCGACATGCGCGTGACGTTCGTGATCGATCGGAGTGGCCTCGTCCGGCACGTCTCGGACTCGCAGCTCCGCGTCAATAAACACATCAGCGACGCGCTCGCGTGGGTCAAGGACCTCGCCTGACGACCGTTGCTTGACACGCCCAGCGGCGTGGCATCTGATCAGGTGATATGCGAGCTGCGGAGGCGCTGGTGATCGGGCTCATCTTGGTGAGCTCGGCGGCCTGCGACAGCATTTTCGGGTTCGAAGATCGCGCTCCGATCGACGCGAACGGCGACGGCGACGCGGTCATCGTTCCGCCCGATGCGCACGTCGTCGGTACGGCCTCGGGCCTGCAGAGCTTCGTGATCGATCCCGACCCATCGATGGCGCCGCTCGCGGTGCTCGACGTCCGTGGTGCGAGCGCGACGATCATCGGGATGCCGCATACGTTCGTGCCGTACGCCCTGTCGGCGACCAGCGGGACGTTCAGCCCCGCGTCGGGGGAGATCGAGATCGGTGCGACAGGGTCCATCGTCCTCGCGTCCACGTTCACCGCGGGCGGTACGGCCGTTGGCAACGGCGTGGCCACCCTGACGTCCGCCCCGGAGATGAGGTTCATCTCGGCCGTGACCGTGGGGCTCGTGCCGCTCGGGCTGACAACCCAGAACGGCAATTTTACCAACGTCAGCGCCGGCGCGCTCGTCGGCAACCAGGTCACGGCTTCACCGGGCCAGTTCCTCAAGCGGATCGGGCTCGCGGTCGGCACCGCGACCAACGCCTACCTCGGCGTGTACAGCGACTCCGGCAACAACCCGCAGGCCCTGCTCGGATCGATCGGCCCGGTCGCGCTCGCCGTCGGGATCAACGAGATCGCGATCCCCAACCGGGCGCTGCCGCCGACGTTCTGGGTCGTCGCCAGCCTCGAGACCCCACAGGCGTCCCTGCCGGCGGCGTCCTCCGTCAGCACCGACCGCTTCTTTCTGAGCAGCTCGAGCTACGGCCCCCTCCCACCGAGCGTGTCCGTCATATCGAGCACGTTTGGTCGCTTCCGGCTCTACGTCCAGGCGACGCCGTAGTGCAGACGCGCGGAGTCAGAACCCCGGCGTCTCCATCGGCCCGCTCGAGTTTCCGAGGATGAACTGCTGGACGATCGGATCGGGCGACGCCCGGAGCTCCGCGGGCGTGGCGACCACGTGGACCATGCCCTGGTAGAGGAACGCGACCCGATCGGCGACCCCGAAGATCGAGGGCGGATCGTGCGACACTACGATCGCCGTGACGCCCAGCTTGTCCGCGAGCTCGCGGATCAGGCGATCGATCCGCCGGGCGCTCACCGGATCGAGGCCCGTGGTCGGCTCGTCGAACAGCACCACCTCGGGGCCGAGCGCCAGGGTCCGCGCGATCGCGGCGCGCTTGCGCATGCCATCGGACAGCTCGGCGGGGGACCGGTCCGCGTGCTCGGCCATGTAGACCTGCGCGAGCCGCTGCTTCGCCTCCGCGATCGAGGCCGCCCACGACATCCGCTGGTGCTTGCGGAGGGGCAGGGCGACGTTCTCGGCGAGCGTCATCGAATCGAACAACGTCGAGCTCTGGAACACCATGCCGATCCGCTTCCGGATCGGGGCGAGCTGGCGCTCCGGCATCTGGTCGATCCGCGTGCCGTCGAACCACACCTCGCCGGCGTCGATCCGCAGCAGACCGATCAGGTGCTTGATCGTCACGCTCTTGCCGACCCCGGAGGTCCCGATGATGAACATCACCTCGCCCTTGTCGACCGCGAGGTTCATGCCCTTCAGCACCGGCTTGCCGGAGAACGCCTTGGTGACGTTCTTCCATTCGACGTACGCGGTGGTCACAGGTCCCCTCCGGTGAGGAACAGCGCGGCCGCGGAGATCAGAAAATCGAGGACGATCACAGCGAACGAGCTCCCGATCACCGCCGCCGTGGTGGCCCAGCCCACGCCCTCGGAGCTGCCGCGCGCGCGCAGGCCACAGAAGCCCGCCACCACGGGGATCGCCGCGCCGTACGACAGCGCCTTCACGACCATCAGGATCACGTGGCGCGGCCGGATCAGCGAGAGATCGAAGAACAGGTGCGGGTTGACGCCGAACGAGTACTGCGCGGTCAACCCGCCGGCCCCGTACATCACGGCGCCGCCGAGGACGGACAGCATCAGGGTCATGACGAGCGACGCGATGAACCGCGGCACGATCAGGTAGTCGATCGGGAGCACGCCGCTCATCCGCAGCGCATCGATCTGCTCGGTCACCTTCATCGATCCGATCTCGGCGGCGATGCCCGCGCCCACGCGCGTGGCCAGCATCAGCGCGGTCAGCGTGGGCCCGAAGTCGCTGATGATCAGGCGGAGGTACTGCGTGCCGACCTGCGAGTAGTCGCCCGTGACGCGCGACAGCTGCATGCACGCCTCGTAGGTCATCACCATCCCGATGAAACCAAGGGTGACGATGATGAACACGAGGCTCTTGTTGCCGATCGCGTGCATCTGGCGCGCGAGCTCGCCTGCGGGCCGGTGCTTCCCGGGGCGGACCAGGCCCGCGAGTGTGCCCACGTAGACCAGCCACAGCTCCACAACGGCGCGGCTGACCCCGACCATGCCGGCCCCGATCCGTTCGACGCGTGCCCGGAGGAAGCTCATGACGAGAGGTAGGTCAGGAAGAAGTCGAGCATCATGATCGAGACCGCGGCCGCGACCACCGCGGCGTTGACGGCCTTGCCGACGCCGACCGCGCCGCCGCGCACGGTGATGCCGAAGTAGCAGGACGACACGGCGATCGCGGCGCCGAAGCCGATCGACTTGTAGATGCCGTGGAGGAAGTCATACGGCTTCAGGTTGTCGACGAACGAGTGGTACATCGTCGACCAATCGATGCCGAGCATGGCGCGGCCGACGATGCTCGCGCCGAGGAGCGCGACCAGGTCTCCCAGCACGGTGAGCGCGACCAGCATCACGATCATCGACACCACGCGGGGCACCACGAGGTACCGCACGGGATCGATCGCGAGCGCCCGCAGCCCATCGAGCTGCTCGGTCACCGTCATCGTCGCCAGCTCGGCGGTGTTGTTCGCCCCCACGCGCCCCGAGAACATCAGGCCGATCAGGATCGGTCCGATCTCCCGCAGGACCGCGTAGCCCGCGCCCCAGCCCGCGAGCGAGGTCGCGCCGAGCTTCTTCACGAACGGCCCGGTCTGGAGCGTCATCAGGCCGCCGGCGAAGAACGCCGTGAGGATGACGATCGGCACCGAGCGGTTGCCCATCTTGTAGAGGTTCTTGACCAGCTCCCTGCGATCGATCCGCGGCGGCACCAGGGCACGCAGCACCTCACCGGTCAGCACGACGATGCCGCCCACCTCCTGCGCGATCCGCATCGCGCTGGCTCCGAGGTTCGCGATCGCGCGCTGACCGATCACGGCGTGGCCGCCTGCTGGCCATCCTGGAGCGGCCCCTCGAGCTCCCCGCGTACGAACTGGCGGACCACGGGATCGGGGGCGTCCGCGATCGTGGCCGCCGGGCCGCGATAGATGATGTGACCCTGGTAGAGGAACGCGATCTCGTCCACGAACTGGGCGAGCGCCGTCACGTCCGAGCTGATCGCGAGCACGGTCGCCTTGGTGCGTAGCTGATCCGCGGCGAGCAGGTCGTAGATCTTCTGCGTGGTCACCGGATCGAGGCCCGCGGTCGGCTCGTCATAGATCACCAGCTCGGCATCGGCCACGGTCGCGCGCGCGATGCCGACGCGCTTCTTCATGCCGCCGGAGAGCTCCGCGGTCAGCTTGTGCTCGCTCCCCGCGAGGCCCACGGCCTTCAGGCGATCGGCGACCTTGGTCGCGATCTCGGCGGCCGTCAGCACGCCGCGCTGCTCGAGAGGAAACGCCACATTGCGCTCGACGGTGAGGAAGTCGAACAGGGCATAGTTCTGGAACAACATCCCGATCCGCCGGCGCAGCGGCCCGAGCTGGACCTCGCGCTTGCCCACCACGTCCTCGCCGAGCACGCGGATGTCGCCGCGGTCGGGCTCCTCGAGGCCACACACGAGCTTGGCGATCACGCTCTTGCCCGAGGCCGCGGGACCGATCAACCCGAGCTTGGTGCCGTGCGGGATCGCGAGCGAGATGCCGGCGAGCACCTCACGGCGCCCGTAGTGCTTCGACACGTCGTGCAGGACGACCGCGGCGTCACTCACAGCCGACCTCGGTCCGTCGCGCGCGGTACTTGGAGTCCGGGGACTGGGCGACCAGGGCCGCGATCGCCGCACACGCCTTGGCGTGGTCGCCTGCCGCTTGCTGCGTGCGTGCGAGCTCGAACAGCGCATCGTCGCGCAGGATCGAGGCTGGATAGTCCTTGGGCAGGCGCTCGAATGCCGCGATCGCCGCCGGCAGATCGTGGAGATCGTCGCGCAGCACGCGGCCGAGCTCGAGCTGCGCATCGTCGAGCCAGATCGAGAAGTACGAGCCGGTGCCGATCGCCACCTCGCGCGTGGCGAGCAGGCCGCGCAGGCGGGTCACCGCACCGCGTGGATCGCCGAGCGCGCGGGAGATCCGGGCGCCGTGCCAGCGTGCGTCGTCGCGCAGGCCGCTCCCCGGATAGTCGGCGGGGATCCGATCGTAGAGCGCGCGTGCCGCGGCCGGGTTCCCCAGCTCGTGCTCGGTGAGATCGGCGAGCGACCACACCAGGTTGTCCGCGACGCCGGTCTCCGCGAGCGCGGTCAGCACATTGGCCATCTGATCGGCGAGCGCACGGGCATCGCGCGCGCGGCCGTCTTCGAGCAAACGCCGCAGCGCGTCGCCGGCGGGGCCCTCATCGGGCCAGTCGGTGACCACCCGCCACAGCGAGGTCCACGCGGGGACGACCTGGCCGGCGCGGAGCTGCAGCTCGCCGGCGCGCTGCACGGCGACCGCCGAGGTCGCGGGATCCTCGGAGGCCCGCGAGGGGATCGCGAGGTACGCATCGATCGCGGGCTGCGTGCGCCCCGCGTGCTCGAGCGTTTCTGCCTCGCCGAGCAGCGCATCCGCACACGCCGCGCGCGCGCGCCGGGGTGGCCGCAGGCGGCCGCACTTCGCCTGGGCCTCGCGATAGGCGGTGATCGCACCGTCGGTGTCGCCGTTGTCCGCGCGGCGCTCTGCCGTGGTGAGATCCGACAACGTCGCCGGTGCCGAGCACGCGCTCAGCAGCAGACCGACGAGCACGGTGCGCGCGGATCCCATCTAGATCGCATTTGGGGGCGCAGCGTGGGCCAGCGTGGCCGCGATCTCGGCGATCACGCGCGCGGCGCGCATCACCCCGGCGCGATCGACATCGAGGTGCATCACCGCCCGGATCCGGTGGCTCGACGCCGAGCCGAGCAGCACGCCGTCCTCGCGCGCGACGCCGATCACGGCCTCTGCCGAGCCGTGCAGCACATCGATCATCACGATGTTGGTGTGGACCCGCGAGACATCGACGGCGAGGTTCGCGGCGCCGCTCAGCGCCTCGGCGAGTGCGCGCGCGTTTGCGTGGTCTTCGCCGAGCCGCGCGCGATGGTGCTCCACCGCGTACAGCCCGCCCGCGGCGAGGATACCGGCCTGGCGCATCCCACCTCCGTGCATCTTGCGCAGGCGATGGCAGCGTCGGATCAGCTCGCGCGTGCCGCACACCAGCGAGCCGGCAGGTGCACCGAGGCCCTTGGACAGGCACACCGAGACGGTATCGAACCCTTCGGCGAGCTGCTTCTCGGTGGCCTCGGACGCGACGGCGGCGTTCCACAGCCGCGCCCCATCGAGGTGCGTGATCATCCCGAGCGCGTGCGCCGCGTGGGTGACCTCGGCGAGCTGCGCGCGCTCCCACACGATGCCACCGCCCATGTTGTGGGTGTTCTCGACGGCGACCACCCGGGTGGGCGCCATGTACGGATCATCGGGGGACTTGAACGCGGCCTTGACCTCGGCGGCGGTGAACCGATGATCGGCCATCACCTGGGTCTGCGCGCCGGCGAGCGCGGCGAGGGCGCCGGATTCGTGGCGCCAGCAGTGCGCATCCTTGCTGACGATCACCTCGTCGCCCGGCCGGGTGTGCGCCTTGAGCGCGAGCTGGTTCGCCATCGTGCCGCTCGGCACGAACAGCGCGGCCTCGGTACCGATCAGGTCGGCGACGCGCTCCTCGAGGGCGCGGACCGTGGGGTCCTCGCCGTAGACGTCATCGCCGACCTCGGCGTCGGCCATCGCCTGGCGCATCGCACGCGTTGGCTTCGTGACGGTGTCGGAGCGGAGATCGACGACGGCCATGGCCGGTAGCCTAGCCCAAGCCAGGGCCGGCGCGTGCTACGGCGTCTTCGAGATCGGAGGCCCACCCTCGTCGGGTTTCGGCGGGTCCTTCTGCGTGTCCTTCGGAGGCGGCTCTCTGGGCTCTCTGGGCTCCTTGGGATCGGTCGGCGCGGGGGCGGGCGAGCCGAGCTCGCTGCGCAGCTTGCGCTCGAGGCGGTTCAGCATGCTGACCTCCATCCAGTCCGGACGATCCTCGATCTGGAGCACGAACCGAACGCTGGTGCGCTTGTCGCGGACCACCGTCATGACCTCGAGCGAGCCGCGGAACGTGTGGCCCTCTTCCTTGATCTCGAACATCACGTAGCCGGCGTCGGGGTCCTTGTCGGTGACCTTGACGTGCTCGTCGACCACGAGGAAGCGGATGGCGGTCGGCCACACCAGCTCGCGCGTGTAGGCGAGGGTCTTCTCGGAGCGTGCGAGCGAGCTGCCGCCGAGCGCCGCGACGAGGAGCAAGCTAGCTGGGAGCCGACGCATCGGACGGATCGTCGCTGCCCGCCGCGGGGGGCGCCAGTTTCTTGCCGCCGTCGACGACGATCGCCGCCGGGAGAGGCGCCGGATCGCCATCGGCGGGCTGCGCGGGCTGGCTCTGGCGCGAGGCCTTGAGGTCCGCGAACGAGACCCAGGGCGACGCGATGCCGAGCGCGCCCATCGCCACGTACCAGGTCACCTGCAGGAGGTGCTGCGTGATCGCGTAGGCGAGCGCCGTGGCGTGGAGCTCGTTGGTCTTTTCCATGACGCCGGGCAGATACAGCGACAGCCCGAGCAACGTGAACCACTGGAACTGCCCGACCAGCCCCGGCGAGTTCGGCAGCGAGATGCCGACGGCGACGAGGCCCATCACCGCGAACCCGCCGACCAGCGACAGCGGCAAGCCGAACGCGAGGGCGAGCACCCACACGCCGATCGCGTTCGCGATCCAGTAGATCAGGCTCCAGATCAGGAACGCGGTGAGCTGCTTGCCGTCCTTCAGCACCGCGAAGCCGCGGATCATCTCGAGGACCTTGGTCTCGATGACCTTCGCGATCCGCGGCGCGAGGCGCGGCAACAGCGACATCCGCATGCAGAAGCCCACCGTCTTCTCGGGCCGCCACATCGCGAACAGGATGAACACCAGCGCGGCGGAGAACACGCCGAGCGCCGTGTACGCCGTGGGCATCATCCAGCCCGGAGCCGTGGGGCCGCGGAGCGAGAAGAACGTCCCGAACACGAGCAGCGAGATCAGGAGCCCATCGACGATCCGCTCGACGGCGACGGTGCCGAGCGCCGCCGAGGCCGAGACCCCGCGCCGCCGCAGCAGGCCCGGCCGGACGAACTCGCCGAGCCGGGCGGGGAGCGCGAGGATCATCATGAAGCCGACGCTCGAGATCGCGAGGAGCGGCCCGGCCGGGACCTTGACGCCGAGCGGTGCGAGCAGGTGGTTCCACCGAAGCGAGCGGCAGATGTGCACGATGATCTGCAGGCCGAGGTACGCGGCGAGGTAGGGCGCGAAGGTCGCCCACTCGAGGTGCTCGAACGCGGCGCGAAGCTCGTGCCGCTCGGGCGCGCCCGGCCACACGAGCCACAGGCACAGGGCGAGCATGCCGAGCGAGAGCGTGAGGTTGATGGCGAGCTTCATCGCTCAGTCCGGAAGATCGCCGGCGAGGATCGCGCGGGGAGCATGATCGAACAGGCGCGTGACCGCGGCGTGCCCGAGCTTCTTGTCGATCCAGGCGAGGCCCGCGGCGGCTTGCTGTAGATCCCCGAGCTGGTGCGCATCGGTGGCCACCGCGGTGGCGAGGCCGCACTCGAGCAGGTGGCGGGCGGCCTTGGTCTCGCGCTTGCCGTGGAACCCGGCGATCGCGCCGAGATCCACCACGAAGGCACACGACGCGCGCAAAGTTCGCGCGAGGTCATCGTTGTCCCACAGCGGGTGGTAGCGCTCGGGGTGGGCGAGCACGGGCAGGGAGCCGGCCATCCTGAACTTGAACAGGCGCTCGGCGATCCCGACCGGCATCACGGAGGGCGGGACCTCCACCAGGAACGCCGTGGTCCCCCGGTAGTGCGGGATGGTGTTGTCGAGCGAGCGCTGGAAGAACACATCATCCCACATGTTCTCGGCACCGAGCCTGAGGGTGGGGTGGGTGGGCTTCCTGACGGTCTCCAGTTGCGCGAGGGTTTGCTCGATCCGATCCCAGGCCGGCAGGTACTGAGCGGCCTTCTGATGCGGGGTGACGCACTGCTCGGTGATCCCGAGGGCGGTCAGTCCATCCAGCATCGCAACTGCCGTGGATTGGTCGGGAGCGCCATCATCCAAGCCGTACAAGACGTGGCTGTGGAGATCGACATAGCCCATCGCGTGCGGGGGTGTATCCCAAGCTCTTCGCCGGTACAACATCGCGTTGCCGTGGGGGATCCTGCGTGATAATGATCGAAGAGTCCGGGCGGTACCCCGCCGGACGAAGGACGTTCCATGGCCCAGGGTGAGAAGCGCGAAAATTCGGTCTTGTTCTCTCTGCGCGAGCTCCGTCAGATCGAGGAGAACCGCGTACAGGAAGAAGAGCACGCGGTCCGATCAGCGGAGGAGCAGCGCCGGATGGCCAAAGAGGCCGCCGAGCGCGCGACTCGCGATGCTGAGGATGCCCGGCTCCGGGCGGAGCGCGACGCTCAGCTCCAGATCGAGACGGCCCGCGAGAACGCCGAGCGCGAAGCGCGCATGCGCGTCGAGTCGGCCGAGGCCACCGAGCGCCAGCGGCAGCAGGCCGCGCTCGAGCAGCAACGTCTCCAGCAGGAGATGGAGCTGCGCCGTGCCGAGGTCGCCAAGAAGCGCCCCACCTGGATGCTCGTGGTCACCGGCATCGCGCTGGTCGCCGCCGTCGGTCTCGTGTTCTTCGCCATCCAGCGAATGAAGGAGTCCGAGGAGTCCAAGGAGAAGGAGAAGGCCGCGCAGGTCGAGCGCGACACCGCCGTCAAGGCGGCGCAGGAAGCCCAGGAGAAGGTCGAGCGCCTCGCCGCCGATCTCGCCGACCTGGACAAGAAGCTCGGCTCCGCGGTCGACAGCGTCGTGGCCGCCCAGTCCGAATCGGATCGCGCGAACGCGAAGGCCAAGCTCGAGGGCCTCCGCAAGGAGAAGGCGGACATGGAGTCGCGCATCGCTCAGGCGAAGCAGGCGGCGGCTCGCGCGGAGCGGCTCAAGGGCGCCAAGGTGTCCAAGGAGTGCCAGGACAACCCGCTCGCCAAAGGCTGCATGTAACCCAGACCTCGACACCCGTCAGGTGTAGGTCCTTGGACGGCGCTTCGGCGCCGTCGTTCGTTTTCGGGGAGTTCGGGCGGTTCCCGCGCAGCACGGGGATCGATGCAATCGTCGTCGGCCGGCTGTGTCTTCTTCGGCATGCAGGCACGGTTTGAAGGTTCACTCATGACCTCGCTCGCGGAGCTCCGGGCGATCGAGGAAGAGCGCATTGCCTCGGAGCGAGCAGCGGTTCACGCCGAGGTCGAAGCGCGGAAGACCGCGATCGCGGAGGCGGCGCACCGTGTGCGGGCCGAGGCCGAGGCCCAGCTCGCGGCGGCGCGCGCCGAGGAGATCCGGATCGCGCGCGAGCGCGAGCAGGCCGAGCGCGAGGCGCGCATGCACGTCGAGGCCGTCGAGGCCACGGAGCGGGCACGGCTGGCGGCGGCGCTCGAGCAGGAGCGGACGGTCCAGGAGCTCGACCTGCGCCGGCAGGAGGTCGCGAAGAAGCGCCCGACCTGGATGATCGCGGTGACCGTGGGCGCCGTGCTCGCCGCCGGTGCGCTGACCTGGTTCGGGATCGACCGCTACGAGCAATCGCAGGCGGCGCTCGCGGAGAAGGACAAGGCCGATCGCGAGGCGAAGGTCGCACGCGACGAGGCCGAGGCGTCACGCGTACGCCTCGCGTCCCTCGAGGGTGACCTCGCCGCCCTCGACCAGAAGGTCAGCGCCGCGATGGATCAGGTGGTCGCCGCGACCGATGCGGCCACCCGCCTCGACGCCAAGCGCAACCTCGACAAGCTCCGCGCCGAGGAGGCCGAGCTCAAGCGGAAGCGGGATGCCGAGGCGGCCCGGGTCGCGAAGAAGAAGCGCGGCGAGAAGGTCGAGATCTCGGACGAGTGCAAGAAGAACGCGCTCGCCCGCGGCTGCATGTAGACACCGGTTTCGGCGCTCGGCAGCGTACGATGCAGGCATGCGCTGGAAGGTGGGTCTCGCGTTCGTCCTCGCATGCGGGCTCGCGCCGGCGTGTGACTGCGGCAACACCAACGGCAACGGACCCGATGCCACCCCGTGTTCGCCACCCGCGCCGTGCGCGACCGGCGAGGTCTGTCGCTACGATCTGTGTGTGACCGATCCGGTGCCGTGCACCACCAGCGCGGACTGCACGGGCGATACGTACTGCGACGTCGACCACATGGAGTGCTTGCCGTGGGGCGTGGGGCCGGGCGCGGGCGGCAGCGATCCGGCGTGCAAGCGCGATCCGGTGCCAGGCGTATTCTTCCCCGGTGCTCAGTGCGAATGGATCGCGCCGCCAGCGGGCGATGCGTTCCCGGGCCACGTCAACGTGCTCGCCACGCCGATGGTCGCCACGTTCTACAAGCAGGGCGAGTTCTCCGTGCCCTCGATCGTGTTCACGTCCTACAACTTCACCGACGGTGGCGGGGAATCCTGCATCGGCACCAACCCGGCCTACTTCGGGGTGATTCGCGTGATCGATGGCCGCACCTGCACGCAGCAGGCGACGCTCTCGAGCCCCTCGGTGATCGCGTCGGCGAGCGTGGCGATCGCCGACATCGGTGGGAGCGATGCCACGCCGGAGATCATCGCGGCGCGCACCGTGGGTGGCCTCGTCGCGTTCACGCTGCGGCCCACGGGGTGGGAGGTGCTGTGGCAGACCACGTCGCAGTTCGCCGATGGGCTGTGCGACTGGGCCGGGCCGAGCGTGCACGACCTCGATGATGATGGCGTGCCGGAGATCATCTTCTATGGTGCGGTCTACGACGCGCCGGGTGCGCTGATCGATGCCTCGATCGCGGGCACGGTGGACTCCATCGGCACCGGCTACGTGCCCGTCGTCGCCGACGTCGACGGCGATGGCGTGCCGGAGCTCGTCACCGGCTCGCAGGTCTACACCTGGGATCGGATCAGCCGTCACTGGACGCCGAAGTACGCGCTGCCCGGCGTCAACGGGCACGTCGCGGTCGCGGACTTCGGGACGTTCCCGCAGAACGGGCAGGATGACCGGGCGACGCTCGACGGGATCGCCGAGGTCGCGGTGGTCTACAACAACGCGACTCCGGCCGCCGGGGTTGCCAAGGTGTTCAACCTGTTCGGCCGCGAGGTGTTCAGCGCGAACCTCGTCGCGCTCGCGTCGGTGCTCGGCGTTCCGCAGGTCGGCATCGGCGGCCCGCCCACGATCGCGGACTTCGATGGCGATGGTCGCGTGGAGTTCGCCTCGGCGGGCGCGAGCGCATACCACGTGTTCGATCCCGATTGCCGCGGCACGCCCTCGGCGGCCACCTGTCCCTCGATGCGGACCGATGGCATCGCGTGGACCCAGCAATCCCAGGACTACTCGTCGAACACCACGGGCTCGAGCGTGTTCGACTTCGATGGCGATGGCCGCGCCGAGGTCGTCTACGGCGACGAGTGCTTCACGCGCGTCTACGATGGGATCGGCGGCAAGGTGCTGTACTCGCGCTATCGCACCTCGTGCACCTGGTACGAGAACCCGCTGGTCGTCGATACAGATGCCGACTTCAACGCCGAGATCGTCAGCACCTCCAACACGAACTGCGCGGTCACGTGCCCGGTGCTCGATCCGATCTTCGATGGCGTGCAGTGCTTCGATGACTCGGACTGCCCGAGCGCGGCGCCGTGCAAGCGCGAGACGCCGGCCGATCCACTCGGCCGTTGCCGCTGCGGTGGTGATGCCGACTGTGGTGGCGATGGCTTCGTGTGTCGCGATCCGAGCGCAGGCGCATCCGCCGCGGGCAAGGTGTGCCGCGCGTCCCACCCCGCGACCGCGGCGGCCACGGGCGTGCGGGTCCTCGCGGACACCGTGGATCGCTGGGTCAACACGCGCTCGATCTGGAATCAGCACGCGTACTCGGTCACCAACATCGACGGCACGGGCAAGGTCCCGCGCACGAGCCAGTGGCTGCAGAACTGGAAGCAGCCGGGCCTCAACAACTTCCGTCAGAACGCGCCGGGGGAAGGCGTCACCGCGGGCGCGGTGCCCGATCTCACGGTGAAGCGCGCGAAGGTGCAGTGCGGAGCGGGCGGGCCCACGATCACCGCGGAGGTCTGCAACCGCGGCACCGAGCCGGTGGGCGTGGGGATCCCCGTGGCGATCTATGCCGCAGGGCCGCCGCAGGTGCTGCGCTGCGTGGGGACCACCGTGGAGCGGATCTTCCCGGGCTTCTGCACCTCGGCCTCGTGCCAGTGGACGGGCCCGATCGGCGACGCTGTGATCGTCGTGGACGATCGCGGCAACTCGACCGGGACCAACCTCGAGTGCCGCGAGGACAATAACTCCCTCGCGATCACCATCGACTGCCCCTGAGAGCCCGGCGGCGCATCGCGAGCCCGCCGGTGGTGGCGAGCTCGCGAGCGCAGGAGCCACCTCCAGCCGGAAGCCGGACTCCGTGACCCGCGGTGGCGGGCCCCCGTGACCCGCGGTGGAGGGCCCGCGTGACCCGCGGTGGCGGGACCCCGTTCCCTGCGGCCGTGCGGCTCAGTTACACGCGGCGGCGGACTGCTTGACCGCGTCCGCGGCGGCCTTGCACGCGGTGCCGAGCGCGGCCTTGCCCTCGGCGGGGATGCTCGCCCACGCGGTGGAGGTCTGGTCGTAGCTCTGCTTGAGCGCGTCGCGGGTGGTCTGGGGGAGCTTGTCGCACTTGGTGAGCGCGTCGATCGCGGCCTTGTAGTCATTGCACTCGGCGGGCAGGTCCCCGGCGGCGGCCGGCTTGGCCTCGGTCGGCTTGGCCTCGGTCGGCTTGGTCTCGGTCGGCTTGGTCTCCTCGGGCTTGGCCTCGGTCGGCTTGGTCACGGGATCGACCTTGGCCTCCTCCGGGGTCTTCTTGCAGCCGGCGAGGGAGAACGCCGTGGTCAACGCCAGCATCGGGAGCATCTTGGCGAGCATCGTGGTCAGCTTGTTCATCGGATTGATTCCTCGGGACCATCGGGTCCGTCTCGATCACGATGCGGCACGCCTCTCCGGCGCGCCAAGCTTTCTTTGTATTATCAAAGTGTTGGGTAAGGTGCGGGTGTAACGACGGAGCGACGACCACGCACGGCGCCGCGCACGATCGTCAACGGTTCGCGATCGTGCGACCCGGGATGTCGTGGCCAGGCGACAGCTGCGAGCGTCTGACGGAAGCGCGGACCCCCTCGTCTTTACTTCCGTTGACCATCGTCGGTACGATGCCCCGATCCATGAGCGTTCGTGCGTATTCAGCGACGGGCTTCGTCGCGCTGTTGGTCGCGACCTCGGCGGTCGGCTGCGTCGCGGCGAACAAGCGCGCCGTGGAGTTTCGGAACCAGGGCCGGCAGCGGTTCGCCGAGAGCAAGTACGACGTGGCGGTCGCGGACTATCGCGAGGCCAAGGATCTCGACAAGGCCGGCAAGGTCGATGGCCTCGAGAGCGAGCGCGAGCGCGCGGCCTCCGAGCAGGTGAAGGTCCTGCTCAAGGATGCGTGGGGCAAGTACGACCGCGGTGAGTTCCAGCAGGCCCACGGCCAGCTCGTGGCGATCCAGGGCGCCAAAGACCTCGCGAACAAGATCACCGATCCGGTGGTGCTCCACGCGCTCGGCGACACGGCGGCGATGGCGTGGGACGAGGTGGAGGGCCTCCGCAAGCGCCGGTTCTATCTGCGCGCGCAGCTGCTGGCCGAGTTCCTGGTCAAGCCCCTGCCGCCGGGCCACGCGATGCGGATCCGCTACGACGCGCTGAAGGTCAGCGGCATCGCGTTCCACCTCGCGAAGATGCGGCAGCTGAAGCAGCAGTTCCCCGCGGCCGCGGCGTTCCACTATCTGGTGGCCCGCCGGCTCGGCGCCGACAGCGATCCTGATGGGCTCTCGCTGATCGCCGAGGTCAAGCGCGCCACCGGGGATGCGAGCACGTTCGTGAAGGCGGGCAGCGCGGCGGCGGACTGGAAGTCCGAGGACCAGTTCGTCCTCGCGCGTCAGGTCGGCTCCACGTGGGATCCCACGGCGATCACGCTGTTCGGCACCCGCTACGGCATGAACGACGCCCGGTACCTCGACGAGGTCTGGAACGGCACGACCACGCTCGATCCGTATCCGGCGGTCGCGGCGCTCACGCCGGCGACGGCCGATACCATCGCGGTCGTCGCGAACAACGAGCCGAGCAGCGATTCGGGGCCGCGCTACAAGAGCCTCGAGCTCTGGTACTCGGTCGGCAGCCACTCGCTCGAGAAGAGCGCGCTCGCCACGGGGGCGGGTGGTGCGATCCGGGTCCCGAGCAAGTCCGGCAAGGCGACGTACGAGTTCTCGGGCTTCTTCGAGTCCGACAAGCTCGGTGGCGTCTCGAGCGGCTATGGTGGTGACCTCATCATCACGGCGCTCGCGAAGGCGCCGCTCGTGCTCGGCGCGGGCATCGGCTACCTGAGCGATGATCTGCCGAGCAAGACGCTGTTCCCCGACATGACGATCACGCAGAAGAGCGTGCACATCCCCGTGGTGGCGCGCGCGCCGATCGCGGCCGGCTTCATGGGCAGCCTCGAGGCGCGGATCAACATCCTGCAGTTCTCGAAGGACAAGCAGCCGCTGCCGATGGAGCAGCACTACAGCCCCGTCACCGCGCGGATCTATGGCCCGATCCCGTTCCTCGGCGAAGCGGTGCCCGCGCTGCGCGCGCTCGCGATCGAGGGCTACGCCACGTACACCAAGGATTCGCCGCAGCCGATGACGTTCGGCGGACGCCTGGTCTATCGGACCGCGCTGTCGGGCGGCAAGGACGACGGCAGCGACCTGTGGGACCGCCTCGAGAAGTCGGCGTTCGCGATCCAGACGCTCGCGGGACCGACCTGGGACTTCTGGTTTGATCTCGGCACCACGCCCCTCACCAAGGACGATCGCCAGCACGGGATGGGCACGCTGTTCCGGATCCCGAACAAGGACTCGGGGAGCGTGTACGAGTTCTCGCTGCACTTCGAGTCGTCCAACCTCGGTGGCAACGTCGGCGGCTGGGGCATCGACTACATCCTGATGAAGCCGGTGAAGAAGCTCGGCGTGCTCGGGTTCGGACTCGGGTACTCGTCGAGCTCGATCAGCGATGCGCCGGCGATGTCGGATCCGTCCACGTACAAGGCTCCGGAGCAGAACAGCTTCCACTCGCCGATCGTGCTCCGCATCCCGCTCGGGACCTCGGCGATCCTCGGCGTCGAGGGGCGGCTCAACTACCTCGCGCTCGGTGGCACGGGCGATCCGCTGATGAACGAGAAGCGCCACTTCCACATGATCGGTGGCCGGCTGTGGATCCCGATCCCGGTGCTCGGCGATCTGATCTCCGTGCTCAGCAAGTTCCACCTCGAGGGTCACCTCGGCTACCAGCCCGGCGGCGAGCGCGAGCTCAACTACGGTGGCATGCTGATCTGGCGCCCGATCGTCACCACCAAGATGTGATAGAGCGAACCACCCCGTGACCAACCTCGGCATCATCAGGGCACTCGCCCTCGCGCTCGGCTTCGCGGCCGGCCTCGCCGCCGTCGGGTGCGGCAAGACCGGCAAGGTGCCGGCCGCCCCGGGCTGGGTAGGGGACGCGGACAAGGACGGCGTGAAGGACGCGGACGATCAGTGCCGCGATCAGCCCGAGGACTTCGACAACTACAAGGACAGCGACGGCTGCCCCGATCCCGACAACGACGGCGATGGCGTCGCGGATGTCGATGATCAGTGCCCGGGCGTGAAGGCCGACAAGGACGGCGCCGCCGATCCTTCGGGCTGCCCGGGCGTGGCCGCGGCGCGCACGATCGCGAGCCGCCACGCCGATGACTTCGATACGGACAAGGACGGCGTCCTCGACGACGACGACAAGTGCCCGACCGAAGCCGAAGACATGGACGGCTTCCGCGACGATGACGGCTGCATCGACGCCGACAACGACAACGACGGCATCGTCGATGCGCAGGACACCTGTCCCGACAAGGCCGAGGATCACAAGGGGCCAAACCCGAACGACGGATGTCCGCTCCAGGATCGGGATAACGACGGCGTGGCCGATGCCGACGACGAGTGCCCGAGCGTGGCGGGCCGGCCCGGCGCCAAGGGCTGCCCGGATCGCGACGGCGACAACATCCGCGACAGCGTGGACCGTTGCCCGAACCTCGCGGAGAACGGCACCGACGGCGATGGCTGCCCCGGCAAGGACGCCGACAACGACAAGATCCCGAACTCCGTCGACAAGTGCCCGGAGCAGGCGGAGGACTGGGACACGGTGCAGGACGACGACGGCTGCCCCGAAGCGGACTGACCCGTGGAAGCCGGTCAGCAGCTCGGGGAGTACATCATCGAAGCCGAGATCGGCGGCGGTGGGATGGCCAAGGTCTATCGCGCCCGGCACGCGATCCTCGACACGATCCACGCACTCAAGGTGCTCGACGACGAGTACCGCGCGAACGCCGAGGCGCGGCGGCGGTTCCTCGACGAGGCGAAGATCCAGGCGAAGCACCTGACGCACCCGAACATCGTCAAGGTGACGAACATCGTGGCCACCGCGGATGCCGCGGCGCTCGTGATGGAGCTGATCGAGGGCGGGAGCCTCGAGGGCTACATCACCAAGAAGAACAAGCCGTTCACCACGGACGAGCTGCTCCAGCTCGCGGTGCCGATCCTCGATGCGATGGCCCACGCCCACGACGCGGGCATCATCCACCGCGACATCAAGCCGGCGAACATCCTGCTGCGGAAGACCGACGGCCGCCTGATCCCCGTGGTCACCGACTTCGGGATCGCGAAGCTCACCGATACCAGCGCGGGTGCCGCCGCGAAGAAGAAGTCCACGCACCACGAGGCGCGGATGGGGACGCTCGGCTACATGAGCCCCGAGCAGATCCGCAAGGCGAAGGACGTCACCGCGCGGTCAGACATCTTCTCGCTCGGCGCGATGTTCTACGAGATGGCCACGGGCCGCGCGCCGTTCGACGGCGACAACGACTTCGACATCATGGAGAAGATCGTTCACGGCAAGTTCGATCCTCCCGAGCGCCACGCAGATCCGAGCATGCCGGCCCACGTCAGCGCGGCGATCCGGCGATCGATGGAGTCCGATCCGGACAAGCGGTTCGCGAGCTGCCGCGAGATGTCCGCGGCGCTGACCAATGGCAAGGAGATCAAGGCCGCCGGCGTGACCGCGGTCAACTTCGGCGCCTCGGGCCCGGTCGCGGCGCTGGCGCCGAGCGGTGCGAAGAGGTGGCCGCTGTTCGTCGCGCTCGCCGTCGCCGGCGCGGGGCTCGCGGGTGGGGCGATCTATGTCGCGCGGAGTGG
>JAYVRN010000208.1:0-26809 GCA_043776275.1 Myxococcales bacterium | reverse complement strand
GGCGGCGTGGACAACATCTCCGTCGTGCTCGCCCGCGTCGAGGCGGGCTGACGATGCGCTGGCTCCTCGTTCTCCTCGTCGCCACGGGGTGCAGCAAGCAGGAGCCAACCGCCGGCCCACCACCCGAGGACAAGCCGCCGCAGATCCCGCAGACCGAGCTCAAGCGTGGTCAGGATGCGTGTGGCGCGTACGTGACCAAGATCTGCGCGTGCACCGCACCCGAGGCTGCCCGCCAGTGCGGCCTCGCGAAGGCGTTGCCCGATGCGATCGCGACCGGCCTCGAGGTCGCACAGAACCCCGAGTCCACCCGGCGCGACGTCCTGCAGTCGAACGATGTCGTACGCAAGACGATGAAGGAGTGCATCGAGCAGCTCACCAAGTTGCCCGCGCTGGGATGTGACTGAGGCGACAGACGATTTTCGGTCGGGCGAAGCAACGACCGAAAACTCCCTGCGCCGAAGGAATCCGCGGAGGGGGTGACTGAGGCGACAGACGATCCAGCCGACCCCGATCAAGTGATGATCGGGCCGACATCCTCGGCCGAGGCGACCGCGCCTGACCACACCACGGTCCGCGTGATCGATCGCTCGACGCGCGCCCCCTCGCCGACCACCGCGTACGGACCCACGGTCACACCGGCGCCGATGATCGCGCCCGCGCAGATCTTCACCGGCAGGACGATCGTCGCACTCGCCGAGATCCGCGCGGTGGGATCCACGCCGGCGAGGTGGCGCGTCGGCGCATGGCGCAGGTGCTGCCCGTCGAGCAGCGCCCAGTTCGACTCGAGGTAGCGCTCGGGCGTGGAGTGCTCCGCTAAGTACCCCTCGCGATGCTCGTACGCCGCCACGCGCTCGCCGGCGCGCAACCACGGCAGGTAGCCCTGGCGGATCGAGTCCGATTCTCCGGCGGGGAGCCGCGCTATCACGGACGGTCGCGTGACGTGGACGCCGCAGAACATGTGCTCGCCTTCACCGAGGATGTCCGTGACGTGAGCGCCGCGTGCGTCGTGCTGGACGTTCACCGCTCCCCACTCACGCGCGTTCGGCACGGGCTTGACCACCATCATGCCGAGGATGTCGCCCGCGCGCCGATAGGCCTCGACGAGGGCGGTGAGATCGAGATCGAAGATCAGCTTGCCGTTGTGGGAGATGAAGGGCTCGTCGCGGCCGTCCGGATCGAGCAGGCCGAGCGCGTGCTTGAGACCGCCCCCCGTGCCGAGGATGACGTCCTCCTGGAGGTACTGGATCCGCGCGCCGAGGTGACGCCCATCGCCAAGCTCACCGCGGATCACGTCCGCGCGATGATGGGTGTTGATCACGATGTCGCGGATGCCATGCGCGACGAGGTTCGCGATCCCATAGGCGAGGATCGGGACCCCACACACCGGCAACATCGGCTTGGGCCGCTCCGCGCCGAGCTTCCCGAGCCGCGTGCTGAGACCGGCGCACAAGAGCATCGCTCGCATCCCGCTGACGATCGCACGGCTCGCACGGAATGCGAAGTGCGCGCCGGGCGTCTACACGATGCAGGAGGTAGGCTCTCGCCGTGCGGATCGAACCCCTGGAGCGATCGATGCTCCCCGCAGCGACGGCCTTGCTCGCCGGCGCTTGTGCCTTCGATCGCGCCGCGGTGGTCGCCGAGGAGAAGCTGTTCGGTCCGGGCCCGAGCGGGACGGTGCAGGCCCTCGGCGCATGGATCGGCGACGAGCTCGCCGGCGTGGCCGCGATCGCCTCCAACCGGATCCGCGTCCTGGGCGTGATGCCGTCGCGCCGTGGACGAGGCGTCGGCACCGCGCTGCTCGCGGCGTGCGAGGCCGCGGCGAAGACGAGCGGCCACGCCACGCTGCGGACGCTCGATCAGCCTGGCAACTACCTCGCCCCGGGCGTGGACGAGCGCAACACGGAGACCATCACCTGGCTCGAGAAGCGCGGCTGGGTGAGGACGGGCGAGCCGCGCACCAATGTGCTGATCGACGTCCGCGGCAACCCACGGGTGACCGCGCACCGCGTGGAGGCGCTCAGCCTCGCCGTGGGCGAGCACGGCTACGAGGTCCGGCGCGCGCGGCCCGACGAGACCGCGCTCGTCGACGCCGTGGCCGCCGAGTTCGGCGGTGCGTGGCCGTTCGAGCTCACGCGCGCCCTCGCGCAGTCACCCTCGGGCGTCCACGTCGCGCTGAAGGACGGCGCGTACTGTGCGTTCGCCGCGCACGATGGCAACAACGCGGGCCTCGGCTGGTTCGGCCCTACCGGGACGTGGCCCTCGCACCGCGGTCAGGGGCTCGGCGAGGTGTTGCTCGTGGCGTGCCTCGTCGATGTGGCCGAGGCGCACGCGCAGTGCGAGGTCGCGTGGATCGGGCCGCGCCCGTTCTACGACAAGGTCGCCGGCGTGGTCGCGGATCGCCGGTTCCTGCTGCTCACAAAGACGCTGTGAGCGCCGCGCTCAGCGGCAGGGTGGGATCTCGTCGGCGATCGGATCACCACCATCGTCGGTGTTGGTCGCCATCAGCAGCACGGACTTGCCGGTCTTCTTGAAGGTGGTCCAGTCCGAACCGAAGTTCATCTCGGACTCGTTCTGGTCCTCGTAGATCCACTTCTTCGTCTTGTAGCGCCAGCCCCACAGGCTGTACATGTCGCCCATCAGGTTGTCGCCCTGCGAGCTGGTGACGTCCGCGACCTCGAGGGGATCGCCGATGAAGCAGGGCTTGAGCGAGCCGACCGCGTAGTCGTTGACCGAGCTGGCGTACGCGGCCATCTCGCCGCTGATCTGGATGTTGAGCTTGGTGGCGATCGCCTGGAGACGCGTGTCGTAGGTCGCCATCTTCGCCGTGTAGTCGGTGCTCGCGTCGACGAACGTGTACTTCGCGAACCCGGCAACGCCGGCGGTGCGCGCCTCATCGTTGTACGAGGTGATCGAGACCCGCGAGTTGCCTTCGACGACCAGCGGGATCCGCAGCGCCGTCTTGAACAGGTGCGCCTCCGCGGCGTGGTGGAGCAGCTCCTCGAACACGGTGGTGCCGACGTACTTCGCGGCATCGAGGTCCGCGAGGTCCTTGAACTTCTTCCCCGGCAGCGTGTTGCGCTGCGCGACGATCGCCTTCGCGACGCGCTCGGATAGCCCGACCTCGTCCTGGAGCTTGGCCACGGTCGCCGAGCTGACGTAGGTCAGGACGGCCGCGCCATCGGGGCTCCAGTCCTCCACGCCGAAGGCATCCGCCTTGACGTCCGCGGTCATGAACTCGTCGTTCTCGCCGTCCTCGATCGCGCCATCGGACGCGCATCCGATCAGCAAGGACGACAGGACGACACCCACCGAAGCCAAGTAAGTCTTCATGCGCCCGCCTTCGAGCACGCCGGGTGCCAAGCGTGCAGTGCGTCATCCTCGATAGTTGGACCTGCGCGAGGGTGGCGAAGCGAGCTGCCGTGGCTGGTCGGCTGGCCGATTTCGTCGCAAATCCGTAACGTTCGGCCGGTTCTATCGGCGCAAGCGCCCACGGGCGGTTGCAGCGCCTGCAGAGGTCAAGGCGAGCGCCACGGACGTGGGCCGCGCAGTGGCGCGAGGCGTTGCGCTGGTCAAACGCGAGGCGTTGCGCAGGCTAGTTGACGGGGGGCGGACCGTACGACAACGCGATCCAGCTCGAGAGGTTGGTGGCCGACCAGCCCACGCCATAGAGCCGCGGATAGATCACGCGCGGTTCATCCTTCGCGATCGCGACGGTGATCCGGCGGGCGAGCTCGGCGGCATCACCGGTGGGCGCAAACCGCGCGAACAGCCCACCACCCCCATAGCCATCGCGCGCACCTTGCTCGAGCGCCGAGTGCACGGGGCCCGGATAGACGGTGATCACCTGCACGCCATGCGGCGCCAGCTCCGCGCGCGCGATCTCCGACGCCATCGCGAGGCCGGCCTTCGAGGCGCCGTAGTATGCGCAGCCCTTGAGCGGGACCTTCCCGGCCATGCTCGCGATGTTCAGGATCAGGCCACAGCCGCGCTCCACCATGCCGCGCACCACGAGATCCTGGAGACGCAGCGGCGCGAGGAGATCCACCGCGAGCAGCGACGCGGCGTCCTCCCAGTCCCACGACGGCAGGCCCTGCACGCGCATGATCCCCGCGCAGTTGACGAGGCCATCGATCGGCGCCGTGACTGCGAGCTCGGCGATCAACGCCGGCAAGCTCTCGAGCTCGCGGAGATCCACGCCGTGCGTGCTCGCGTTGCCGAGGCCGGCCGCGAGCGCGGCCATACCCGCGGTGTCGCGATCGAGCAGGGACAGGTGCGCCGTGGGATGCACGGCGCGAAGCTCGCGTGCGATCGCCGAGCCGATCGCGCCCGCGGCGCCGGTGATCACCACGTGCTGCAGGTTCACGACAGCCTCGCGTCGAGGCCGAACCACAGCACGAGGGACTTGTCGCGCTCGCCCTTCCACATCGCGGGGCCGAGGAACAGCCCGGGGGCGACCTCGCGGACCTCGTCGTGGATGTGGCGGATGTACGACGGGTTGACGTCCAGATCGTAGTCGAGGATCAAGGTCGGCTTGCCGTCGATCGCGGAGGGCCCGAACAGCGTCTCGAACGGGAACAGGTTCTGCCGGCCGAGCGCACGCGGGATGTGCACGCGGTTGTGGCCCACGCCGCGCGTGGCGCTGGCGGCCTGGAACGTCTTGCCCTCCCACACGAACGATCGCGACGCGGCGAACCGGCGCAGCGGGCTCGCGAGCATGCCCGGGAGGCTGTTCACCGCGAGCATGCGGCCGATCAGCGCTCCGTCCGCGGCGTGCATCGAGGAGGAGACCGTGGCGCTGCGATACAGCGCATCGAGCTCCCGGCTCGAGCGCGCGGCGAGCGCGTCCAGCGACTGGACCTGTGCCTGCGCGCTGGTGGTGGACGACGAGGTGGAATGAGAACCGGTGGTCTGGGCGGAGAGCATGGGTCAGCCTTTCTTGGGTCGGGGAGCGATCATTCGCCAGCAGGCCGCGCCGGCCTGCTCGAGCTGCTTGTCATCGAGACGGAGGTAGCCGAGGCGCTGGGCCTTGATGAGGCCGACGAACGCGCCCCACAGCAGCGCGATCAGAACATCGACGGTGGGGCCTTCGGCGCGCTCGCGCAGCCGCTTGCCGGCCATCCACAGCGGCGCGAGTACGCTGAGCTCGACCTCGCGGCTCGCCGCATCGAGGTACTCGACGTGGTCCTGCATCTCGAGGAAGCGGAACGCATCGGGCTCCGCCTTCGCGAACGCACCGAGCCGACGCCAGAGCTCCGCGAACCAGGCCTCGGCGATCTCGGTGCGGCTCAGATCGAGCTCGGGCGCACCCGCGAGGAGCGAACCGCGGAGCCGCTGCTTCGCGTCCCGATAGACCTCGTTGACGAGTGCTTCCTTGTTCGCGAAGTAGCGATACAAGGTCCCGGTGCCCACCCCGGCCGCCTCGGCCACGTCGGGGACGGCGGTGCCGTGATAGCCGCGCACCGCGAACGCCTCGAGGGCGGCGTCCAGGATGATCCTGCGCTTGTCATCGACGAGCGGCCGTCCGCGCCGGCGCTTCGCGGCCGGCTTACTTCCGGAACGAACGTTCATTCCGTAATTCATACTGCCAGGGCCGATGGCTGTCAACAGCGATCCGATCGCTGTACAACCGCCCCATGAAGCTCGCCTCGCTGGTGCTCGCCACCTCGCTCGTCCTTGGCCCCGGGTGCATGACCTCGAGCTCGCACCGCCAGCAGATGGCCAAGCTGAAGGCCGACGACGCAGCCACGCTGGCCGCCAAGGAGAAGGAGCTCGGTGACAACATCGCCAAGCTCGAGAAGCAGATCGCGGACCTCACCAAGGTGCGCGATGACCTGCAGAAGCAGGTCGAGGAGGGCGAGGCCGTCGCCGGCACGATGAAGGCGCGGCTCGAGAAGCTCGGCCAGAACGTCGAGAGCCTGACCAAGGACAAGGCCGAGGCCGCGGCGCGCCTCGAGGAGCTGCGCAAGCAGAAGGCCGCCGCAGATGCACGGCTCGCCACGTTCAAGAGCCTGCTGACCAAGCTCCGCGCGATGATCGATTCAGGTCAGCTCAAGGTCATCATCCGCAAGGGCCGCATGATCATCGCGCTGCCCAACGACATCCTGTTCGATTCCGGCAAGACCTCGGTCAAGAAGGAGGGCAAGGCCGCGCTCGAGAAGGTCGCGCAGGTCCTCGCGACGGTGGCCGATCGTGACTTCCTGGTCGCCGGTCACACCGATGATCTGCCGATCAAGACCGCGCAGTTCCCGTCGAACTGGGAGCTGTCCACCGCGCGCGCAGTCGAGGTGGTGCGGTTCCTGGTGTCCAAGGGCATGAGCGGCAAGGTGCTGTCCGCCGCCGGGTTCGCGGAGTTTGATCCCGTGGTGCCGAACGACAACGACGATCACCGCGGGCAGAACCGGCGGATCGAGATCGTGTTGCAGCCGAACATTGGCGATCTGCCCTCGCTCGACGATCTGACGAAGTAACCGCCGCCAACCTGCGCGAACCGCGGCGAACCGCGGCTATGGACCCGGCGGAGCGGCGGCCGTGCGCAGTAGCAGCAGATACTCGACGTTGCCGGCCGGGCCGGTGATCGGCGACTCCACGTCCTCGTGAGACGTGAAGCCGTGGCCCGCGGCCCAGGTCCGGATCTTGTCGACGACGCCACGACGCGCGGCCTCGTCGCGCACCACGCCACCGCGTGCCACCTGCTCGCGCTCGACCTCGAACTGCGGCTTGACCAGCACGATCACCGGCTTGCCGACGGGCGCGCGCAGCAGCTGGGCGACGCGCGGTAGCACCAGCGTGAGCGAGATGAACGAGACATCGATCACCGCGAGGTCGGCGGGCTCAGGCACGAGCGCGAGATCCAGGTTGCGAACATTCTCGCGCTCGATCACGACCACCCGCGGGTCCTGGCGCAGGGACCACGCGAGCTGGCCATACGCCACATCGATCGCGTAGACCCGGGTCGCGCCGCGCTTGAGGAGTACGTCGGTGAATCCGCCCGTCGATGCGCCGATGTCGAGCGCCACCATGCCCGCCGGATCGATGGCGAAGGTGTCGAGCCCTTGCACGAGCTTGAGCGCGCCGCGCGACACGTACGGATGATCCTCCGCGCGCAGCGTGAGCTCGGCGGTGATGTCGATCTGCGAGCCCGGCTTTCCGGCGGGCTGGCCGTTGACCAGGACCGCGCCGCTCATCACCAGCGCAGCCGCACGATCGCGGCTCGCGGCGAGGCCGCGGTCGACGAGCAGCTTGTCGAGGCGGTCGCGCGCCATGGGTGCCCGTTCTAGCAGGCGCCCTGGCTACAGCGCCAGCTACATGAAATCATGAGCGTTCCTTGAACGAGTTGACAAAAGGCACGGTCGTTCTATTATATCAACATGGCGAAAGGCGAGGAGACCCGGCACGCGATCCTGGCGAGGGCCTTCGAGCTCTCGACGGTGGTCGGGGTCTCGGGGCTCTCGATCGGCCGCCTCGCGGAGGCGACCCAGCTCTCGAAGAGCGGCCTGTTCGCGCACTTCGGTTCGAAGGAAGCGCTCGAGATCGCCGTGATCGGTGAGGCGAGCCGCCAGTTCGTGCAAGAGGTCATGGTCCCGGCGCTGCGAGAGCCGCGCGGGTTACCACGTGTCCGCGCCCTGTTCGATCGCTGGCTGGTCTGGGGCATCCGCCCCGGCGGCTGTTTCTTCGTCGGAGCGAGCGCGGAGCTCGACGATCGTCCGGGGGCGCCACGCGATGCGCTGGTGCAGACCTGCAAGGATTGGATCGACGAGCTGACGAAGGCCGCACAGATCGCGATCCGCGAGGGCCACTTCCGCACCGAGCTCGATGCCGCGCAGTTCGCGTTCGAGGAGTACGGCATCATGCTCGGCACCCATACATTTCACCGCTTCCTCCGTGAAGCGGACACCCTCGATCGCTCTCGCCTCGCCTTCGAGCGCTTGCTCGACACTGCGCTGGCACCCAGCCACCGCGCTCGCTGAGACCATCCAACCTCTGGAGGATCCTGTGCTTCACACTTCGACGACGCCCAAAAATAGCACGACCGTTCGTTCTCAAACGGCCCTCCGCTTCACCCGGGCGGCGCTGCAGACGGCCTACATCCTCTCCGACGAGCTGGGTACCAACCTCGCCGAACGACTGTTCACTTCGCCGCGACGCCACCCTCGCCCCGAGCGAGAGCGCGCGATCCTGGCGAGCGCCAAGCCATTCACCGTCGAGGTCCTCCTGCGCTCACCGCGATGGGAGGGCGCGCGAACCCGGGTCTGTGCCTGGCGCTGGGGCGTGGGCCCGACGGTCCTCCTGGTCCACGGCTGGGAAGGCCGTGGCTCGCAGCTGGGCGCCCTGGTCGAGCCGCTGGTCGCCGCCGGCCTCTCGGTGGTGACGTTCGATGCGCCCGGGCACGGCAGCTCTCCCGGCAACCGGCTGTACCTGACCGACCACGCGGACGTGATCATCGACGTCGCCGCCGCGGTCGGTCCGCTCCACGCGATCGTCGCTCACTCGTTCGGTGCGGCGGCCACCCTGCTCGCTCACGCGCGTGGCGGTGTCGATGCGCCTCGCAACGTGATGCTCGCGCCGAACGTGTTGATCGAGGATTCCGTGCAGCGGTTCGCGAAGCTGGTGGCCCTCGACGAGAACGATCGTGGCGCGCTCGAGGACAACCTCGCCGTCCACAGCGGCGTCGGGATCGAGGCGCTGCGGATCGATCGCCTGATCGGCCACCGCGATGCCTCGATGCTCGTGATCCACGACCGCGACGACCGCGAGGTCTCGGTGCTCCACGGCGAGCGGCTGGCCGCCCTGTGGCCGCACGCGCGCCTCGAGCTGACCTCCGGCCTCGGCCACCGCCGGATCCTGCGCGCCCCTGCGGTGCTCGCCCAGGTCGTGGACGCGGTCCGGGTCGGGGTGCCACTCCCGCCGTCGGACCTGGTCCGCGAGGTGGATCGCCTCGTAGCGGCTATCGACGCGGAAGTCGTCGCGAATTCGCGCTAGCCCACGACGCTCGCTTGACAGGTCACAGACCCACTGATACCCATACCGCCGCCAGTCCTGGGGTCTTAGCTCAGCTGGGAGAGCGCTAGAATCGCACTCTAGAGGTCAGGGGTTCGATCCCCCTAGGCTCCACCAGGAAACGAAGTCGCCGCGTAGAGATACGCGGCGATTTTGTTTTCGGGCGGTTGGCGAATCGTTCCCTCGATTCTAGATGTCGCAAGCGATCCCGCGAGGTTGCTTATGTGAATCGTTCCCCAACAGCACGGCAGCGAGGTCATCGCATCTTGGCTGCAGTGACCGACGCCGTCGGCGGTCGCTCGGGCGTACTGGCCTCGGCGTCGTGACCGGTGTGAGAAGCTCGACTCTGGTGACGCACCACGCATCGCCTCGCGCTCTCCCGCCGGACGACCGCGGCGCGACTCTTCCACTCGCGCCCGCGCCCTCACCAATCCGTGAGAATCTTCATCTTCTCGATCGTCTCGATGTTCTTGAGCAAGCCTTCGAGGACTGCCTTCGATCACCCAGTCCGTCTCGCTCGTGCTCGTAGTTCGCTGCCGACTGCCGCATCTCTCGACGCGCCATCGAGCGGCCTCACGCGCCATCTCATTGCCGCGTCGTGCGAAGCTCGGAACCCACGGACTCGATCTCTTCATCGAACGGGAACACCAGGATCGAGCCGGCCTCGTAGGACGCCCACCGATTCCCGAGCTCAGCCTTCCACGCTGTCGCCCACTCGGGAGACCGCGGAAGAGAGACCGCGAAAGATCTGGAGCTCGCTATCGGGTGCTCGCGCCAATATTGACGGCCCAGGGCGTCAGCGGCGGGCTCGGCGAGTGCCGAAAGCTGCGCTTCCAGCTCCGTGATGCGGGACGCTTCAGCAGCCTGTGCCCCTTCGAGCTCCTCGCACGTCATGGTTGGTTCGTCGCTCAGGGCGCCGCTTTGTTGAGCCGCGTGACCGCTGCCGAGGCCGCAGGGCGGTCGACCGGTGCGCCATGCTGATCTTCGAGTGGATTGCCGACGACCCAGAACGCGTCCTCGCCGTCGAGGACGTACAGCTCCTGCCGATAGTCGTTGTAGACCTGCGGCGTTCCCGACGGTATTTCGCGCCACGCTGCCTCGCCGAGCGCCATGATCTCCGAGATCTCCTCGCGGGAGACCTCGCGCTCCCGCGGCTCCACCTTACCCATCGAGTCCTTCTCGAGGCGCAGCGTCCCGGCGTCGGCATCGAGGGTGAGTCGCGATCCATTCGAAAACCCGCGGTACGCGAGAACCATCCCGTGAGCCGGCAACTTGTCGCCGGTGTCGAGCTTCGCTCGAGTTGTCGTGTTGCGGCGCGGCAGAGCGTTGACCGGCGCCGGTGGTAGACCGGGAGATGGGGTGGGCTCGGACGGCCCGCATCCCGCGACCCCGACGACGAGGACCAGGGCCCATCGCTGAGCCATGCCACGTTGCAGCATCTGTCCCTCGTGAGCGGTCGCCGCTACGGCCGTCGCCACGACGCCCACGGCGGCCCGCGAACGAGGAGCGCATGGTGGCCCAATGTTCGCCGAGCGTCTTGTATTCGCCTCGTCTGGCTGTGTTGTGGGAAACGCGTTCTTGAGGCGACCGCTCACTTCGAGCCCGCCTGGTTTCCGAACTCGAGTTCGATCTTCTCGCCGGGAAACTCGGCGACGACCCGCAGCCTGCCGCCGAGGCCCTCGATGTAGTTCTGCAACGTGCTGATCATGACGTCGTCGCGGCGTTCGGTCTGCGAGACGGATGCTTGGCTAACATGCATCGCCTTCGCGAGGACTTCCTGCGAGAAGCTGCGATGTGTACGCAGCTCTTGAAGGCGCATCTCGCGATGCGAGCGCGCTTGCTCGCCCGTCTTGAGCAAATGCAGCGCACGCGCGAGCGCTTCGTCCGCGTCGCTGTGGATCTCACTCGGCGTCGAACCATACGGCTCGTCTTCCTTGGGCGTCGCAAGTCCGAATCCAGTCGCCGGCGTCCACATCACCACGACTGAACTGTCGCGATAGTCGGCATCGAGCACCCAGCCCTTCCCCTTTGGGCTTGGCTTGTGAACTGTGACCTTGCTTGCCGGGAGAGCAGCACGGACCTGGTCGGCAAGCCACGCTGCGTTCTTCTCGCGTTCGTTCGTCATAGCTCTACCTTTCTGCCGTCGGAGCCGGCCTTCTCGAAAACAATCGCCCCGGTCTTGCGGATGCGGATCAGGATCGCTCCATTCGCGTCGATGATCGTGTCGTGCGCCGCCTGTCGGTAGAGATCCAAGTCCTCGCGACCTTCGACGATGAAATGGAAATCGCCGCTCGGCGGGAACATGCGATCGTCTGCGTCGGTGCACATCTCGTCCTCGACCGCGGTGAACGTCGCCGTGATCAATGCGAAGGCGGCCGCCGCGGTCGATGCCGGCGCAGCCTCGGTCATTCGACCGAAGAACACGGCAAGCCGCTGCGCCTTGGTCATAATCTCCGGGTTATTATAAGTCGAGAGTTATAGTCGGCCAAGCTCGAATCAACAGCCCCAACCGTTCCCCAGATTCCTCGACGGGCGAACCCTTGGTAGGGAACGAATGGCGCCGCAACGCCGCAAGATTGTTAGGCGCCTCCAGAATCGCACTCTAGAGGTCTCGCCAGCCGTTCGACCGTTCCCCCTAGGCTCCACCAGGAAACGGAAAGGTCTCGCGACCTCCCCCCTAGGCTCCACCAGGAAACGGAAGGTCTCGTAGCGACACGAGGCCTTTTCGTTATTCGGTCCGCCGTCGAGGCCAAACGATTCTTCCCATCGTTGGGGGCTCGCACGTGTACCGAATATGCCCCTTCTCCCGCTCCTGGCCCCGATCTGGCTTTCGTTTGGTTTGCTTGACCGCCAGCAGCTGGCGCCACCTCGCCTCTCGGACACGAGCGAGCTCGATGGCGGACCGGCGATCTCCTCCACGTTGCACGCACAGGCGTCGACCGCATGCGACTGCCACATCGGCGCGTACGGCACGCTTCCACTCGCGATCTCGACCCTGCGCGATCCGGGCGTAGCGGCCGCTGGCCTCGCGATTCCCCGCGACGACTCGCGCGCGAGCATCGGCACCGCGGACGTCGGTGTGTTCGGCGGCTCGCAGGACAGCAACGGCCAGCAGATCTATCGTCTCGGATTCCTGATCCCGAGCGCGGCGAGTGAACAGCCGCGTTTGGCCGCGAGCGCACGCGTCGGCGATGGGGTTCTCGAGCTGCCTCGCACGGCCGGCGTGCGACTCAGTCACTCGCGGATCTGGATCAAGGACACGCCGTGGACGTCCGTGGCGCAGCACATCCTGCGCATCGATCTCGGTCTCGATGTCGCCGGTCAGTACGCGACCGAGGACCACCGGCGGATCGTTCACGTCATTCCGCGCGCCGGCGTCGGTGTGATGCAGCAGTGTGACCTGGGCTCGGTCTCCGTCGAGACCGCGCTCGCGTACGATCCATTCGTCGATCGCGATGGCGGGATGCGATGGAGCGCCGGCGTGACCGGCATGTTGAAGCTCGGTTGGCTCCAACCTGCCGCGACCGTTGCCGCGGTCCGCACGCCCGACGGCTGGGGTGCCACCATCTCGCTAGATCTTGCCGCCGTGTGGCAGCCGCGGCACGCCGAGGCCTTGTAAACCAAGGGCTCGTTCATCGCATCCAGCCTTGGAGACCCACCGGGCTGCGCGCGTGTGGACCTCGAACCACACTTCGAGTGCGGGGCGGATCGCCCGCTGGTCATCGACGATGAGCTCCCTCACGAGGGCCTCACCATACGCCGCTTCATCGTGCCGTCCGGAGGCAGGTTTCTGCTTCGGCCCCGACTTCGCGACCTCCGGCACTACAGCGCAGACCCCGATCGCGGATCTCGAGATGGAGGTGTGCGGGATACGTACCGTCGGCGGTGCCGATCGTGCCGATCCGCTGGCCGCGGCGAACGATCGCCCCGGTGGTGGTCTCGATCCGGTCGAGGTGGGCGTACAGTGATTCGATCCCGCACCCGTGGACCAGAACTGTGCGTTCTCCAAGAGCTCAAAGGATCGGGCACCATGAAACTGTACATCGACACCACCATCAAGGAAGCCGTCGCCCTCGTCGCCAGCTATGTGCCGATGGAGAGCGCCGAGAACATGGTCGTTTTCGTCGATGCGACAACGTTCGGAGCAGGCAAGACCGGGCTCATCGTTACCGACCGACGCTTCATCAGCTTCGAAAAGAAAGCCGTGACCGCCGTCTCGATCGGCGACATCACACGTGTCGACCTCACGCGCGACAAGCCGGGGGCTCTGAATCATCAGATCGTCGTGGAAAGCGCAGGCTCACGGATTCACCGAGTCCTACAGATCACGGGTGAGCAGCTCACCGAACTCACGGAGGCCATCCGTCCGTTTGCTCCGGCAGGCTCATTGCCCGCGCCGCCGCCGGCGCCACCGGCGAGTTGGGAACTGCACGTAACGCGCGGAGCTCCAGGATTTACGGTCTCCACGACTCCGACACTCGAGGGCAGGCCGATCCGAGAGTACCTAGGCATCGTGTCAGCCGAAGCGGTGATGGGAGTGAACGTGATCGGGGACATCTTGGCTGCGGTGACCGACGTCGTTGGCGGTCGCTCGGGCGCGCTGGAAACTGCGCTATGCGAGGGCCGCGTTGCGGTGACGCGAGTGCTAGAGAACGTAGCGAGCAAGCTCGGAGCCAACGCTATCGTCGGTATTGAGTTCGACTACCAGCTCCTCGGCACACCGAGCAAGATGGTACTGGTGACCGTCAACGGCACGGCGGTGCGGGTCGCGGACGGAGCATGAACACCATGGCATCGCCGCGCGACGACGACGAGCCTCATCGCCGCGCGACGACGATGCAGGCGCGCTCGACCGCCGTGGATCCAGGAGCTAGTTCCGGTGCGGAATCATGAAGACCCCGAGCTCGTCGAGTTGCGAGAAATAGATGCCGTCGTCGTCGACGCGCACCGTCGGCACCAACAGGTCCGTGAGGATCTCGATCGGCGCGGGCGCATCGGGGGACCACTGCATCAGCCGCTGCTTCCACGCCTTGAGGCCGGGCACCAAGGTCTGACCCGGGACGATCTGCGTCCAGTACACCCGGCCGGCGTGGATCCACAGGCCTTGCTCGTCGACCTCGCGGCCGATCACCTCGATCGCTCCACCTGATTTCTTCCGCCGTCGGATCTCTCCCGTGCCTTGCGCGAACCAGTACAGGTGAGTCGAATCAACGACGAGGTCGACGATCCCGCGCTGGCCGGTGACGACCAGTGTCGGCTTGCCGCCCGCCTTGGGCATCCTTCTGATCGTGCCGTCCCAGATCGAGGTGACCCAGAGCTGATCCCCATCGACGACGACCGTCGCCTGCTCGCCCTTGCGATGAGACAGCAACTTCGTGACCGGGCCCCCGGCTCGAGGCACGCGATACAGGCCGGGGGTCGAGACGCCCTCGAACGCGGGGATGATGAAGTACACGGACTCGGCGTCGACCGCGGCGAGGAGGCACGTCTCGTCGGTGGACGCGATGAGCTCTGGCCCGCCGGTGCCGGGCGGCAGCCGGTAGATCCCCTTGGCATCGCAGAACACCATGCCGTTCGGATCGCCAAGAAACTCGTACGCGGACTCGCACGGGCCGCGCGAGACGTCGATGCCGTACGACTTGGGCGCCGCGTAGATGTTGCCCTCGCACCAGTAGACAAAGCCGGGGCCGACGCTGAAGTTGCGCACCATTCCGTTGGTCAACATCACCGAGCCACCCGGTCCACGCGGAGCGCCGCCATCGACAGGCGGCGTGGAGGGATGCGCCGGCAAGGCAGCGGCCGCATCGGGGGAGGTCACCACAGGCGGATCGGGCTGCGTCGCCGGCGCCTCCCGCTTCGCCGGCGGTTCGCCGGAGCGCGAGTTGCACGCCGCCAGCGCGACCATCAGCGCTCTCGCCATCCACCTGTTCGTCATTGGTACCCATTGTTCCGCGGATTCGTCGACGGAGCATTCGCGCTGGGGAACAAACGACGACGCAACACCGTGGGATTGTTGAGCGCCGAAACGGGTGGATTCCCCGAAACGATCCGGAAGCGTTTGCGTCTATGTCCACATGCGCACCCTCCTGTCGCTGCTCGCCCTGACCATCCTCACCACCTCCGCCCACGCCGGCAAGGCGAAGATCGCCGTGCTCACCCTGGAGGGCGACACGGCGGGCCTCAGTGAGGCGATGCGTGACCGCGCAAAAGCGGCGAAGGGGCCATACGAGCTCGCCCCCGGATCGGCGGTCGATCAGGCGACGGCGAAGCAGGACCACCAGTGTGCGAGCGAGCGCCCGCAATGCATGGCGGCGATCGGCGCTGATCTCGGCGCCGACAAGCTGCTCTACGGCCGCATCGAGACGACGGCGGACTCGTACGTGGTGTCGATCAAGTTGCTCGATGTGGCAAGGAAGCGTGTGATCGTGTTCTTGCACCATCCGATCACGAAGAACTCGGACCTACGGGCGTGGGCGAAGCAGGTGTTCGACGACGTCACTCGCATGTAGCGCCGGCGTGCGGATCTCAGTGCGCGTCCACCGCGACGTTGTCGTAGTGGACTTCGATGGCCTCGTTGGCTGCCCCCACGATAGGGCGAGACTGCTCCGTGAGGGCCGGCGTCGAACTGTGACCTCCGCACTGCGGGCCCGCGCCTGCAGCCGCTGCGTCCGGCCTGCAGCCCCGCGTCGCATGACAACGTCATGTCGCGCACCTGGCCATGGCATCGGGGATGCAATTCGTCGCCGCCATGCGAATCCACGAGCTGCTCTCCAAGTCTGGCGTGCTTGCGATCGGCGCGCTCGCATTGTCGGGGTGCGTCACACCAGACGCGGACGACCCGTCATCCGACGATCTGGCGATCACCACCGCGGACGCCGACGAAGTTCCCACGGTCGATCCGGCGGCTCCGTGGAAGAGCTACAAGTCCGAGTTCTGCCGGAAGCTCAAGGCCCCCAATTCCGAAACGAAGGCGACAGACAAGCACGTCATGGCAGCTGCGCTCGCCGCTGTGGTCTACGGAGACGAGACCCCCGGAGGTGCCATCCATCCACCTGGACCATTGGTGAAGGGCGGGTTGGTCCGGATCCCGTTTCAATACACGAACGCGTTCGGTCTCAAGCGGTTCTACGGCGAGCTCTACGCCGACGTGAACAATCGCTACGTCGGGAGCTGCATCGTGGTCGCGGTCCAGGGAACGCAGGTCCAAGATGGTGCCAACAACGCCGTCAGCGACGTGTTGTCGGACCTCGGCGCCGGGGAGATCCGTCGGCTCGGCGTCTCTGGTGGCATGACCTTGCCGGGATCCGGACCGCCGGCCCCGCTCTACGTCGCGCAGGGCTTCGACGACGTCTCCCAGAACGCGCGCGCGATGCTCGAGGACACGCTGCGTCTCTATCCGGAGATCTTGCCGACGTCGGGACCGATCGAGGTGGAGTTCTTCACCGGGCAATCGATGGGGGGAGCGATCGCCGGTGTCCTGACGAATGTCGTCGAACACTTCAACATCAGCATCTACTTGCCGGGACGTCCGACGGCAGACGCGCCGAACGGTTCGTGCCCGGTCGCCGGCACGTCACCGATCGCTCGCGTCGTCAACAAGACCGGTGGAGTGCTGTTTCAGGCGCCACGTGCGATCGCCGTGATCCCTGGCAATCCGAACAACCCAGCCGCCATCGCGCAAGCGCCGATCACCTCCTACTACGCACCCGAGGACCTCGTCCCGAAGCTCCCGTCAAAGGATCTGCGCAGCGTCTTCGCGGTCAAACCGTTCACGCTCCTGAACCCGGCCGCGGCTCCGAACGAGCCGCTGTCGATGTACACGGACTGGAGCGATCCACACCTCGTCACCTGGCCGACCGCGGCGGGCGTGACGACGACCACCTGGACGTGGCCGTTCCCCGGAATCGCGTCGCCGTCCTTCACCGTGCCGGCGGCGGCGCTCTCGGTGACCTTCGCCACGGGGTGGAGAAAGTGGAAGCCGTGCGACGGCAACGTTCAAAAGCGTGCGCTAGAGATGGCGGCAACGCCTCCGGCTCCGTGCGACGGCAACAACGGAGCGGTGATCAAGGCAGCCGGACCACCGGCGGACCTCGACCAGAGATCCGGCTTTCTCAAGTATGTGTTCGCCTATGCTGCGGGACGCCTCTGGGACCAGGTGGGGATCCTCGGCTTCCCCGCCGGGGTCCGCGGCGACGACCTGATGAACAACCGCTACCCCGCCCTCGCTTCCACGGGCGGCCCGCTCCACCTCGCCCCCGGCAAGCCGCTGGCGCCCGACGCGCCTGTTGCGTTCAATGCCTCGTGCCCGTACGGCGCCTACTGCAACAATCCGGTCGGCCTCCTCGGGCTTCTCGGCACATTGCTGAATCCTGGCGCGTTTCTCGGGGTCGTGAGCATCGGTGGCGCGGGCTCGCTGCCACTCGCGCTGGCCGCACTGTTCACCAAACCGGTCTACATGTGGAATCCAAACGGCACGGCGATGTTCCTCGGTGAGCTCCTCGCGGGTGCGAAGGGAACGTTCAAGTTTCACAACCCGCTGATCGTGACGACAGCCGTCGGCGCCAGCTTGAATCGTCCGCTGATGATCGACACGCTCGACCAGATCCCGAACCTCGCCGAGCTGTACCCGAATCCTGCGGATCTCTCGATCGCCAACCCGGCGAGCGCGACAACCCGGTGGTTCCCGCGGTTGTCCTGCCCCACCGCGCCGGGACTCGTGGGGCTGCCCGTCCCGCTCATGGCCATCGCTGTCGCGCTGTGACGCGACTCCACCGGCCGCGGTGGCATAATGGGAGTGCGATGGGCAAGGCCGAGCAGAAGCGTGCGGACAAGGCCCGCTCCCTCGCCAACGCCGACGAGCGGCGCCGCGTGGTGCTGCGGGTCTACCAGGGCTGCGAAGCCGCGAGCGCCGCGAAGCTGGCGCAGCTCGCGACGACGGGCGTGACACCGAGCTGCACGGTCGGCTGCTCGCACTGCTGCAGTCTCGAGGTCCCGACGACCCGCGCCGAGGGCGAGACGCTGGTCGCCTGGATCACCGAGCACCGCACAGCCGACGAGCTCGAGATGATCCGCACGCGCCTGCGTAGCTGGCTCGTCTGGTATCGCACCGAGTACCCGCGGCTGCTCGCCGCCGGGAGGACGCGCGTCGAGGCGTTCTTCCGCGCCGGCCCGCCCTGCCCGCTGCTCGAGGCCGGCCAGTGTAGCGCCTATCCGGTGCGCCCGGTCACCTGCCGAACTCACTACGTGTCGTCGCCGGCGTCGGTGTGTGATCCGGCGGTCGGCAGCGGCGATGCCGACGTCATGGTGGCGGTGCCGTCCGCGACCTACGAGCACGTCGCCGAGATCCGTCGGGTCATCGAGAAGCAAGGCGGCAACTTCCTGGCCTCCATCCACCTGCTGCCCGAGTGGCTGGCGCACCTCTTCGAGGTCGAACGCGAGCCGTGGCACGGCGCCCCACGGCTCGACCTGGCACCGTGAAGGGGTGCGCTTCGTCGCGCTCTAGGTCAAGTTGTCTACTGTGGCGCTTCGCCGAGCGTGATCTCGCCCGCGACAGGCTTCGCCCCGCGCGTGGCGACGAGCTTGATCTTCGTGCCCGGCGCATGATTGATGAGCAGGTTCCGGACTCCACGCACACTGAGCTCGGCGACCGAGGCGCCTTCGACGGTGGTGATCACATCACCGTTCTGGAAGCCCGCCATGGCGGTGGGGCCCGCTGGCTGTACGCGGACGAGGCGCGGCACGAGGACGCCGAAATCAAAGTCGGCGCCGATTCCGCCGAGCGTGATGCCGGGCTCCTCACTCAGTGCGACGACGGGGACGTCGATGTCGTAGCGCTGCCCAGGCTGCAGCGTGAGCATGCGCAGGCCATCGGAGTAGTTGCGCCACAGCCCATCGCACGACACCGAGATCGAACCCGCGGGCGCGGCGGCGATCAAGTAGGCGCCTTGTGCGTCGGTCCGCACGCCCTCGCCGGACCCCACGGCCGTGTCGTCGGTGCCCGATCGTGGGAGCGCGCGGCAGGTCATGCCTTCGATCGGCCTGCCCGTGCGGAATTCGCGGACGCGCCCGGCGACGACCGCGGAGCCAGTGCTCGTCAGCGTCGCGTGTGACGCGCGACCCGCGGAGACCTGAACGATCGCGCTCGCGGCCTCGGTGGAGGTGCGACCGATGACCGTATAGCGCCCGGGCGAGAGGTTGCGGATCGTGAACTCGTTGCCGCGAGGAACGGCGACGATCGGCGCGCCCGGACCATCGGTGCCGGTGCGGAGGGCGATCACCTGCGGTGTCGTCTTGAACCCGGACGTCGCGACCTCGATGCTGCCCGCGGCAGCCACCACCAGCGTGATGTCGGTACGCCCGGCGCGGATGCCCAGGAGCGTGGCCTCGACACCGGTCGGCGAGACGGCGCGCAAGGCATAGGAGCCAGCGAGCAGATCGTCGATCCTGAACTGACCCTCCACGTTCGTGGTCTCGGCTGGGTCCTGAAACCCGCCCCCGAACCTCGGAGCTGCGCCACCTTCCACGAGCTGTGCGCTCACGCGCGCGTCCGAGACCGGCGCACCATCCGCGTCGACGACCTTGCCGGCGAGCGACAGGTGATCGATCCGTACCGTCAGCACGACGCCGGTGACCTCGGTGTCTCCGTCCGCGACCGCGATCAACGGAAACTCGCCGCCCGCAGCAGGTGGCATCGGTGCGCTCGCGAGCATGCTGCGCCGAACGATCGGCCGATACTCGCCACCACCCATCAGGGTCGCGGCACGGAACGATCCGTCGGTCGCGGTGGCCGTGATGCCCGTGTCGTCGGACTTCGTGCTGCGGACCGTCACGGCCACCCCCGGTACGGGGGCGCCGGTCTGATCGACGACGCGGCCGGAGATCGCGCCGGCGAACTCCATGTCGATCGTGACCTCCGCGGTCTGGCCGCGCGAGAGCTGGACGGTCTCGGGCGCTCGCCCGAAGGCCCCCTTGCGTTCGTCCGAGCCAAACACCGTCCACGGTCCGGGCTGCAGTCCATGCACCTCGAACCGGCCCGTGGCGTCCGTGCGGACCGCCTCGAGCTCGCGGTCGTTGGGGCCATGGAGATCGACGTTCGCGCCGGGCACCGGCTGCTTCGCGCGGATGACGCGACCGACGATGCTGCCCAGCGCGTCGACCTCCAGCGTGACGCCTTCATGCACCGCCTCCGAGACGTGAAACGTCTTCGGCGACACCACCTCGTACGGCTGCGCCGTGAACCGAAGATCGTCGCGTGGGACACCGCTGAGCGTGAAGCTGCCGTCGTCCTGTGACACCGCGCTCGCGGTGCTGCGAGATCCATCGAGCGCGTTCACGCGTGCGCCCGCGATCGGCTTGCCATCGTCGACGACCTTGCCCCGGATCGTGGAGCCCGCCTCGAGACGGAGCTCGATCTCCACGCTGGTCTGGCCGACGCCGACGACCACGGGGGTTCCTTGCGTCGCCTCCACGAGGCCCTCCGCGTGTGCGAACACCAGGTGTCTCCCGGCGGTCATCCGATCGATCCGGAACCGTCCGGCGGAATCGGTGAAGCTCCCCCGCAGCGGCGTGCTCTCGAGGTCCAGCGAGCCCGATGGCACGAACACGTACGCTTGCGGCACGGGCGCACTCGTGTCGTCACGGATCACGCGGCCGACGATCACCGCCTCTGGGACCAGGGCGAAGTCGATCTTCATCCGACCCGGGACGATCATCTGGAGCGTGACCGCGGCGTACCCATCTGCCGAGGCCTCGACGAACACCCAGCCCGGCCAGCGCGGCTCGACGCACAGCTCGTACGCGCCCTTGTCGTCGCTCAGCGCCGCGGGGCCACCAGGCACCCCCGTGCGGTCCTCGCGAAGCCGGCTGATCCGCGCCTTCGTGATCGGACCTCCCGAGGCGTCTCGCACCGTCCCGACGAGCGCCGCATCGCACGCTCCGAGCTCGAGCTCGAGCCGGTCGGGCGACGGAATCGCGCGCGGATCGCGCAGGTCGACATCGCGTCGCGCGCTCGCCTTGCCGGGCGCCGACGCGCGAACGCTCCACGGCATCGCGCTCTGGACGCCGAAGTCGAACTCGCCCTTGTCGTTCGTCGTCACGTACGGTGCTGTGGTGAGCCCGCTCTCGGAGGCGATGTTCGCCAGCTCGACCGTCGCGGCGGCGGCGGGTGCGCCACGAAAGCTCACGCGACCCGCGATCCGGCGCCGCTTCACATCGGCCTGCACGAGCCAACGCGGAAGATCGTCGCGCTCGGTCGCCGCGGTGGCCCCACCAGGTCCCGCCGTTCCGGTTGCACCCGCGCTGCCGTGATCTCCGGTCGTCGCGCGCGTCGCCGCGGTCTGGTCGTCACGTCTCGTCCACAGGACGCCTGCGAGGATGATCAGGATCAGTGCGATGACCACGGCGAGTAGCTTCTTCATGGCAATGACTCCAAGCGCCCACGGCGCGCCGGCGTGCGAGGGTGCGGTGAGACCGGCGAACGGAGCGAGCGCGGCGAGCCCACCACGCCCGCAACGATCGTTAGCGGCGATCCGCGCGCGCAGCTCGTCGAGTGCGACCTTCAGCCGGCGCCGCACCGTGCCTTCGGGGATCTCGAGCCGCCGTGCGATCTCGGCACACGAGAGTTCTTCGAAGTAGTGCAGCAGGATCGTCGATCGATACGGTTCGGCGAGCAACAGCGCCTCGCCGGCGACGAGCTGCTGGAGCTCGACGCGCTCCACGAGATCATCGGGCGTCGCTGCCGGCTCCACGAGCTCGGCCGACTTCGCCTCGCGCGCCTCGCGTCGCTTGCGGCCGCGAGCGCGCATCTTCGCGAGGTTTCGCAGCACGCCGCCGAGCCATGGCCGCAACGGCCGATCCTGTTCGGGTGGACGTTCTGTTGCGACGATCCACGCGTCCTGCGCCAGGTCCTCGGCGTCCTGATCGCGGAGCAGCGCACGGGCGAGCCGGCGCAGCCACGCCATCTCGTGCGTCACCTGTCGCAGCTGCCCATCCTCCTCGAAGTCGTCCATCGCGCTCACAGGTAGATTGCCGCGATCCGCCGAACCGTTCGCGACATTCGTGCCCCAGCCTCGATGTGCTCACCCGATGTCGAAACGCGCTCGGTTCTGGGCTTCGCCCCGGCGCAACCCGACTACTTGACCTTCGCCTTTGCCTTGGGCTTGGGCTCCTTGTCGATCAGCACGCGTTTCGCCCACGGACTGACGGGCTTGTCGGTGCGATGGATACAACCAACCCAGCAACAAGGCCGGCGTTTCCCGTCGAGCAACTGCTCTCGCGTTCGCTCGATCCGGCGCTTCCTCGTCTCGAGCTGCTTGGCGTCCTCGACCCAGCATAGATACTCATTGCGGCCGAGTGGTGTGAGCGCTTGCCATCGTTCACGCGCGGACGTGTCTGACAACAACGCCTTGCGTAGATCAGCTGGCATCTCGTGCACCACGCCTGCTGCGAGATCGACCTTGGCCATGACGCTACAGCCACTCTAGCGCAAGGCGGAACGTTGGTGTTTGACGCGCACGCGGCTCACGGACAGTGCGTGAACCAGGCCTCGAACACGCCCTCGTTGCAGACGTACACCGGGGGGCAACAGCTCGTGCCGTAGACGCAATGCACGCCTTCGGCGTCGCACGGCCGGTTGACGTTGGGCTCCTTCGCTGGGCAACCCTCTGGGTTCGGTGGCTGGTTGCATCCCTGGGTGCTGGGCGTCGGCGTCGGCGTCGGCCGCGGCGGCGGCGGCGTCGTCGGCGTCGGCGTCGGGGTTGGCGTCGGCCGCGGCGGCGTCGTCGGGGTTGGGGTCCGCGTCCGCGTCACCGGCACGGGCTTGGGCTTCGGGGTGAGCTTCGTTGCATGCTTGTTCAGAGTCGGCGCAGCCGGCGCCGCATCGAGAACGACTCCGGCATCACCGATCAGCGCATCGCCGATCGCAGCATCGGCCCTCGGCTGCACGGGTGCCTCGGGGGACGACGCTTTGAACCCGAAGCGGATGACCACGATCACGACGAGGACCGCGAACGCGACGCATGCAGCGAACGCTCTCCTCATCATGCACTCGCGGTGGTCATCGTAACGCACGTCCGTCCCGAAGCTCGTCAGAACACGTCGATCGCGCCCTGGCAGACCGACGGCGATGTCCCGGAGCAGTAGCTGCCTGACCCGTACGCGCTGACACAGGCCGGGAACGCCTGTGGGTCGGCGATGGCTGCACGCCCGCAGATCCCATCGGTGCCGCAGCACTCGTTGACCGCGTTGGTCTTGCAGCTCGTGTCCGAAGGAGCACACGCGTTGCACACCGCGGTCGCGAGCTGCAGGCAGTAGCTGCCGAGCGTGGTGGTCACGGTGAAGGTGAACGACGCGCTCGAACCGCCAGCCGACACGCCGACCGTCGACGCCGTCGTCTGCTGCACGACCGTCCCATTCGCGGACCGCGCCTGCGCGACCACGCTGTAGGCGCCGACGGGAAGCGTGGTCAGCCCGGAGAAATCGACACACGGGAACTCGCGCGTGATCGAGCTACCCATCGCCCGCGTGGCGATGATCCGGATCGTCTGGGTGTCCTGGAACTGCCCGCACTGCAACGCCGTGCCGCCGGCATAGATGGACCAGTTGACCTCGAGGATTCCTTCGTCAACAGCCGGGCCGTCACCGGGTGGCGGCGTGCCGGCGTCGGGCTTCACGTCGGGCACCGGATCCGTCAGGTGGTCGCAGCTTGCCGGCAGGTCGCCGTCGGTCAGGGCGGTGCAACTCATCGTGGACACGGCGTCCTCGCAGGCAGCGAGCCGCTCGGCGTCCGCGATCACGGGCTCGGCGCAGACGCCGTCGGGGCAGCAGCGCGACATCTCACGCGCCGCGCAGCCAGACTGGGCCACCAGCGGCTCGCACGCCGACAGCCGCTCGCAGGTCGCGGAGGCGAGCCGCTCGCAGACCTGATGCCGGCTCATCGGAGAATCGTCGGTGCTGCAGGCAGTTAGAGAGAACGTCAAGACAACGAGGCACAGTGCAACGCGGGTGTTCATGCAGGTGAAATGCGGCTCCGGGACGATGTCGCAGGAAATCGACATGCGACCTGCGGGACCTCGCGCGTTTCTCACGCATGAAGGTCCTACGTCGCAGGTGGCTCCGCGCTGGTCGCGAGCAGGCGATCGATCGACAGCTCGATCCGGCTCTCGATCAGGGCGACCACGCGCTCGAGATCGGGGCCTCGGAGCTCGAAGCGCTCGGAGAGGATGCGGCTGGTCTCCGTGCGCAGACGGCGCTTCGCCGCCTCGATCCACCTCGCGGCCGTCGCGCGATGCACGCCGTAGACCGCGCCGATGTGATCGATCGAATGCTGGCGAACCAGGTGCAGGCGCAGCAGCGTGTGCTCGCGAGGCGTCAGCCGGCGCACCGCCTCCTCGAAGGCCGCCTTGAACTCGACGCGGTGCCGCGACTTGAGCTGGACGAGCTCCGGATCGTCGTCCGGAGACGACAGCTCCTCGAGCCAATCCTCGGAGGTCGTCGTCTTCTTTCGCCGCAGCATCGTCAAGGCCTCACGCACCGCGGCGACGCGCACGAGCCCGCCCAGCTTGCCCTGCCCCGCGTACTGGACGAGCCGGGCCGGTGCCCCATCCTCGCCGACCAGCAGCCTGACACGCAGCGTCTGCTCGATGTCGGCGATGTCCGCGGCGTTGAGATTCATCGCGCGCAGCTGCGAGCGGACCGGGACCAGGTATCTGGTCTCGAACTCGCGGATCGCTGCCGGGTCACCGGCCGCCACGGCGGCCGCGAGTGTGATCTCCGCGTCGTCCATGTCATGCACCCTACACCTGTCGACCCCATGGTAAGGAGTCCCGGCCGATGACGTGCCTCGACGACCTGGACGTTCTCGACTACATCGACGAGGGTCTCGCCGCCGAGCGAATGGTCGAGGTGAGAGAGCACCTCGATGGCTGTGCGACCTGCCTGGGCCTCGTCGCGCAGCTCACCGGCACGGCCCGGCGACCGGCGATCGATGGGCTGACGTTCGGACGCACGATCTCGTCGGGTGGCATGGGCGTGGTCGTCGAGGCCTTCGACACCAAGCTCGAGCGCCGCATCGCGCTCAAGCTGCCACGCACGGATGACCCGCTCGCGCAGCGCCGGTTCGAACGCGAGGTCAAGGTCACCGCACGGCTCCAGCATCCCGCGATCGTGCCGGTCTACGCGGCCGGGACGCTCGGCGATGGAGAGTCGTACTACGCGATGCGTCTCGTCGAGGGTGACTCGCTCGACGTCGCGATCGATCGCGCGGCCAGCCTGACGGAGCGACTCGCGCTGGTGCGTGCTGTGACCACCGTAGCGGGCGCGATCGCCTATGCACACTCGCAGGGCATCCTCCATCGCGACATCAAGCCTGCGAACGTGCTCGTCGGAAAGTTCGGCGAGGTCGTGGTGATCGACTGGGGTCTCGCCCACATGGTCAACGACTCCGACGACGCCGACGACTCCGGGCGGCCTCTCGCCGCGGGCTCGCCGGGTCCGCTCGTGGCCGATCACGGCGTACGCACCGTCGATGGCGCGGTGGTCGGCACCCCGGCGTACATGGCTCCCGAGCAGGCACGCGGCGAGCCGGTGGACGAGCGCGCCGATGTGTTCGCGCTCGGAGCGCTCCTCTACCACGTGCTGCGAGGCGCGCCGCCTGCGCGCGGCCGGCAGGGCGATCTCGCCACCGAGCTCCCTGCCCTCCCTCGCGATCTCGTCGCGATCGTCGCCGAGGCCATGGCCCCCGATCCTGCGAACCGCTATCGCACCGCCGCAGAGCTCGTCGCCGATCTCGAGCGATTCCAGGCCGGTCAGCTCGTCGGTGCGCACGACTACTCCCTCGGCCAGCTCGTGGCTCGGTGGGTCCGCCGACACCGCGCCGTGATCACGGTGTCGGCGCTCGCGCTGGTCGCCCTGATCTCCGTGGGTGCGCTGAGTGTGGCGAGGATCATCCGCGCCGAGCGCGTCGCGGACGCCGAGCGCACGCGGGCGGTCGCGAGCCGCGGAGATGCCGAGGATCTGCTGGACTTCCTGCTCGTCGATCTGCGCGACAAGCTCGTGCCGATCGGCAAGCTCGAGCTGCTGGACGCCGTCGCGCAGAAGGCCCGCGGATACTACGAGCGGCGCACCGAGAGCGTGGACCCCGCCGATCATCAGAACCGTGCGATCGCGCTCCAGAACATCGGCGACGTCCTCGTGGATCGCGGCGACCTCCTCGGTGCGCTGGGCGCATATCGCTCAGCGCTCGTGGTCCAGCAGACGCTGCTCGCCGTGATGCCCGGAGACGAAGGGCTCTATCGTGCGCTCGGGGTCAGCTCCGAGCGGATCGGCGAGGTGCTCGCGAAGCAAGGCGATGACGACGGAGCCCTCGCGAGCTATCGCGCCGGGTTTACCGTCTCCGCGTTCCTCGCCGCTGCGGCGCCGGCAGACCTGGAGCGCCAGCGCGACCTCTCCATCAGTCACAAGTGGATCGGGGGCATCCTGCTCGCACAAGGCAACGTCGCCGCAGCGCTCGTCGAGTTTCGGGCGGCACTCGCGATCGTTGAGAAGGTCGCGGGGTCCGCCCCCAGTAACGCCCGCTGGCAGCGCGGCGTCTCGGTCGGCCACTCACGGGTCGGCGATGCGTTGCTCCAGCAGCACGAGGTCGCCGCTGCACTCGTCGAGTATCGCGCGAGCATGGCGATCGAGGAGCGCCTCGCCGCGACGGACCCGACGAACGCCGTGGGGCAGCGCGACCTCTCGCTGAGCCACCAGCAGCTCGGCGATGTGCTGCGAGCACAGGGCGACGGGGACAAGGCGTTGATCGAGTACCGCGCCGCCC
>JAYVRN010000207.1:0-2165 GCA_043776275.1 Myxococcales bacterium | reverse complement strand
GCTTCCGCACAACCTGGACGCCGAGGCGTCGATCCTCGGTGGCGTGATCTTGCGCAACGAGGTGCTGACCAACCTCGAGTCCGTGGAGGTCGATGACTTCTACGACATGCGGCACAAGGTCGTCTGGCAGGCGATCCGCAACCTCGAGGCCACCGCCAAGCCGATCGATGTCGTGACCCTCGAGGTCGAGATCGAGAAGCAGGGCAAGCTCGATGCGATCGGCGGCATCTCGTTCCTCGGCGAGCTCGCGCTGCGCGTGCCCACCGCGGACAACGTGGCCACGTACGCGGAGATCGTCACCGACAAGCACCAGGCCCGCAAGCTGATGCTCGCGACCAACGAGGTCCACGAGCGCGGATACGAGGATGGGCTCGAGGTCCGCGACTACCTCGATGACGCCGAGGCCAAGATCTTCGAGGTCACCCAGCGCAAGGACAAGGCCGGCCCCGAGCCGATCAAGTCGCTGGTCAAGAAGGTGTTCAGCTCGCTCGACGAGCGCTTCAAGTCCGCGGGTGGCATCACCGGTGTGCCCACCGGATTCGCCGATCTGGACGCCAAGACCGCCGGTCTGCAGCCGACGGAGCTCATCATCCTCGCCGCACGTCCCGCGATGGGGAAGACCTCGTTCGCGCTGTCGCTCGCGCAGAACGCGGCCACGTCGGGCGGCTGGCCCTGCCTGGTGTTCTCGCTCGAGATGTCCTCGACCCAGCTCGCCGAGCGCATGTTGTGCTCCGAGGCGCGCGTCGATTCTTCCGCCCTGCGCCGCGGCCAGCTGCAGCGCCAGGACATGACGAACCTGACCTATGCGGCGGCCACGCTGTCGAAGGCGCCGATCCTGATCGACGACACCCCCGCCCTCTCGCTCCGCGAGGTCCGCGCCCGCGCGCGACGGTTCCGGCAGAACAAGGAGCTGTTCGGCGACAAGAAGTTCGGCCTGATCCTGATCGACTACCTCCAGCTGATGCGCGGCTCACCGCAGGCCGCGAAGGCCTCGCGCGAGCAGGAGATCAGCGAGATCTCCCGCGGCCTCAAGAGCCTCGCGAAGGAGCTGCACTGCCCGGTGCTCGCGCTGTCGCAGCTCAACCGCTCTCTCGAGCAACGCACCGACAAGCGGCCGCAGCTGTCCGATCTTCGTGAGTGCGTCACGGGTGACACGCTCGTGGCGCTCGCCGACGGTCGGCACGTCCCGATCGAGTCGCTGGTCGGCACCACGCCCGAGGTCATCGCGATGACCCCAGAGGGCCGGCTCACCGCGGCTTACAGCGACAAGGTCTGGTGTGTCGGCACGAAGCCGATCTTCGAAGTGAAGCTGGCGAGCGGACGGAGCATCCGGTGCACCGGCAAGCACCGCCTCTACGGCCCCGACGGATGGAAGCGTGTCGAGGAGCTAACGGCGGGCGACCGTCTAGCGATCGCCCGCAGGCTCCCCGCGCCCGCCAGGCCGCGACGCTGGTCTGACGCCCAGGTCGCCCTGCTCGGCCAGCTGATCGGTGACGGCAGCTACCTGAATCAGCAGCCGATGCGCTACACGACCGAGTCCGAGGACAACGCGCAGGCGGTTATCGACGGAGCGACCGAGCTCGGTTGCACCGTCAAGCGCTACGCGGGACGTCGCAGCTGGTTCCAGCTCCTGATCAGCGGCAACGGAAACCGGTGGCACCCGGCGGGCGTCAACAAGTGGCTACGTGGGCTCGGGGTGTTCGGGCAGCGATCGCACGAGAAGCGCGTGCCCACCGAGGTGTTCCAGCTCGACAACGAGCAGATCGCGTTGTTCCTGCGGCACCTGTGGGCCACGGATGGCTGCATCTGGAACGCGGTCTACGAGGACCGCTCTCGCGTCTATCTCGCGACCAGCAGCCTGGGTCTCGCACAGGATGTGGCGACGCTGCTGGCACGGCTCGATCTCGTGGGTCGAATCCGGCAGATCGCACAGGGCAAGTACAAGCCGCAATATCCGGTCGACATCTACGGAGTCGAACAACAACGCCGGTTCATCGATGTGGTGGGTGCGTATGGGCCGCGTGTGGCTCAGGCCGCCGCTCTCGACTGTTTCCTCGACGAGCAGCCGGTGTCGAACACCAACGTCGATACGCTCCCCATCGAGATCCTGGAGCGCGTGAAGCTCGTGATGGGGCAGCGTGGCATCGCGCCGCTCCAGCTCGCAC
>JAYVRN010000206.1:0-7014 GCA_043776275.1 Myxococcales bacterium | reverse complement strand
CGAGCTCGCGCACGTTGCTCTTGATCGAGGAGGCGATGTAGAGCGCGACATCATCGGGGAGCTGGACGGCCTCGACGGCGGCCTTCTTGCGCAAGATCGCGATCCGGACCTCGAGCTCGGGCGGCTCGATGTCGGCGAGCAGGCCCCAGGCGAACCGGGTGCGCAGGCGGTCGGCGATGTCCGAGATCTCGTGCGGCTTGCGGTCCGCTGTGAGGACGATCTGCTTGTGATTCTCGTGGAGTGCGTTGAACGTGTGGAAGAACTCGTCCTGCGTGCTCTCCTTGCCGGCGAGGAACTGCACGTCGTCGATCAGGAGGACGTCGATGCCCTCGCGGTAGTTCCGCCGGAACTCGTGCATCTTGCCGGTGCGGATCGCCTGCACGTACTCGTTCATGAACCGCTCGCTCGACAGATAGACGATGCGGGCGCCTGGGCGGTTCGCGAGCTGCTGGTGACCGATCGAGTGCAGTAGATGTGTCTTGCCGAGGCCGACACCGCCACAGATGAAGACGGGGTTGTACTTGGGCGGATAGCTCGACGCGGCGGCCTGGGACGCTGCGAACGCCAGCTGGTTCGACGGGCCGGCGACAAAAGTCTCGAAGTTGTAGCGAGGGTTCAGCGAGGCGGCCTCGGGGGCGACCATCACGTCCTCGTCGCGGATCGGCGGCGTGCTTGGACCCGAGCTGGTGATCGAGGTCCGCATCGGGGGGGGCGTCGGAGCCCGCGCCTCCACGACCCGAGCATCGTCGTTCAGGGCCTCGGTCGGCTGCGGGTCAGTATGGGCCTGGGGTTGCTCGTTGGGGGCATCGGCATCCCACTCCACCCGGACAGTGTCGTGACCGAGGTCGTGGATCTCGGCGAGGACGGTGGGGAGGAAGTTCTGCTCGAACCAGGACCGGATGTAGCTGTTTGGAGCGCGGAGCCGGAGCGTCGATCCATCGAACGAGCGGACCTCGATCGGACGCATCCACATGTCGTAGTTTTGCGTGGTGAGCCGAGACTTGACCCTCCCGACCGCTTCGTCCCAGAGCAGCTGTACTGTCATTCCCCTGTCTCCAGGACTTTGTCCTGCATATTCGAGCATTTGTTGGTCACGGTTCACAGGCAAAGGACAACCAATCCAGAGGTTATCCACAGGGATCTCTGGTTCTCTCCCATGGCCAGCCGTCTGGCTTATCCACAAGCGAGGAAACCGTGCGTTGGTAGCAGTTTCCGATTTCGGTGTGCAAGCCGAAAACGTCGCCAAGTGAACTCCGGAATGCGACGTGAACGTTGCACGGATTTCTCTCGGGATTCTCGTCGGAGAACGACCGCGCCTTGACTTCCCCTCGGCGCTTGAGTATCGATCGCCCTCCGTAAACGAGACTGGACCCGGAGACCAACCGTGAAGCGTACTTATCAGCCACACAACAAGAGCCGCAAGCGCACCCACGGCTTCCGCGCCCGCAAGAAGACCCGTGGTGGCCGCGAGGTCCTTCGTCGCCGCCGCGCCAAGGGCCGTAAGCGGATCTCGGTCACCGCCGCGAAGAAGTAGCCGTGGCGGGCCGAGCTCCCCTGGGAATCTCCAAGGAAGCCCGGCTGCGACGACGGGCGGAGTACCTCACGGTTCAGGCCGATGGTACGAAGCACCATGGTCGCCACGTGCTGGCGATCGCTCGCAAGCGCCCGAGCTCCGAACAGGTCGGACGCCTGGGCATCACGGTCACCAAGAAAGTGGGAAACGCGGTCGTTCGTAATCGGATCAAGCGCTTGTTGCGAGAGTGGTTGCGCATGAACGGCTGGGTGCCTACAGGCTGGGACATGGTCCTGGTTGCCAAGGACTCCGCGGCGCGGCAGCTTCACCCGACCGACTTCGCGCCCGATCTGACGCGGATCCTGCGGCAACTTTCATGATGACCCTCTACCGGACCATTCATCAGCTCCTCGTCACGATCGTGCTGATGCCGGTGCGGTTCTATCGCGCCGTGCTCTCGCCGATGAAGCGAGCGCCGAGCTGCATCTATCTGCCGACGTGCTCCGAGTACGCGATCGTCGCGGTCCAGCGCCGCGGCATCGTCATCGGATCGGCGATGGCGATCGGGCGGATCTTGCGCTGCAATCCGCTGTTCCACGGCGGGTATCACCCCGTCTCCGACCCCGCGTCGCACCGTTGCGCGAACCGTTGCGCGCACCATGCGCAGGAGCAGCACTAGATGCAAGATCAAGGGAAGCGACTGCTCCTGGCCGTCGCACTCGCACTCGGCGTGATGCTGGTGTGGAACATGGTGTTCTCCAAGAAGGAGGATCCCAAGCCCGCCGTCGGCTCCGGCTCCGGATCAGCGATCGTCGGCGCGCCGGTCGCGCCTCCGTCGCCGGTCGGTCAGTCCACCGAGGCCCCTGCCCCCGCTGCAGCCGGCCCCTCGATGGCCGAAGCTCCTCGCGGCCCCGAGCAGAAGATCGCCCTCGCCTTCCCGGACAAGTTCACCGCCACGTTCTCGAGCTACGGCGGGGCCCTGGTCTCGTGGAAGCTCGCCGACCCGCGCTACGAGCGCGATGCCACCAAGGGAGAGCTGCTCCCCGGGATGGAGAACACGGGCGCCTTCCTCGTCGATTTCGCGAAGTCGACCTACGTCCTGCCCCGCCGCGCCGAGTGGAAGGGAACCAAGGTCTCTGAGCAGGAGGTGCGGTTCACGATCTCCACCGATCAGCTCGATCTCGAGAAGGTCTTCACGGTGATGCCTGATGCCTACCTCGTGAAGATGGTGGTCACGGCGAAGTGGAAGATCCCCGCGGGTAAGATCGCCACGCAGGAGCTCGCGGTCACCGCGTTCGCATACCAGGACGTCGAGAGCTCCGAGAAGGGCGCCTCGAGCCAGTCGCTCGCGCGCGCGTGGGTGAGCTCGACGCTCGCCGACGGCAGCATCCACCACACGGCCGTGAAGGACGTGATCGAGTGGCCGCGGTTCGAGCCGGGCATCCAGTGGTCCGGCTTCGAGCACCCGTACCTGCTCGCCGTCTACGCGCCCAAGCCCGCGCTCGCGAACGAGTACACCGTCGAGAAGCACACGTTCCCGGAGGACCCGAAGGGCCTGATGCGGACCGATCTGCTGTACGTGCCGGCGATGCAGGTCAAGGCGGGCGATGGCCCGGTGACCCGCGAGCTGGTCGCGTACCTCGGCCCGAAGAACTATCACGCGCTCGAGCACGCCGATGAGAGCTCGGGCTTCGAGACCGGGTTCAAAAAGACGGTCGACCTCGGCTGGTTCAAGTTCATCGGCAAGCCGCTGCTGTGGCTGCTCCTCAAGTTCTTCTCGTTCTTCCAGAACTGGGGCGTCTCGATCATCCTGCTGACGTTCCTCGTCAAGGCCGCGACCTTGTACTGGACGACGAAGTCGATGCGGTCGATGAAGGCGATGGCCGCCCTCACCCCGCAGATGAAGGGGCTGCAGGAGAAGTACAAGGGCGACCGCCAGCGGCTCCAGGCGGAGACGATGGCGCTCTACAAGACGCACAACGTCAACCCGATCGCCGGCTGCCTCCCGATCCTGCTCCAGATGCCGATCTGGCTCGCGCTGTACCGGATGCTGTCGTCCGCCGGTGAGCTCTATCAGCAGCCGTTCATCCCGGGCTGGATCGACGACCTGACCGCCCCCGACCCGTCCCACATCCTGCCGGTCGTCCTCGTCGTGACGATGTTCCTGCAGGCGCGCCTCACGCCGCAGACCGGCACCTCGGGGCAGCAGAAGATGATCCAGTACGGCATGCCGCTGATGTTCGGCGTGATGTCGTTCTTCTTCCCGGCGGGCCTCACGCTCTACATCTTCACGAACACCTGCCTCTCGGCGCTGCACTCGATCTACATGAACAAGTTCGATCCGAAGAGCCTCGAGATCGCGGCGCGGATGAAGAAGAACCAGGACGAGGCAGCCGCGGCCGCCGAGAAGGCGAAGCTGGCGGCGGAGAAGCCCGCCAAGGGATCAGCGAAGAACGGTGCGCCGAAGTCGGCGAAGCCGGTGATCGACGTCGAGTCGGTCGAATCCAACGATGACGAAGATGACGAGGAGGCGCCCGCGTCGGCGGGAGCTTCCGGATCGTCTGCAACGCCTCGCCCGCGCAAAAAGAAAAAGCGGAGGAGGTAGGTATGGAGGCCGCTGTGACTGAAGCTGCAACTGTTGAGCGTGAAGATCTCGCCGAGAAGGCGAGTGAATTCCTCCTGGGTGTCCTCGAGCGCATGGGAATCCCTGCGGACATCGACATCAAGGATGACAAGGAGCGCACCACGCTCGAGATCCAGACCAAGGACTCGGAGCTGGTGATCGGACGCCGCGGCGTCGTGATGGATGCCCTCCAGCACCTCGTCAACAAGGTGGTCTACCGGGACCGCTCGGGCGATCGCGCCAAGCCGCTCGTCGTCGACGCCGGTGGCTTCCGCGACAAGCAGGTCGAGCGCCTCCGCGGCATCGGTCAGAAGATGGCCGCCAAGGCCCTCGAGACCAAGCAGATCGTCGAGCTGCAGCCGATGACCGCGCACGATCGGCGCATCGTCCACATGGCGATCTCCGAGATCGCCGGCCTGACGACGCGCAGCGAGGGTGAAGGCGAGGACCGCCACATCCTCATCGTCCCCACTCCCGCGGAGTGATCACGTCGGACGCCGACACGATCGCCGCCATCGCCACGGCGTCGGGCGCGGGTGGCGTCGGGATCATCCGGCTCAGCGGGCCGCGTGCGATCGAGATCGCTGCGGCGACGCTCGGCCTCGCGCCGCTCGGTCTCGACCGCACCGTGCGGCTCGGATGGATGCGCGACCTCGAAGGCGTGCTCGTCGATCAGGTGCTCGCGTTCGCGATGCGGGCGCCTGCGTCGTTCACCGGCGAAGACGTCGCCGAGCTGCAGGGTCACGGGGGGACGCACAACCTCGGGAAGCTCCTGGCGTGCGTGGTCGAGCGAGGCGCGCGGATCGCCGAGCCCGGCGAATTCACGCGGCGTGCGGTCGCGAACGGGAAGCTCGATCTGCTCCGGGCGGAGGCGCTGCTCGAGGTGATCCACGCGGGGAGCGAGCGGGCATGGCGGCTGGCGCAGGCCAACCTGGGTGGGCGGCTCGGCCTCGAGATCGCGGCGATCGAGCGCAGCGCGCTGGCCCTGCTCGCGGAGGTCGAAGGCTGGATCGATTTCCCGGAGCAGGATCTCGATCCTTCGAGCGACGCGTGGATCACGACGGAGATCGAGTCCCTGCGGACCGGCTGCGCGCGGCTCGCCGAGGGGTTTCGGCATGGCCGTGCCGTACACCAGGGGCTCACGGTCGCGCTCGTTGGTCCGGTCAACGTCGGGAAGTCGTCGCTGCTCAACGCGCTGGTCGGCACCGAGCGCGCGCTCGTTGCGCCTCAGCCGGGCACCACGCGTGATTGGCTCGAGGTGAGGGATGTCTGGGACGGCGTCGCGGTGACGGTCGTGGATACCGCCGGGACTCGGGCGGAAAGCGAACCCACCGACGACACGCTGGAGCAGCGCGGGATCGCTCTCGGCGCCGCGCGCGCCTCGTCCGCGGACGTCGTGGTGCTGGTCAACGATGGCCTCGCGGCGTGGGATGACGGTGCGCGGTTCGCCGAGCGCGCGCTGGTGGTGAAGAGCAAGGGCGATCTTGCCGGTGATGCGCGGGGCGTCCTGGTGACCTCGGCCACGACCGGGCAGGGCCTCGTCGAGCTGAAGGGCAGGGTGCTCGCGATCGCGGGCGTCGCCGACCGCGAAGGTGGCGAGCAGCCGTTCGTGACCACCGCACGGCAGCAAGCGCTCGCCGCTTCGGCGCGCGATGCCTTCGCCGCGGCGAGCGCCGCCCGCGTGGAGCGGTGTCCACCGGAGGTGGTCGCGATCGAGCTTCGTACGGGGGCGCAGGCGCTCGCTCAGCTCCGTGGCGTGGAGGTCGGGGACCGTGTGCTCGACGAGCTGTTCGCTCGGTTCTGTATCGGGAAGTAGCTGGCGTGGGTGTCGCGCACGCGGGCCCGCGCTATGGTCCGCGCGCCGTGTCTCTCGACGATGACGCCCGTGGCGAGCTCGCCGCTCTCGAGGCAGCGCACCGGCTTCGCGTGCCACGCGTGGTCGAAGGCCTGCAGGGCCCGACGATCGTGATCGACGGGCAGGAGGTCACCTGCCTGGCCTCGAACGACTATCTCTCGCTCGCGGGGGATCCGCGGCTCGTCGCCGCAGCGCTCGGGTCGCTCGAGGCGGAAGGGTTCGGCGCGGGGGCCTCGCGGCTGATCACCGGGACCCAGCGCAGTCACGTCGCACTCGAGCACCAGGTCGCTGACTGGATGCAGTGCACTGGCGTGCGGCTGTTCAACACCGGGTATGCGGCGAACGTGGGCGTGCTCGGGACGCTCGTTGGTGCCGGAGATCGCGTGTTCTCCGACGAGCTCAACCACGCGAGCATCATCGACGGTTGCCGGTTGTCCAAGGCGGACATCGAGGTATTCCCGCATGGCAACCTCGCGTCTCTCGAGCGTGCGCTCGAGCGCGGAGGCGGACGCCGCCGGCTCGTCGTCACGGAGTCGCTGTTCTCGATGGATGGCGACATCGCGGATCTGGTTGCGCTCGCCGCGCTGTGTCGCCGGTTCGATGCGGCCTTGATCGTCGACGAGGCCCACGCGATCGGCGTGCATGGCCCGGAGGGCAGGGGACTGTGCGCGGCGGCGGGCGTCGTTCCCGACGTGACGATCGGAACGTTCGGCAAGGCGCTCGGGACGTTCGGCGCGTTCGCTGCCACCAGCGAGGCGATCGCAGCGTTGCTGTGGAATCGTGCGCGGCCGTTCGTGTTCTCGACCGCGCTGCCCCCGAGCATCCCGGCCGCGACCCTCGCCGCGCTCGAGATCGTGCGCGGTACCGAAGGCGAGGACCTGCGAACAACGCTCGCCAAACACGCCCGATTGTTCCGCCAGCTCGTGCCGGTGGCCGGCGGTGCGCCCAACAGTGCGATCGCACCCCTGGTGGTCGGCGACGATGTTGAGGTCATGCGCCTCTCGGCCCATCTGCTGTCCGAGG
>JAYVRN010000205.1:0-7024 GCA_043776275.1 Myxococcales bacterium | reverse complement strand
GGTGCTCGAGGATCATCGCGAAGTCCTCGACGGGCATGTGATAGGCGTCGTCGTTCTTGTTGTGCACGTAGCAGATCGGGCAATCGAGGTTGCACGCGCTCGTGATCGTGACCACCGGGAGCCGCACCTTCTGGGTGTGGCTGGTGCACGGGCCGCAATCGAACGGGCAGCCGTGATCGACCTCCTTCTTGAACACGCGCGGCGCTGCAAACGTCTGCTTGGTGGCCCGGGTCTGCTCGTACCACTCGGCATTGGTGGACAGCCGGACCTCCTGCGCACCGTGCTCCGCGCAGATCTTCTTCATCCAGACCTCGCCACTGCCGAGCGCGACAACGCTCGCCTGCACGGCCTCCTTGCAGGTGCGGCACAGGCTGGTGGTCGTATGGATCAGGCGCTCGCTCACACGGACCGTCCGTCGCGCTTGCCCATCACCATGTTGGCGAAGGTCTGCACGCTGAACAGGGTGAGGATCGTCGACGGGCGCAAACCCGGCGCGATCCGGTCCGCCGCCTCCGGCATCAGCTCGCGGAGGCGAACCAGGCCGGCATCGGAGATCACGCCGTTGGGAGCGAACTCCTCCTGGCTCATGTCGCCACGGGACGCGCGCTCCATCTCGCCACGAGTGATCTCGATCTTGAAGTCCCTCTCGATGCGAAACACGATGTCGAGGAAGTCGAGGGACTCGGCGTTGAGATCGGCCATCAGGACCGAACCCATCTTGACGTCGGAGACCGGCCGCCCGAGCGACTCGGCGACGATCACGCGCACCGCCTCGTTGATCGCCTCGCTGCTGAGGCTCGCCACATCGGTCTCGGTTGCTGCTTCGCTCATCGGCTGTCCTCCTCGATCCAGTGAACTACGCGGTCCATAGGCTTGCGTCCTCGCACGGGGGAGTCCCCCGTGGGATGTCCGATCGCGATCGCCCCGACCATCCGCCACGGCTCGGCGATGCCGAGTAGCGTCTGGATCTCGGCCTTCGCGACGATCGGCCCCGCCATCATGCACGCGCCGAGCCCCTCGGCGTGCGCCTGGAGCAGGAGCGTCATGATCGCCATGCTGGTCGAGCACAGCTCGGCCTGCATCGACGAGGCGGTGGTGAACTGAGTCCGGTCGCCGCCGCCGGAGGCGATCAGGTTCGCGATCAGATCCGGGTACTCGCGATACTGCGGGATCACGATCACCTGAGCAGCTGCGAGCGGCTCGTGGAAGAAGTCACCGTAGTCGCCGTACTCGGCGGCGTGATGGCTCCGCTGGACGATCTCCTTGATCTCGGCGGTCTTGCGGGACACCGCTTCGACGATCTGGGCGCGCATCGCCGCCGCGCGCACCACCGTGAATCGCCAGGGCTGACGATTGGTGTTCGAGGGCGCGCTGATCGCACCCTCGAGGATGCGCTCCAGGACAGCTTTCGCCACGGGCTCGGCGGAGAACGTCCGGACGCTCCGGCGCGAGCGCAGCCACTCCAGCATCTCGGGTCCAGCCATCATTCGAGCTTGAATCCTCCGTCGACGTTCCACACCTGTCCAGTCACGTAGCTCGCGTCGTCGGAGCACAGGAAGCCCACGACCCGCGCGACCTCCTCGGGACGCCCGAGGCGTTTGACCAGGATCCGCTTCAACAGCTCGTCGGGTGCGATCGCCTGCAGCTCCTTGGTCATCGCCGTGTCGATGATGCCGGGCGCCACCGCGTTGACGCGGATCGAGCGCGAGGCCAGCTCCACAGCGAGCGCGCGCGTGAAGGCCTCGACGGCGCCCTTCGAGGCCGCATAGTTGCTCTGCCCACGCCCGGGGCGCTGCGCCGCCACCGACGACAACGTCACGATCGCGCCGGCACGGCGGCTGACCATCCTTCGTGACGCCTCCCGGCAACACGCCACCACGCCGAGGAGGTTCGTGCCGAGCACGTCGGTGAAGTCCGCCTGGGTGCTCGCGCCGAGGAGCGTGTCGCGCGTGATGCCGGCATTGCACACGAGCACCGCGAGCGGACCGAGTGCATCGACCTCGGTGAACGCCGCGGCGATCGCCACCGGATCGGATGCATCCGCGCGGATCGCGATCGCGCGGGCCCCGGTGGCCTCGACGGCGGCCACCGACTCAGCTGCCGCCGCGGTGTCGCTCCGGTAGTTGATGGCGACCGCGAACCCGCGCCGCCCGAGCTCGATCGCGATCGCACGACCGATCCCGCGCGAGCCGCCGGTGACCAGCGCGACCTTGGTGCCGGACTTCACGTCGGCGTTCACCCCGGTCACGATGCGACCTCCACCCGGATCGCCGCGGCCAGCCCCGGAGCGGTGGTGTGCAGCCCGAGCGCGACCCGGGCCGTGGTGCTCGTCCTCCGGGTGACCGGCCCGAGCGGCCCCGGGGCGGCGCGCTCGAGGCCTGCGATCGGGGGCAGCGTTCGTGCGCGCAGCGCCTCCGCGAGCGCGATCGCCTGGACCACCGAGGTCGCCGCGCCGACCTGCCCGATCGCGGCGGACAGTGCGATCAGCGCGGCGTCGGGCGCCACCAGGCCGGCGATCACCTCGCGCTCCTCGCGATCGAGCTCGGGCCATGCACGCGCAGCGCCCGCGATCATCGTGACGTCCGCCGCGAGATCGCCTGCGCAGCGCGCGAGCGTGGAGGTCAAGTCAGCCTCGGTACCCGCACCATCTCGCACGTCGATCCACGCGTGGGGGGCGGCGGCCTCGCGAACGAGCACGATCGCAGCCGCGGCCTCGCCAGGGACAAAGCCCGCAGCGTCCGCGGCGTACGGCGCCACGAGGTGTGAGACCGGAGCGTGGGTCGCCGCGCGGCGCGCACCGAGCTCCACGAGGGTCTCGGGCTCGAGCAGCGAGTCGTACGCGATGACCAGGGCCGCATCGAGCGCACCGTCCCACAGTGCGCGGCTCGCGGCGGCGATCGCCTGCGCGCCCGCATTGCCGCCGCCGAACGTGGCGCCTTCGCCGCGCAGCCCGAGCGCGGCCGAGGCCAGTGCGTGCACGTTGTTCGAGAGGTGGCGGAGCATCCAGTACGGGTGCACGTCCTTGAGGCCGCGCTCCCACATCCGCTGGCCGTCGTCGGTCTGGCCGGCGAACGCCGCCATCATGTCCTCCCAGTGCGCGCGGAGCCCGCCGACACCGCAGAACACCCCGATCCGCGGCCCGCCCGTGATCCCCGAGGCTGCGAGCGCTTCGGTGGCGACCTCGAGCCCGAACAACCCCATGCGCCCGAGGAACCGCGCCTGACGCGAGGGCGCCGGGTGATCGAGCAGCGGCGCGATCGTGGTGCAGGTGTACCCGGCACGCGGATCCACGCTCGCCGCACGCTCACCGGCGTACAGCCTCGCCATCGCGGCTTCGATCGAGTGACCAAGGGGCGTGCGCCAGGCTCGGGCGATCATCGCGGTCTTCATGCCGGCCGCCCGATCACGAGGCTGGCGTTCTGGCCACCGAACCCGAACGAGTTGGAGAGGATCGCGCCGACGCTCGCCGCGCGCGGTGCGGGCCCGATCACGTCGACGTCGCACTCCGGGTCACGGTCGAGATGGTTCGCGGTGCCAGGGAGGAGGTCGCGCTCGAACGCGAGCAGGCTCGCCGCCAGCTCGATCGCTCCGGCCGCGGCCATCAGGTGCCCCACCGCACCCTTGATCGAGCTGACGGCGACCTTGCTCGCGTGCGCACCGAGCGCGCCGTGCAACGCCTTGCACTCCGCCGGATCGTTCAGCGGCGTGCCGGTGCCGTGCGCATTGACATAGCCGATCGCCTCTGCGGGGAGACCGCTGCGCGTGATCGCGCGCGTCATCGCGGCCTGCGCGGCGCGACCGTCCGGGCGTGGTGCCGTGGTGCGATAGCCGTCCTGCGTGCTGCCCCACCCGAGCACGGTCGCGAGGGGCCGCGCACCGCGCGCACGGGCGCGAGCGAGATCCTCGACGACGAACATCGCCGCACCTTCGCCGATCACGAGCCCATCGCGCCGCCGATCGAACGGACGGCAGGCATCGAGCTCGTCCCGTGGCGAAGGCGCGCCGAGCCGGCACATCCCACCGAGCCCGAGCGGATTGACCATCGAGTCCGCGCCACCGCACACCACGATCTCGGCGGCCCCGCGCTCGATCAGCGATGCGGCGTGGGCCACCGCGAGCGCACCCGCCGCGCACGCGGAGGCGTTGACGATCATCGGGCCGCGCAGATCGAGCATCGCGTGGATGCTACGTGCACCGAGATCCACTGATGACCGATAGCGCACGCCCGGCGCATTGGAGTCCTTGTCCCAGCACAGCGCTCGGCGGCCCTGCGCATCTGGCCCGTAGATCGGCACGAGATCCTCGAGGAAGGCTTGCTCCAGTCCGAGCGCCATCACGAGCGACGCGGCCCGCTCGGACTCCCCACACCCGGCGTTGCGCCAGGCCTCGCCAGCCGCCACCAGGCCGAACGCGAGCTTGCGGTCCCGCAGCGCCCCGTCCGCACGGAGCTCGTGCGCGAGCGTGCCGTCACCGCCGAGGGCCCGGGCCAGCCACGCGACATCGGTGCGCACCACCGGCACCTCACCTGCCACCCGCGTGGGGAACGTCGACGCGTCGAACGAGCGGATCCGGGAGATCGCGCTCCGGCCCGCGGTCAGCCCCGCGAACAGCGCCTCGAGGCCAACGCCGAACGCCGAGACTACGCCGACACCCGTGATCGCGATCGTCATGCCGCCTCCCGCGACAACAGCACCGCACCCGCGTCGCCATCGACGCCGAGCGTCAGCACGACCGCACGGCCGGCCCGCTCGTCGAGGAGGTCTGCGGCAACGATCACCGCCAGCGCCGCACTGGCCGCGAGGCTCTCACCGAGCGCCGCTGTGGAGACCACGAGCGCATCTGGAGCTGTCGCACTCGCCCACGAGCGCAGCACGTCCGCTGCGGGCGGCCCCCACGGGGCGATCACCACGACGTCCACGGGCTCCGCGAGCCGCGTGCGCGAGACCGCCTCGGCGATCGCGTCGGCCACCGGGCGCCCGCGGCCGCTTGCCATCTCGCAGCCCGTGACGAGCGTGACGCCGGCGGAAGCCGAGACCGCTTCGAGTGCGAGCAGGCCCGCCCCCTCGGCGACCACGAGGCCGCGACCGACGAGCCCCTCGCGCGAGAGCTCGGCGACCGTCGCGGGGTGCGTGGGTGCATCCGCGCCGCCCGTGATCGCGCGTGCACAGTCCCCCGACCGCACGGCATGGACCGCCTCGGAGATCGCCGCGATGGTCCCGGCGCCGCGCGAGAACAGCGCGCTGTTCGGCCCGCCGAGCCCCTCGAGGATCGCACCGTGACACATCGTGAAGTTGTTCATCAGCTGGAACGCGAGCAGCGGGTTGCACGCCGCGAGCCCCTGCTTGCCGAACCGCGGAAGCGAGAACGCACCGTCCATGATGCTCTCGTCGAGGAGCGCCATGAACTCGTCGAGCGAGCCGCCCGAGGCGCCCACGCCGAGGAAGTAGCCGACGTGCTCGCGCTCGGTCCACGCCAGCTCGCCGAGGAGCCCCCCGAGACAGCGCGCCGCGAGGTAGGCCGCGCGCGACATCATCTTGCGCACGCGCGGGTTCGGTAGCGGCGCCTCGGCAGGGATCCCGGGCAGCGCCGCACCGTCCGCGAGCGCACGCCCGAGGCCGCGCGCACCGGCTCCGAACGCGGACAGCGCCGCCATCGCGCGGATCGCGATCATGCCACCCCAGCGCCAGGTGCCGACCCCGGCTTCGCCCGTCGCAGGACCAGGCACGAGTTGGCGCCGCCGAACGCGAACGCGTTCGCCAGCGCGGCGTCCACGTCCTTGGCGAGCGCACGTCCCATGACGTGGGCCACGTCGCACGCGGGGTCCGGCAGCGCGAGGCCAGCGGTGGGCAGCACGATCCCGGCGTGCACAGCCTGGTATGCGTACAGCGCCCCGAGCGCGCCGGCGCCCGCCACCCAGTGCCCGAGCGCGCCCTTGCTCGAGCTGACATAGGCCCGCGCCACACCCGCCCCGAGCGCGCGCTTGATCGCCGCGACCTCGATACGATCGTTGAGCGGCGTCGAGGTCCCGTGGGCCTGGACGTACTGGATCGCCGGATCGCCCGCATCGCGCAGCGCGGCGCTCATCGCTCGCGAGGCGCCATCTCCGTCGGGCTCCGGCGCGGTCAGGTGGTGAGCATCGAGGCTGCGCCCGATCCCCGCGAGCTCCACGGTTGCGTCGCCTGGATCCACCGAGAGCACGAGCATCGCGGCGCCCTCGCCGATGATGAAGCCATCGCGATGCGCATCGAACGGGCACGAGATGCCGCGCGGGCTGAGGATCCCGAGCAGGCCGAAGCCGGCGAGCATCAGCGGATCCACATCGGCGCCCACGCCGCCACACAGCGCGAGGTCACACTCGCCGAGCCGGATCGCCCGCGCGGCCTCCACGATCGCGGCACTCCCCGAAGCACACGCGAGCGAGACCGTCTCGACCGGACCGCGCGCCCCGTACTCGATCGCGAGTGCCGTGGCGACGGCAGACGGCGAGATCACCGATGCATCGATGCGCTCCGCGAAGTGCTGCGCATCGCGCCCGAACTTCGCGTGATCGAACTCGCCGCGCGCGCCCCGCCCTGCCCGTGCGAGGCCGAGTGCTGTGGCCCACTGGCAGCGCCCGGATTCAGCGCCGAGGAACACGCCGAGCCGTGCGGTGCCCACGCGGAGGCCCGCCATGTCCCAGGCCTCGCGCGCCGCGAACCGCGCATACGGCAGGCGGCGATCCTCGTCGGGGAACTCGGTCTCGATCGACGCAGCCACGTGACACGGGAACCCCGACGCATCGAACCGCGTGATCTCCTTGATCGCCGTAGCCCCGGTCGCGAGCTGCGCGACGGTCGCGGGCCAGCTCGTCCCGAGCGGCGTGTACGCCCCGACGCCACGCACGAACACGCGGCGGCGCGTCACTCAGCGCGCTCCGATCGATCCGTGCAGCCAGATCTCGAGATACTCGCGGCGCTTCGCGAGCACGCCCGGATCGGTGACCTGCATGAACGCGAACGACAGCATCGCCTCACTCGCGAGCTTG
>JAYVRN010000204.1:0-7031 GCA_043776275.1 Myxococcales bacterium | reverse complement strand
CCGAGGCCCTGATCGCGATCGAAGCCGAACACGAGCGAATCGGCGAGGAAGTCCCGCCCGAGCACGCCGTAGATCCGGCGACCCTCGCGATCGTACGTGCCGCGCTTCACGATCATCACGTTGCGGCGCTCGACGATCAGCGATCCAAGCTCGATCCCACTGACCTCGGCGTAGAACCGGATCTGCTGGGTATCCGATTCGTCGAGACGATGTGGTCCCTGGAAGGTGCGGAACTGCCCCTCCTTGATCACCTGCTCGTCGACGGCGGAGATGTTCGCGTCCGGATCGATCGCGAACAGATACGGCCCGTGGCCATCGAACGTGACCGGCGTGAGCAAGAGGTCGTCCTCGAACGGGCCCGCGAGCGGGAACGTCCAACGATCACCCTTGCCGCCAGCGAACCCCGGCGGTGCACCTGCGGTACACGCACCGGCGATCGCCAGAACAACTAGTGCTGCGTGCCGTCGGCGCCGACTTCCCACGTCATCCCCGAGAACATCAGCTTGTTCAGATCGCCGAGACCCTGCTTGGCCTTCGCATCTTCCATCTGCTGATTCGCAAGCGCGTCGTACGTCGGCTTGTCGTGGCGGTAGAGCACGCCCATCGGCATCGGGAACTCCGGCTGCACCAGCTGCGCGAGCAGGTGGGCATACAGCGGCGAGCCCAGCTCGGTGTGGACCACGATCTCGGACAGCGGGGTCTGGCCCGGGCCGTCACCCACGTCGACGATCTGCGGCGTGAGCTGCGGCGTGAGCTTGATGCCCTTGGTGCCGTTCGCGAACAGCAGCGGCTGACCATCGGCGAGCATGATCTGCTTGCCGGCCGGATCGTCCTTCACGCCTTCCCACACGCCATCGTTGAACACCGGGCAGTTCTGCAGCATCTCGATGAACACGGCGCCCTTGTGGCGGTACGCCTTCTCGAGGATCGCGCCCGTGAGCTTTGCGTCGGTGTCCGCCGCGCGGGCCACGAACGTCGCACCCGCGCCGAGCGCGAGGGAGATCGGGTTGAGCGGGTGATCGATCGAGCCGGTGGGCGTGGACGGAGCCCGGGTGCCGATCGTGGACGTCGGTGAGTACTGCCCCTTGGTCAGACCGTAGATCTGATTGTTGAACAGGATGATCTTGAGATCCATGTTGCGCCGGAGCACGTGGACCATGTGGTTGCCACCGATCGACAGGCCATCGCCGTCACCGGTGATCACCCAGATATCGAGCTCGGGCCGCGTGATCTTGAGGCCACTGGCGACCGTGGGTGCGCGACCGTGGATGGTGTGGAACCCGTACGTGTTCATGTAGTACGGGAACCGGCTCGAGCAGCCGATGCCCGAGATGAACACGGTGTTCTCGCGCTTGATGCCGAGGTTCGCGAGCGTGCGCTGCACGGTCGCGAGGATCGCGTAGTCGCCACACCCCGGGCACCAGCGGACGTCCTGGTCGGTCTCGAGGTCCTTCTTGGACAGCTTCAGCTTGACTGCTTCGCTCATGACTTCCTCTCTACGCGTTCGCCGGAAGGGCGTCGGACCGAACCGGCGCGGTGGACGATGAGCCTGGCGCGACGCCGAGCTCGCGCTCGATGGCCTCGGTCACCTCGGACACCTTGAACGGCATACCCTGGATCTTGTTGAGCCCGATCGCATCGATCAGGTAGGTCGCGCGGATCAAAGCGCGGAGCTGGCCCATGTTGAGCTCCGCGACGATCACCCGCTTGAAGTTGTGGATGATCTTCTTGAGGCCCGGCTCGAGCGGAGACAGCCAGCGCAGGTGCGCGTGCGACACGCTCTTGCCCTGGGTCGCGAGGCTCTGCTGCGCCTGACGGAGCGAGCCGAACGTGCCGCCCCACCCGATCACCAGCACGTCACCGGACTCCGGCCCCGAGAGATCGAGCTCGCCGATGTCCTGCGCCACGCGATCGACCTTGTCCTGGCGGACGTGGGTCTGCTTCTCGTGGTTCTCCGGCGCGTACGAGATGTTGCCGGTCAGCGCATCCTTCTCGATGCCGCCGATGCGGTGCTCGAGCCCAGGCGTACCGGGGATCACCCACGCGCGCGCGAGCGTGTTCGGATCGCGCTCGTAGACGAAGTAGTTGTTCGGATCGGTGCGGTGCGTGACGTCGAACCGCGGCAGCGTCTCGAGGTTCGGGAGGAGCCACGGCTCGCTGCCGTTCGCGATGTAGCCGTCGGAGAGCAGGATCACCGGGACCATGTACTTGGTCGCGATCTTCACGGCCTCAATGGCGCAATAGAACGTGTCGCCCGGGCTCTTCGCCGCGAGCACCGGCAGCGGCGATTCACCGTTGCGGCCGTACAACGACTGGAACAGATCGCTCTGCTCGGTCTTGGTGGGGAGGCCCGTCGACGGACCGCCACGCTGGATGTTGAGGATCACCACCGGCAGCTCGGTCATCACGCCGAGCCCCATCGCCTCACCCTTGAGCGCGATGCCCGGGCCCGACGACGCGGTCACGGCGATCGAGCCGCCGTACGCCGCACCGAGTGCAGCGCCCATCGCGGCGATCTCGTCCTCGGCCTGGAACGTCAGCGTTCCGAAGTTCTTGTACTTCGCGAGCGAGTGCAGGATCGACGAGGCGGGCGTGATCGGATAGCCCGAGTAGAACAGCTTCTTGCCGGCGAGCTCCGCACCGACCACGAGGCCGAGCGCGATCGCCTCGTTGCCGGTGATGTTGCGGTACATGCCCGGCTTGAAGTGCGCGGGCGGCACCCGGTAGACGGTCTGGAACACCTCGGCGGTCTCACCGTAGTGGTAGCCGGCCTTGAGCACGAGGACGTTGGCCTCGGCGAACTCCGGCTTCTTGGAGAACTGCTGCCGGATGCGCTTGATCTCCGATTCGAGCTCGCGCCCGTACATCCAGAACACGAGGCCGAGGGCGAAGAAGTTCTTCGCGCGCGCCTTCTCCTTGTTCGAGAGCGGACCACCCTCGAGGGCGACGTTCGTCAGGTGACTGACGTCGACGGAGTGGACCTTGTACTTGTCGAGCGAGCCGTCCTCGAGCGGGTTCTGCTTGTACGCAGCCTTCTTGAGGTTGGCCTCGGTGAACGCGCCGGTGTTCACGATCAGCGTGCCACCGAGGACGAGGTCCTTGATGTTGGTCTTGAGCCCCGCGGGGTTCATCGCGACCAGCACATCGGGCGCATCGCCCGGCGTGTGGATCTCGGACGACGAGAAGTGGAGCTGGAAGCCCGACACTCCGAACAGCGAACCGGCCGGGGCACGGATCTCCGCGGGAAAATCGGGGAACGTCGAGATGTCGTTCCCAGCTTCGGCGGCAGCCTTCGCGAACTCACTACCGGTGAGCTGCATGCCATCGCCCGAGTCACCGACGAAGCGGATGACAACCCGCTCCAGATTCTTCGTTTCCATCGTCCTGACCTCTTGAGTGCGCGGACCTTACCAGTCCGCTACCGCGAACCCAAGACTTGTCGGGGACGAGTTAGATCGTTGAGATCGCAGGCATCTTCGTCGGTCCGCCAATCGCGGCGTCACGGCTCGCGGATCAGGGCGTACTGCTTGGTGTCCACGCCCTCCGGTGGGCGGACGCCGTCCCAGGTCACCGCCTCTCCGGTCACCAGCCACGAGGTCTTGCCGTCCTTGATCCGGGTGCACGATTTCGGCTTCGCGTGGAGGCTCAGCTTGCCGCGCGTCAGATCGAGCTCGTGGGTGCGGCGCACGGACTTCTTCTTCTGATTCGGATCCTGGGTGCGGGTCAGCACGCGGCCCGGCTTGGACTCCCAGCCATCGGCCAGCGCATCCGAGCCGAACGCGACCATGATCACGATCGGATGGCCTAGCGAGTTGTCGAGCCGCGCATCGCAGCGGTTGCCCCAGCCGCCGCACGCGTACGTCAACGTCACCACGTCGCCGTCCTTCACGGGGAGCGGCGTGCCCGAGCGCAAGACGAACGGGAATGGCTTCGTGCCGTCGTCGATCCGCGCGCTGTCGTTCGCGCCGCGCTGGAGCTTGCCGGTGATCGTGCCGTGGACGTAGTTCTCGGCGACATCGATCGAGGCCCAGCACGAGGTGGGCGTCGGGGCGGCGTGTGCCGGAGGGGCGAGACGTGTGATCAGGGTCGCAACCGTCACCACGCGGGCGAACCGCGCTAGGCTCCACGCGTGAAGAGTCTCGTCCTCGCGACGCTCCTCGTCGGGTGTGGAAGCCACGTTGGCTCGAGTGTACCACCCACGCCGAAGGGCACTCCTTCCTCGGAGTTCTCCGTCAGCGCACCGCTGGTGACCCCCGGCGAACGCATGACGTATCGGATCCAGCTCGGCGGCGTGGAGCTCGCACAGATGACGCTCGGCGTGGGTGACATCGCCGAGGTCGCAGGCAAGAAGGCGATCGTCGTCCAGGGGCACGCGAAGTCGGTCGGCCTCGCCAACCTGGTCGCGGCCATCGACGACACGTTCACCTCGTGGATCGACATCGGGACCGGGCGGTCACTCCGGTTCGCCGTCGACGAGTACGAGACCAACAGCAAGACCAACATCGAGCACACGATCATCGATGTCGCCGGGCGGACCGGGGCCTCGCTCCCGATCCAGTTCCACATGAACGATACGCCTCCGACGGATGAGCCCCAGACGGTCTCGATGCGCGAGGTGTGGGACTACAACGCGTTCCTGATGGCGCTCCGCAGCTGGGAGGGCCCCAAGGGCACGGCGACCTCGGTCGAGGTGTTCCGCAGCCGCTGGCTGTGGCACGTCGACGTCAAGATCGCCTCGGTCGGCAAGCTGACCACCGAGCTCGGCGAGCTGCCCGCGATCCGGATCGACGGCCACGCGGTGAAGTACGATCGCGCCGGCAAGAAAGACCCGACCGCGGACGAGCGGAACTTCTCGGTGTGGATCAGCAACGATGACGGCCGCGTTCCGCTGCGGCTCGCCGCACGCAGCGACTATGGCGACGTGCAGATGGAGATCGTCGACTACCAGCCCGGCAACGGGCAGCGCCTGCATCCGTAAGGAGCAGCTCGGTCGGGCCCGAGGCACTTCCGGCAGTGCGCTCAGGTCCTCAGTGCCATCAGTGCCTCAGGTCCTCAGTGCCCGCCGGCCTCGGCAGCGCCGGCGACCTTGGAGCGGAACTGCGGGACGCCCTTCCCGAGGACTTCCTTGTCGTAGTACTCGGCGCCCGAGACGCCCGAGGCCTCGGCGACCTTGAGGCGCTCGTCGATGATCTTCTTGAACTCCTCCTTGGGGAGCGCGCCACCGATGTGGATGCCGTTGACGAAGAACGTCGGGGTCGAGTTGACCTTGAACTTCGCGAGCTCCTGCATGTCGGCCTGGATCACCGCCTGGCACTCGCTGCCGGCCATGTCCGCCTTGAGCTTCGCGGTGTCGAGGCCGGCCTCCTTCGCGAGCACCATCAGGTTCTCCTCGCCGAGCTTGGTCGCATCGCGACCGGCCGCGTACGGCTTGAAGCCCTTCTCCCAGATCAGGTTCTTGTACGCGAGGTACTTGCCCTGCTTCGCCGCGGCGCACGCCGCGAGGTGCGCGGGCGTGGCGACCTGCGGGTGGACGACCATGTCCTTGTAGACCACGCGGACCTTGCCGTCGTACTCCTTCACGAGCTCGTCCATCGTCCCCGCTGCGCGCTCGCAGTACGGACATGCGAAGTCGAACGCCTTGACGATCGTGACCGTCGCACTCGACGGGCCATCGACCTTGCCGAGCTGGATGTCGTTGTTGACGGCGACCGCGAACACCGCCGTCGGATCCGGCTCCTCGGCCTCCTGCTGCGCCTGCTGCGCCTTCTGCTGCGAATAGACCTTGCCGAGGAAATCGAGCGCCTCGGCGTACTTCGCGTAGTTGTCCTCGAGACGACGGAGGCGCGCCTCGACGTCCCCCGTGTGATCGGCCTGCGCATTGACCGGCGCCGCACCGGGCGCCGCGATCTTCGGCGCGACCGTGGCGACTTCGTCGAGGCGGGAGTGCGTGTTCTCGCAGCCGACGAAGGCAGCAGCAGCGAGCAGGAGTGCCGTGGAGGTTCTGAGCATGATGCCCGGAACCTATCCGACCAGGCGTCGTATTCCTACAACTGTAGTAGGGTCAGTGACCGCCGCCGCTCTCTGACTTGGAGCGGAACTGCGGGACGCCCTTCGCGAGCACTTCCTTGTCGTAGTACTCGGCCGCGGAGACTCCGGAAGCCTCAGCGATCTTCAGGCGTTCGTCGATCACCTGCTTGAAGCCTTCCTTCGGCAACGCGCCACCCACGTGGATGCCGTTGATGAAGAACGTCGGCGTGGAGTTGACCTGGAACTTGCTCAGCTCCTGGGCATCTCCCGCGATCCGGCCCTGGCAATCCTGGCTGTCCATATCGGCCTTGAGCTTGGCGGCATCGAGGCCAATGCTCGGAGCCCACGACAGGATGGTCTCCTCGGACAGCTTGGAGCCGTCACGCGCTGCGGCGTACGGAGCAAACGACTTCTCCCAGAACGCCTGATAGTACTCGACGAACTTGCCCTGCTTCGCGGCGGCACAGCCGGCGAGGTGAGCACGTTGAACTTGTTGTGGGTGAACCACCAGGTTCTTGAACACGACGCGCACCTTGCCGTCGTACTCCTTGACCAGCTCCTGGAGGGTCGAACTGACCCTCTGGCAGTAGGGTCAAGCAAAGTCCCAGGCCTCGACGATCGTCACCATCGCCGTCGACGGTCCCTCGACCATCCCGAGCTTGACGTTGTCGGCGATGCCGACCGCGAACACCGCCGTCGGATCTGGCTCCTGCGCTTCTTGCTGCTGCTGCTGCGCCTTCTGCTGCGCATAGACCTTGCCGAGGAAATCGAGCGCCTCGGCGTACTTCGCGTAGTTGTCCTCGAGGCGGCGGAGGCGCGCCTCGACGTCGCCGGTGTGATCGGCGGGAGCCGCCGGCGCGGCACCGGCGCCCTCGCCCTTCTCTGCGGCAGGCGAGCCCTTGACCGAATCGAGGTGGGACTTCGCCTGATCGCAGCTGGCCGAGACCAGCAACAGGATGGCGGCCGCTGTTGCGAAGCGCTTCATGCCCAAGGTTGTGCCACGC
>JAYVRN010000203.1:0-27221 GCA_043776275.1 Myxococcales bacterium | reverse complement strand
CGATCAACGTGCTCGGCGCGGCGCTCACCACCACGATGTCGATCACCCCCGATGGCGCGGTCGACCTCGGTCCGGTGTGCATCAACAACACCGCACAGAAGACGTTCTTCGTGCTGAAGAACAGCCCAGGCACGTTCAAGATCACGGCGATCAACCAGCCGGTTGCACCGTTCCAGCTCGCTGGCATGTTGCCGTCGGGCGCCCCGATCGCCGTCGACACCAACGCCGTCAGCTTCACGGCGAGCGTGACGCCCACCACCGCCAACGCGCTCGCGGGAACGTTCTCGGTCACCACCGACATCCCCGGCGAAGCACCGCGCGCGATCAGCCTGTCCGCGCTCGGCCTCCCCGCGGGCATCACGCCGACCCCGACGAACCTCGACCTCGGCACGGTCTCGGTCGGCGCCGCGTCGCCCGGGCAGATGGTGGTGCTGACCAACTGCAACACCACCCCGCTGACCCTGATCGAGACCCTGATCAGCGGCCCCAACCAGGACGACTTCGAGATCGTCATCCCGCCGACGACCACGACGATCGCGCCAGGCATGGCCGCGACCTACGTGATCGTCACCAAGCCGAACAACCCCGGTGGCCTGAGCGCCGTCCTGCAGATTCGCCACGACAGCGGCATGGTCGAGGTTCCGCTGACGGCGAGTGGCACCGGCGACGTGGTCGATGGCCGGATCCCCGAAGACAGCACCTACTACTCGTGCAGCGTCGGCGGTGGGTCTCCCGCCGCTGGATGGCCGCTCGGTGTGGCGGTGGTGCTCGTCCTGCGCCGTCGTCGTAGGCGGCGCTCGACGTGATCGGAAGCGTCGTCGGGAATTACCGCATCATCGATCGGCTCAGCGTCGGTGGGATGGGCACGGTCTACCGTGCCGAGCACGCGCTGCTCGGGCGGATCGCGGCGGTGAAGGTCCTGCACCCCGAGATGTGCGCGAACAAGGACATCGTCAACCGCTTCTTCAACGAGGCGAAGGCGACCACCGCGATCAAGCACCCCGGCATCGTCGAGATCTTCGATTTCGGCTACATGCCGTCGGGACACGCGTTCCTCGTCATGGAGTTCCTCGAGGGCATGACCCTCGCGCAGCGGGTCAAGCTGCGGGGGCCGCTGCCCGAGGGTGAGGCCGCGATGGTGTTGCGTGGCGTGTGTAGCGCTCTGGCGGCGGCGCACGCCAAGGGGATCGTTCATCGCGACCTCAAGCCCGACAACATCTTCGTGATCCCGGATGCGGACTCGGCGCTCGGGGAGCGGTCCAAGATCCTCGATTTCGGGATCGCGAAGCTGACCGACATCGGGCTCGCGGGCACGGCGACCAAGACCGGCGCCGTGATGGGGACGCCGACGTACATGTCTCCCGAGCAGTGCCGTGGCACCGGCGCGGTCGATCACCGCGCCGACCTCTACTCGCTCGGCTGCATCCTGTACGAGCTGCTCGCGGGGCGGCCGCCGTTCATCTCGCTCGGCGCGGGCGAGCTGATCGGTGCGCACCTGTTCATGCAGCCGGAGCCGCCGTCGCGCCACATCCAGGGCATCAGCGCGGAGACCGAGGCGCTCGTGATGAACCTGCTCGACAAGCAACCGGAGCGGCGGGTGCAGACCGCGCGCGATCTCGGCGCCTACCTGACGCAGATCGCGCAGCGTGGCGGCTGGTCGCCCGGTGCAGAGGCCGGGATCTCGATGCAGATGGCGGCGTCCGCGTCCGCGTCCTCGACCGACCCGACCCGCGCCTCGTTTCACCCGACGCCCGCGCCGCCGATGTTCACCCCCGTGTTCGCGACGGCGCAGAACCACACGCCACCGCGGCTCCCCTCGTATGCGCGCGCGGAGAGCGTGCCGTCCGTGGTCCCGAAGCCGACCACGCTCTCGAGCTCGAACGGCGAGTCCGCGCACCCGTCGTCGTCGTTGGCTCCGCGCAAGTCCCGGGCGCTCGGGATCATGCTCGGCATGGGAGCGGCCGCGATCATCGGCGGCGTGGCGTTCTTCGCGCTGCGCGGCTCGGCTGGGGCGAGTGACAACAGCGCGGTCACGCCTGCGAGCCCACCAGCTGCCACCTCGCAGACACCCGCGGCCATCCAACCGGCGGCCCCCACGCCGGCTCCATCCGCTGCGACACCGAGCCCACCAACGCCAGCGCCGAAGGTTGCAACTCCGGAGCCGCCCGCCGTCACGCCCGAGCCGAAGGTCGTCGCGCCCGAGCCGAAGGTCGTCGCGCCCGAGCCGCCTGTCGTGTCGACGACGACGCCCGTGGTGCCAGCGCAGGTGGCGAAGGCGAAGCGAACCTCACCCGCTGCGAAGCCGAAGAAGGCTCCCGGCGTGAAGCCCACGAAGACGACCGATCCGAACCCACAGGTTCGCCTGATCGAGGATGACCTCTGAGGCTGCTGGCTTCGATCCCGAGCCTCCTCTCGAACGACGCCCATCGATCGTGGCCGACCGTCCTTGGCGGCAGCGTGGTCACGGTCCTCGCAGGCTGTGGCCGGATCGGGTTCTCCGAGCGCACGCAGGTCGACGCCCCGGCCGACGCCCCAGCGAGCGTGGACACCCCGGCGCAGCTCATCGATGCACCGGCGATGTGTCCCGTGGACGCACTCGAGATCGCAGCCGGCTCGACGGTGTGCATCGAGATCGCGCAGCGTGGGATCGACCCCTGGACCACCGCGAAGACGACCTGTGAAGGCCTCGGCCGCCGGCTGTGCGCGGACGCCGAGTGGCTTGCAGGCTGCACCAACCAGCCCACGCTGATGGACATGGTGGGCGATGACTACGAGTGGGTCGCCGAAGAGGCGGGCGGAATCGCGCAGAAGCGTGGTGCCTCTGCGTGCGATGACTCCTCGTCGCACGCGGTGATCGATCCGTATGGCTATCGCTGCTGCGTCGACAAGCTCTGACCAGCTCTAGTCGAACACGACGGTCTTGCCCGCGTACAGCAGGATCCGGTCCTCGAGGTGATAGCGGACCGCCTGCGCGAGAGCGCGCTTCTCGAGATCACGGCCCTTGCGGACCAGGTCCTCGACGGAATCGCGGTGCGAGCAGCGGATGGTGGCCTGCTCGATGATCGGCCCCTGATCGAGATCGGCGGTGACGTAGTGGCTGGTCGCGCCGATCAGCTTCACGCCCTTCTCGTACGCCTGCTTGTATGGGTTCGCGCCGACGAACGCGGGGAGGAACGAGTGGTGGATGTTGATGATCCGCGAGGGATACCTCACCACGAACGCCGCGGACAGGATCTGCATGTAGCGCGCGAGCACGACGAGATCGATGTTCGCCGCCTCGATCAGCTCGCTGGCGGTGGCCTCCTGGGCGGCGCGGGTCTCGGCGGTCACCGGGAGGTGGTGGAACGGAACGCCGAAGTGCGCGGCGATCGGCGCGGCATCGGCGTGGTTCGAGATCACCATCGCGATCTCGCAGGCGAGCTCACCTGCGCGGTGCCGGAGCAACAGGTCATAGAGGCAGTGGTCCTGCTTCGAGACGAAGATCGCCACGCGTCGCACGCGGTTCGCGTACGAGAGCTTCCAGTCCATCGCCATGCGCTGGCCGACCTCGCGGATCCCGGTCTCGAGCGACACGCGATCGGTGGTCAGCGAGGCCAGATCGAAGCGCAGGCGCTGGAAGAACATCCCGGCGACCGGATCGGTGTGCTGATCCGAATCGAGGATGTTGGCGCCGTGCCCGTAGAGCACCTGAGCGAGCGAGGCGACGAGCCCCTTGCGATCCTGGCAAGCGACGAGCAGCGTCGCGACATGAGCGGTCATGCCCTTCGATGGTAACACCGCACGCCACGATCCTCGCCATCGCTCCGGGGGGCTGTGGTATGGCTTCCCCCCGATGCGACTCCTCGTTGCCGCCGTCCGCTTCGTGACCGCCGCCGCACCTCTGCCGCGCGCAGGGAGCTGAGCCGATGTCTGCCCTCGCGCCAGACGTCCTGGTGATCGGAGCGGGACCCTCGGGATCGGTGGTCGCCGCGCTCCTCGCGCAGCGCGGCTACAACGTGCTCGTCCTCGAGCGGCAGCAGTTCCCGCGGTTCTCGATCGGTGAGAGCTTGCTGGCGTACAGCGCACAGCTCCTCCTCGAGGCGGGCCTGCTCGATGCGGTGCTCGCCGCGGGCTTCCAGTTCAAGAACGGCGCGACGTTTGTGTGCGACGAGCAGTACGAGGAGTTCAACTTCTCCAACAAGACCACGGCGGGCCTCGGGTTCACGTTCCAGGTGCTGCGGTCCGAGTTCGATCACCTGCTCGCCAAGGAGGCGGAGCGGCTCGGCGCCACGGTTCGGTACGGCGTGGAGATCACGGCGATGACGCCGGGCGAGCAGCCCACCGTGACCGCGCGCACCGAGGCCGGCGAGGTGGAGATCTATCGGCCGCGCTTCGTCCTCGATGCGAGCGGCTTCGGTCGCACGCTGGCGCGCCTGCTCGAGCTGGAGAAGCCCTCGGACTTCCCCGTGCGCGCGGCGCGGTTCGCGCACGTGCAGGACAACATCGTCGCCGGCGTGTTCGATCGCCAGAAGATCCGGATCGGGATCAATCCCACGCATCGCGATGTGTGGTCGTGGCTGATCCCGTTCCCGAACGGCGTCAGCTCGCTCGGCATCGTGGCCACGCGCGAGCACCTCGCGAAGTACACGGGCACGCCCGAGGAACAGTACTGGGCGATGATCGCCGACGAGCCCAAGCTGCGCACGCTGCTCGGCAACGCGCACACCGTGCGGCCGGTCGGAGAGATCATCGGCTATGCCGCGAACGTCAAGACGCTGCACGGGCCGGGGTTCGCCTTGCTCGGCAACGCCGCCGAGTTCCTCGATCCGGTGTTCTCCTCGGGCGTCACGATCGCGCTGCACTCCGCGAAGCTCGCGTCGCTCGCGCTCGATCGGCAGCTCCGCGGCGAGACCGTGGACTGGCAGCACGAGTTCGCCGAGCCGCTGATGTTCGGCGTGGAGACGTTCCGCACGTTCGTCACCGGCTGGTATGACCGCAGCCTCCAGGACGTGATCTTCTATCCGTCGAAGGAGCGCACGATCCACCGGATGATCTGCTCCGTGCTCGCGGGCTACGCGTGGGATCCGGCGAACCCGTACAACGGGCCGCAGTCCGGCCGCCGCCTGCGCGCACTCGCGGCGATGTGTCGCGACGGGACGGCGAGCAAGGTCGAGGCCTCGGGGCTTCCGTGAGCGAGGGCCACGCGATCACCGGCGCGGCGGTCGCCAACTGCCTGGGGATCGACAACGCCACGGTGTTCGAGCGTGCCTTCGCGGGTGCCGAGGCGTTCTCGCCGAGCGGCGCGTACCACGAGTTTCCGTTCACCACCCAGCTCGGGATCCTGCCCGCGTTCACGCCGGGCCCCGACGAGGTGCTCGCGTGCACGCCCACGCGTCTCGCGAACGTGGCGCTCGCCTCGGTGCGCCAGCTCCGGCCAGCCGTCCGAGCGTCTGTGGCGCGCTGGGGAGCACGCCGGATCGCGTACGTGTTCGCGAGCTCCACCGGTGGGCTCGAGGAGACGGAGCGCGCGATGGCGCCACGCGGCGGTGCGCCACGCACGGAGGTCCGCTACGCCGATCACGGGATCGATGCGACGACCGTTGCGATCATGCGGTTCCTCGGGATCGGGGGGCTGCAGATGGCGGTGTCCACCGCGTGCTCGTCGAGCTTCAAGGCGCTGGCCTCGGCGAGCCGCCTGATCGATCACGGCCTCGCCGATGCCGTGGTCGTCGGCAGCGCGGATTCGCTGTGCCGCACCACCGTGTTCGGCTTCCACAGCCTCGGGCTCACGGCGCCGACGGGGACCCAGCCGTTCTCGCGGGATCGCAACGGGATCACACTCGGTGAGGGCTCGGCGTACGTGCTGATCGAGCGCGCGGGCGAGGCCACGCGGCGCGGTGCGCTGGCCTGGTTGGCGGGGCAGGGCGCGGCCTCCGATGCGTTCCATCACACGAGCCCGCACCCCGAGGGCCTCGGCGGTCAGCTGTGCATGCGCGAGGCGCTCGAGCGCGCCGGTCTCTCACCGAACGACATCGATTGCGTGAGTGCACACGGCACGGGCACCAAGTTGAACGATGCCGCGGAGGCGATCGCCGTGACCCGCGTGTTCGAGCGCGCGCTGCCGCTGACCGCGACCAAGAGCCTGACCGGGCACACGCTCGGCTCCGCGGGCCTGACCTCGCTCGTCCTCGCGATCGAATCGCTGCGCCGCCAGGAGATCCCCGCGACCCTGCGCGCGGCCCCCGTCGATGACAGCCTCGGCGTGAACGTCGTCGCCCAGCGCACCGCGGCGAACCTCCGGCACGTGCTCGTCAATGCGTTCGGTTTCGGCGGCAGCAACGCGAGCGTCGTGGTCTCGAGGCGCGCGTGACCACCGTCGGGCCGGTCCAGCTCCTCGGGGCGAGCTTCTTCTCGACCCATCACGCGTCTGCGCTCGATGCGCTGGAGGGCCGCGAGCGCGCGTTCACCGCACCCACGTTCCCGCTGCTCGTCGCGCGCGCGCGCCGGTTCACGAGCCTCGTCACGCAGCTCCACATCGAGGTGCTCGGTGCGCTGCCGGGAGCGACCGGAGCCGCCAGCGCCGTGTTCGCCACCTGCCACGGTGAGATCCAGACCGCGGAGACCTTGATCGCGGATCTCCGCGACGCGCAGCTCGTGAGCTCGGCGCGCTTCGCCCTCAGCGTGCACAACAGCCCCTCGGGCGTGTACTCGGTGGCCACGGGCAACACCGCCCCCACGACGACGATCACCGGCGACAACGCGATCGCCGCGAGCTGGCTCGAGGCCGTGCTCACCGTGCTCGACACCGGCCGGCCCGTGCTCCTCAGCATCGCCGACGAGCCGGTGCCCGCGGTGTTCCACGGTCCGCCGAACCCCGTCGGTGTCGCGGCCGCGTTCCTGCTCGGGCCCTCCGCCCGGGAGGGGCACCACGCCGAGCTGGCGATCACGCGTCGCGCGAGCCCGCCGGATCTCGCGGGAGACCCCGCGCTCGCGCGGTCTCTCGCCGGAGACCCCGCGCTCGGCCTCGACCTCGTGCGACTGCTCGCCCAGGCGACCTCCGGGCGGACCGTGGCGCTCGGTGCGATCGAGCCGGGCGCCTCGCTCGAGTTGCAGTTCCTCGCCGCGGGAGCACGCACGTGAGCGAGAGTCCTCGATCCCCGGCCCGAGCACAGGCCGGCGCGTTTGGCCCGGTGGCGGACTATCTCCCGCATCGCCCGCCGATGCTGATGATCGAGGAGATCGTCGACGTCACGGCGGAGCGCGCGATCTGTCGAACCACGATCCGCCCCGATTGCGTGTTCGCGATCGAGGGCCAGGTGCATCCCAGTGCGATGATCGAGTTCGTGGCGCAGGCATGTGCGATCTGGGCGGGCGTGACCTCCGCGCGCGAGGGCAAGCCGCCGCGCACGGGCTTCATCGTGGGCTGTCGCGAGGTGGCGTTCTCGGTCAACAGCTTCGCCGTGGGCGACGAGCTGACCATCGTCGCCACCAAGCTCCTCGGCGAGGATCAGCTCGCCGCGTTCGACGGCACGGTCACCCGCGATGATGAGCTCTGCGTGACGATCCAGCTGTCGGTCGTGGATGCCGAGCTCGCGGGAGGGCCGCCGTCGTGAGCCGCAAGGTGGCGCTGATCTCGGGGGCGAGCCGCGGCATCGGCGCGGCAGTGGCGCGCACGCTCGCGAACGACGGCCTCGACGTGATCCTGACCTGCGTGCAGCAGCGCGCCGCGGCGGATGCGATCGCGGTCGAGCTCCGTCAGCTCGGCGGCAAGGCGTGGGTGGCGCAGTTCGATGTGCGCGATGCCGAGGCGTCGCGCGCGGCGATCGATCAGCTGCTCGCGGAGACCGAGATCCACATCGTCGTCAACAACGCGGGCGTGGTGGCGGATGCGCCGTTCCCGGGCCTCACGGGCGAGGCGTGGCACCGCGTGGTGGACACGACGCTCGATGGGTTCTTCAACGTCACGCAGCCGCTCGTGATGCCGATGGTGCGCCGCAAGTGGGGGCGGATCATCAACGTCTCGAGCATCGCGGGCGTCACCGGCAATCGCGGTCAGGTGAACTATGCCGCCGCGAAGGCGGGCCTGATCGGCGCCACGAAGTCGCTCGCGCTCGAGCTCGCGAGCCGCAACATCACGGTCAACGCGGTGGCCCCGGGCCTGATCGATACCGAGATGATCGCCGCCGCGCCGGTGGAGGAGATCCTCAAGCACGTGCCGATGCGGCGGGTCGGAACCGCGCAGGAAGTAGCTGATCTCGTTGCGTTTCTCGCGAGCGACAAGGCCGCGTATATGACCGGGCAGGTGCTCTCGATCGCGGGTGGGCTGTAGCGGTCCGACCGGGTCGAACCAGGGCGGGTCCTGTGGTACCCAACGCTGCTCTGGAGGTAACGAGATGAGGCGGGTTGTCGTGACCGGAATCGGCATCGCCAGCCCGCTGGGCTGTGACTTCGGCGAGGCGTCTGCACGCCTGCGGGCCAACGAGCACGGCATCACCACCATGCCGGAGTGGGATGCGCTCTCCCACTTCTCGCCGCGCGTGGCCGCCCCGGTCGCGATCCCGAAGGCGCTCGAGGTCCCGCACAAGGCGGCCCGCACGATGGGCCGCGTGGCGCAGCTGGCGACGGTCGCCACCGATCTCGCGATCAAGGACGCGGGCCTGTCCGCGACCGAGCTCGCCGACGGCACGATCGGGCTCGCCTATGGCAGCACGCACGGCTCGTCCCAGGCCAACGAGGACTGGGTCCGCAAGCTGGTCTCGCAGGGCGGGTTCCTGGGGATGACGGCGACGACGTATCTCAAGTTCATGAGCCACACCACGGCCGCGAACCTCGCGATCTACTTCGGCGTGCATGGCCGCGTGCTGTGCACCTCCGCGGCGTGCGTGAGCGCCACGCAAGCGATCGGCCAGGGCTTCGAGACCATCGCGAGCGGCCTGTCCGACGTGATGGTGTGCGGTGGCGCCGAGGAGCTCCACTTCAGCCACGCCGCGGTGTTCGACATGCTCCACGCCGCGAGCAAGGCGTTCAACACCACGCCCGAGCTGACCCCGCGCCCGTTCGATCAGCGCCGCGACGGCCTGGTGGTCGGTGAGGGTGCAGGCACGCTGGTGCTCGAGGAGTACGAGCGCGCCGTGAAGAGCGGCAAGAAGATCTATGCCGAGATCCTCGGCTTCGGCACCAACTGCGATGGCACGCACGTGACCAATCCGTCCGCGGATGGGATGCGCGGCGCGATGGAGCTGGCGCTCAAGTCGGCGCACGTCGGGCCCGAGGCGATCCAGTACGTCAACGCGCACGCGACGGGCACGTCGGTGGGCGATGTCGCCGAGAGCCGCGCCACGTATGCGCTGTTCGGCGATCGGGTGCCCGTCAGCTCGCTCAAGGGCAACCTCGGTCACACGCTCGGTGCGTGCGGTGCGATCGAGATGGCGTTCACGATCGCGATGCTGCGCGAGGGCTGGATCGCTCCCACGCGCAACCTCGAGGTGGTGGGAGAGGGCTGCGCGCCGCTCGACTACGTCAAGGGCGAGGCCCGCAGCGCCAAGCTCACGCACGTGATGTGCAACAAGTTCGCGTTCGGTGGCATCAACACGAGCCTCGTCCTCACGGCGCTATGAGCGGAGGTCCGGGGTGCTGAGAGCCTTCGCCGTCCAGGGAGCGGCCCTCGCAGCGGCGCTCGCGGCAGGCTTCGCGCTCCCCGGCGGATGGGCCGCCCTCGCGATCTCGGTGATCGTGCTCGCGACGATCGGCTTTCTCACGTACGCGATCGCGCACCCGCGCAGTCAGTTCTTCGCGCCGGTGATCCATCGGCTCGCGTCGGGTGATCGCAACGTCGCGCTGACGTTCGATGATGGTCCGGATCCCGTGTTCACGCCGCGGATCCTCGACGTGCTCGCCGCACACCAGGCGCACGCCACGTTCTTCGTGCTCGGCGAGCGCGCGGCCAGGTACCCCGAGCTCGTCCAGCGCATCCATCGCGAGGGGCACAGCGTGGGCACGCACACGCAGCACCACACGCTGCGCTTCCACTTCGGCAGCCGCGCGTACGTGACGCGCGAGATCGAGGACGCGATCGCCGTGGTGGCCAGGCTCCTGCCCGCGTCGCCCACGTTGTTCCGGCCGCCGCAGGGGCTGCGCACGCCGCCGTTCGCTGCCGGCTGGCGGAGGCTGCGCGGCCTGACCTGCGTGACCTGGTCGGTGCGCGGGCTCGATTCGCTGCGCACCACCGCGGACAAGATCGTGGCGCGCGTGGCTCCGAAGCTCGTCGCCGGCGCGATCGTGACCTTGCACGATGGCACCGGGCTCGGCGGCGGCGCGGATCGCGAGCCCACGCTCGCCGCTCTCGAGACCTTGCTCGACGAGTGCAAGGCGCGCGGCCTGCGCTGCGTGGCGCTCGATAGCGTGGGAGGCGCGGTTCCGTGAGCACGCCGGCGGAGACCCCGTCCGCGGACACCGCGCTCGCGTCGGCCGCGCCCGCGGAGACCCTGCCGGCATCGGCGGCTCCGGCGTCGGCTGCGTCGGCGGAGACTACGTCCGCATCGGCTGCGCCGGCGGAGACTACGTCCGCATTGGCTGCGCCTGCGGAGACCCCGCCGGCGTCGTCCGCGTCGTCCGCGCCCGCGGATCCCGAGCTCCGGATCCTCTATCCGTACAAGGCGTGGCTGCCGGCGCCGCTGTACTGGCCGTTCCGCGCGATCCGCACGTTGCTGGTGGCCTCGTGCTTCGCGGGGTTCTGGGGGGGCGCCGTGATCGCGTGCTGGACGATGCTGCCGTTCATGCTGGTGTGGCCGGGCACCCGCACGGTGAAGCTGCATCGCGTGCAGCGGTTCGTGCGCGGTGGGTTCCACCTGTTCCACCTGACGATGCGGGTGATGCGCCTGTACCACCGCGTCAGTCCCACGAAGTTCGCGCGGCCGAGCGCGGAGCTGGCCAGGACGCCCGTGGTGTTGATCGCGAACCACCCCACGCTGTGCGATGTAACTTCGATCGCGTCGCTGTATCCAAGCGTGGTGGCCGTCGCGCGCTCGAGCCTCGCGAACAATCCGCTGCTCCGCCCGCTCGTGCGCAGCTGCGGGTTCGTCCCGGTCGGCATCCACATGCTCCAGGAGTGTGAGGAGCGTCTGCGGATGGGGTTCGATGTGCTGATCTTCCCCGAGGGCACCCGGTCGCCGCTCGGACCCTCGCTGCAGCCGTTTCATCGCGGCGCGTTCGAGCTCGCGGCGCGCGCCAAGGTCCCGCTGGTGATGCTGAAGCTCACGTGCGTGCCGCCGATCCTGTCGAAGCGGCGGCCGATCTGGAAGATCGCCGATACCACCGCCCTGCTCACCGTCGAGGCCGTCGAGACGATCTATCCCGCCGAGTCCAAGCAGACCAGCCGCGCGTTGTGTCGCGCGATCGAGCAGCGCTACTACGAGCTGTTGGGCTATCCTCTCCCCGCGTCCGTGGCCAGGACGCCACCCTCTGTCGGAGGCGTCCCGTGACCACGTCCAGTCTGCATCAAGAGATCAAAGAGCTCATCGTCGATGCGCTCCAGCTCGAAGGCGTCGATCCGGGTTCGATCTCGGACTCCGATGCGCTGTTCGGTGCCGGGTTGAACCTCGATTCGATCGATGCCCTCGAGCTCGCCACCGCGATCGCCCGCAAGTACGACGTCAAGGTCAGCCAGGACCAGGACACGCGCGATGCGTTCCGCTCGGTGAATCACCTCGCCGAGTTCATCACGCTGCAGCGCGCGAAGCCCGAGTAGGGCGCCTGGCGCGTCGAAACACCTCGTCGCGGCCGCCACGTCCATCCTTGAACACGCGCTCGATCCGCACGAGGCCGTTCGCGTCGTGCTCGAACAGCTCGTCGTAGTCGTGGCCGGCGCCGCGCGACACCAGCTTCGCGAGGCGACCGGCCTTCCACGTGAAGCGCGCCGTACACAGATCGCCGTCCTCGTACACGTGCACGAGCCCGACCAGGCGCCCCTTTGCGTGCAGGTAGCGGGTCACCGTGCAGCGCGGCTCGCCGTCGAAGAAGTAGTGCTCGTCGACGACGTCGCCCCGATACGCGAAGAACCACTCCGCCACGCCCGTCGACGTGTACCAGCGCTTCGCGAGCATCCGGCCCTTCCCGTCGAAGCCGCACGCGTAGGTGTCACGTGGGGGCCGCGCGGGCTCACGCGCGAGGGTGCGTGCGGGGCGCAGCTTCAAGCGCTGGTCTCTCAGCGGTGTCGTCGGCCAGAGATCGCCTTTGGCCCAGGCCCAGCGCACGACCTTGTTCTCGCAGGCCGCGCGGAGCTTCGCCTGGAGCGCCGCGGCGTGCCGGCTGGACACCGCAGCGGGCACTGCAACGGGCGGTGCGGAGATGCGACGCTTGCTCAGAACGCGCCGGAGACGGCGAGGCCCGACGAACCGTGGCCGAACACCGGCGTGATGCTGAGCTGATCGTTGCGCACGAGGAGCGTCTTCGGGTTGGTGAGCCCGTAGATCAGCATGATCGCGCCGGCGGTCTGCGCGAGACCGAGATGCGCGAGCCACCACCTGCCGGTGGAGCTCTGGCTCTCGCGCATCTGGAGGAACGGTCCTGCGACCGGGATGTACAGCGCCGCGGTGTTCGTCGAGCTGTCGCCGCTGCGGCGGAGATCCTCGCCGATCGCGCCGGCGAGCATCGAGATGCCATAGGTCACGCCGAACGTCACGGAGCCCGCGATGATCAGGCCCTTCCGCGCGCGGGTGACCTTGGTGTAGCCGTACGGCACCGGGCGGTTCGGATCGAACTCGGTGATCTCCTCGGGACCGGTGGGCTCGGGCGCCACGTACGGCTGCGGCTGCGCGTATTGCTGGGGATACGGCTGCGGCTGCGGCTGCGGCTGTGGATACGGCTGCGGCTGCGGCGCGTACGGCTGCGGATAGTCATCAGCGCGAGCGACGTGCGCTTGCGTCAGGGTGGCGATCGCCAGAGCGATGCCAGCAAACCGAACAGTGCTGTTGATCACGAAGCCTCCACCACCCCGAGGGTAACACCGTGGCGCCGCCGCACACCTGGCAATCCCTGGCCGCTATGCGACGCTGGTCAGCAAGGTGTGGCTGGTGCCGATCGGCTCGTCGGTGGTGATCGTGAGGTCCGCCTTCGGGATCAGGTCGAGGAAGTCCTGCGAGTGGTACATGCGGCTCGTGCCGTTCGCCATGCACGAGAAGTACAGGCTCGTCCCCTGGAGGCAGAGCTCGGCCACCTCGTTGGGCTGACGATCCCAGAACGCCTCCATCACGCACAGCCGGCCACCCGGCGCGAGGGCGGCGCGGCCACGCTCCAGCAAGCGGACGATGTCGGCCTCGGCGAAGCAATCGAGGAACTGGCTCATCCACACCACGTCGAAGCCGGTGGGGAACGCGCGCGTGTGATCGAGCAGATCGATCGGCACCGTGCGCAGGCGCGCGGCGAGCCCGGCGGCGACGGCGTTCTTCTGTAGCTGCTGGAGCTGGCCCGGGTGATCGAGCACGGTGACCTCGACGTCCGGATCCTGTGCGAGGCAGTGGAGCGCCCACTTGCCCGTGTTGCCGCCGACGTCGAGGAGCTTCTTGGGGCGCGGCGCGAACACGCGCGGGAACGCCAGCGGGAACGCACCGTCGGAGTAGAAGTGATCGAACGCGAACCAGCTGGCCTGCACCGCCTCGGGGAGCTGGGTCAGGCCTTCGTAGATCGTCGACCAGCTGCCGAACACGCGCAGTCCGGCGGGCGTGCCCGTGCGGAGGCTCTCCTCCATGTGCACCGCGCCCGCGTAGCAGATGTCCTGGACGAAGTTCGCGTTGACCTTCGTCATCTCGTCGAACAGCCAGAGGTACCCGGCATCGGTGAGCCGATATCTTCCGCCGTCGAGCGCGACCAGCTCGAGGGCCAGGCAGCCCTCCAGGAGCACGCGGGCCGCATACAGCGAGACCTTGGCCTGGGTGGCGACCTCGGCCGGCAGGAGCCCCGCGGTCTTGGCGGCGTGGACCGCCCCGAGGACGCCCATGTTGCGCGCGGCCATGGCGGCCTGGAACAGCAGCGGAGAGAACGCGAGAGCGTGCACCTGGTGGTACTGCTTCGGGACGCGCTTGCGACGGCCAGCCATGCGGAACTTTACGCATTTCTGCGTGCTCTACACCACGCCGCGGCGCACGATCAGGCTTGAATTCGACCCTTCGGTCACTACACTACGCGACGCGTATGGAAGCATCGTCCAAGGCCGAGATCCTTCGGGAAATCCAGCTCATGATGCATGAGCTGTTCAAGCTCGATCCGGCGCGGGTGCAGCCGGCCGCGCGGCTGATCGAGGATCTCGATCTCGATAGCCTCGATGCGATCGATCTGGCGGTCAAGGTCGAGGAGACCACCGGGCTCGCGTTCGATGAGGCCAAGCTCCGCGAGCTCAAGACGATCGAGGACGTGATCATCGCGATCGGCGGGATGATCGGATCCAGGGGCGTGGCCGCCCTGCGCCCGGCCACGGCGGCACAACCCGAGTGATGACCCGCGGCGCAGCCTTCGCGATCGTGGCGATGCTGAGCGCGCATGTGATCGCCGCGCCGGCGGCCGGATCTGCGAGCGCGCTGCCGAAGCCTGCGACGCCTGCTGCTGCGAAGCCTGGTGCGACGAAGCCTGCGACGCCCGCTGCTGCGACGTCTGCTACGGCGAACCCTGCAGCAACGACGCCTGCTGCTGCGAAGCGTGCTGCTACGGCGCCTGCGACGACGACGCCTGCTGCGGCGAAACCTGCGGCAACGACGCCTGCTGCTGCGAAGCGTGCTGCTACGGCGCCTGCGACGAAGCCTGCGGCAACGACGCCTGCTGCGGCGGCTCCTGCTCCCGGCAAGCCCGTGCCGGCGGTCGCGCAGCGCGGCGCGGCGATCGATCCGGTGCTCGCGCTGCTCAAGCTCGATCGGTTCGCGTGCAAGTTCACCGAGGAGAAGCACGTGGCGCTGCTCGCGCGGCCGCTGAAGTCCACGGGCACGATCTACTTCGAGCGCGACAAGGGCCTCGCGCGCACCACGCTGACGCCGAAGCTCGCGCAGGTGGTGCTGACGCCGACCACGCTGCGCATCCGCAAGGACACCAGGACCGAGGACATCCCGCTCGAGAAGAGCAAGGACCTCAAGGCGTTCGCGCTGATCTTCCCGACGCTGTTGCGCGGCGAGCGCGTCGAGCTGGAGAAGGCGTTCGATCTCGTGCTCGAGGGCGATGCGAAGAGCACGTGGGCGCTGACGTTCACACCGAAGGCCGCGTCGCTCGGCAAGCTCGTGAAGACCGTCGTGGTGCGCGGCAGCACGAACCAGGTGGTCTCGCTCCGCGTGCTAGAGGCGAGCGGTGACTTCACCGAGACCCAGCTGACCGACGTCAAGACCAACGGCGACGTGCCAGCCACCGAGATCGCGACGGCGTTCGGGGCCCCTTGAAGCACTGGCGGGCCCGCGCCGCGACGCTGGTAGTGCTGCTCGGGACCGCCCTCGGGTTCGCCGCGGCGCTGCCGCATCTCACGTTCACGACGAAGATCACCGACTTTCTCCCCGACGACAGCGAGGATCGCGGCGCGCAGATCGCCGCGTTGCTCGCCGACAGCGAGCTGTCGCGGGTGATGGTGATCGATCTGTCACTAGCGCGCTCGGTCCGCGGTTCGGACAGTTCGGGTGGTGGTTCGGACGTCGGTCCGGATATTGGTCCGGGCAGCGCCGCCGCACCGGATCTCGCGCCGCTGCACAACCTCGCGAGCTCGCTGGTGACGTTCCTCCGCACGCAGCCGGATGTAGCGGTGGCGCGCAGCGGGTTCACCGAGGCCGACACCACGGCGATGCTCGCGTTCCTCGGCGCCTGGCCCGCGACGACGTTCCTGCCGCGCACCGCGTACACCGACGTCGCCATGCGCACGCGGCTCGGGCAGCTCGAGGAGCAGCTCGGTGGGCCGATGGGTGTGGTGGTGCGGCCGACCGCGCCGCGCGATCCGCTGTCCGGCATGTGGGAGCCGCTCGAAGCGCTGCGAGGCTCGCGCGGGGATGCGCTCGTCGACGACGATGGCATCGTGATGTCCGCGGATCGCGCGCACGCGTTCGTGTTCGTGGAGACCCGCTCGTCGCCGTTCGAGAGCGCGTCGCAGCGGCGGTTCCGCGCGGTGCTCGAGCAGTGGATGGCGAGCGCGGCACCGCGTGAGGCGCGCATGCAGACCTCGGGGACCGCGCAGTACGCGATCGCCTCGGAGGCGCAGATCAAGGGCGACGTGAACCGGATCGGCATCATCTCCACGATCGGGATGCTGCTGATCTTCCTCGCGCTGTTCGGCTCGGTGCGGCTGATCCTGATCGGCTTCGTGCCGATGCTGTTCGGTAGCGCCGTGGCGATCCTCGGCTGTCAGGCGCTGTTCGGCGAGATCCACGGCATCACGATCGCGTTCGGCACCTCGCTGCTCGGCGTGGGGCTCGACTACGTGGAGCACTACTACGCGCACTTCGTGCTCACGCCAGACGTCCCCGCGGCCACCACGATGAAGCTGGTGGGGCCGAGCATCGTGCTCGGTGCGCTGACGACGATCATCGGCTTCGTCGGCCTCGGCGCTTCGGGCCTGATGGGGCTGCGCCAGATGGCGGTGTTCGCCGTGATCGCGATCATCGCCTCGATGGCGGCCACGTACTGGATCGTGCCGAGGTGGATGCCGGTCACGTATCGGCCGCCGCGAACGCTCGGGTTCGTCAATCGCGGCGTGCTCGCGCTGCTCACCCGGCTGACGCAGCGGACCTGGGGCCGCACCTCGCGCGTCGTGGTGATCGGGCTCGCCCTCGCCGCCACGGCGATCGGGCTGCGCGCGGTGGAGTTCTCCGACAACGTCAACATGCTCGTCGACGATGCAGGCCCGCACGTGGTGGAGGATCACGCCGTCCGAGCCCGGCTCGGCCCGGAGTCCAGCTCGTTCGCCGTGGTCACCGCGGCCACCGACGAGGCGCTCCTGACCGCGATCGGCACCGCCTGCGCCGAGCTCGAGCGCGCCCAGGCCGCGGGCACCGTGACCTCGTTCGTGCCGCTCGCACGGCTGCTGCCGAGCCGCGAGGAGCAGGCGGCCCGGCTCGCGGCGGCCCGCGCGGCGGCGCCCGGGCTCCGGGCGCTGATGACCGAGCTCGGGTTCGTGCCCGAGCAGTTCCAGGCGTACTGGGATGGGCTCGCGATCGCCGCGCCCCCGGTCCTCACGCTCGCCGATGTGCGGGGTTCGCCCCTCGCGCCTCTCCTGACCGCGTGGGTGCCGGCGCAGACCACGCCGATCGCGCTGATCCCGCTGGTCGGCGTCAAGGATCTCGCGGCGCTGCGCGCGAGCGTGCCCGGCGCGTCGATCATCGCGCCCGCGGAGACCATCGTCGATCTGTTCCGAGGCGTGCGCGTGCGCACGGTGATCTCGTCACTGATCGGCTTCGCCGCGATCTTCCTGTTGCTGCTGGTGCGCTACCGGAGCCCGCGCAAGGTGCTGGTGGCGCTCGGCCCGGCGGTGCTCGCGTGCGTGGCCACCGTGGGCACGCTGGTGGTGCTCGGAACGCCGCTGACGATCTTGCACGTGATGTCGCTCCTGCTCGTGGTCTCGCTCGGGGTCGATTTCGGGATCTTCTTCGTCGACACCACGGCCTCCCTCGAGGAGGCTGCGCGCACGATGGTCTCGATCCTCACGGCCTCGATCACGACGATCTTGTCGTTCGGGCTCCTCGGCCTGAGCCAGAGTCCGGGCCTCGCCGCGATCGGCGTCACGGTGACGCTCGGCGTGACGTTCAGCCTCGTGTTCTGCTTCCTGATGGCCTCGCTCGCCGGACCCAAGCTCGTGGCGAAGGTCGCGTCATGAGGCGCTGCTCCGCGATCCGCGTCGTGGCCTCGGCGGTCGCGCGGCCTGCGGGCCTCTCCCTCGTGTCGATCTGCGCGACCCTCGCGATGGCGGCCTGCGGGCATCCGGCGCGCCAGAGCACGATCTCGACGAGCGAGCCCGCGGAGTATCCGGGCGTGCTCCACGATCCGAGCACGATCGCGCAGAACTTCATGGTGCGGCAGAGCCTGAAGATCCACACCCAGCGCGACGGCAAGCCCGTGGATGCCGAGCTCGATGCGGTGGTGCAGAAGCAGGGCGACACGCTCGTCGTCATCGGGCTCGGGCCGATGGACGTGAAGGCGTTCACGCTGACCCACAAGGCCGACCAGATCGAGTTCGCGCAGGTCGCGGGCCCCGAGCTGCCGTTCTCGCCGCGCAACATCGTGGTGGACGTGCATCGCGTGTTCTTCAAGCGGCTCCCCGCGCCGCTGGACGCTCACCACTCCGGCGTGGTGAAGGGCGAGCTCGATGGCGAGCACGTGGAGGAGACCTGGCAGGACGGCCAGCTCCGCGCGAGCGTGTTCACGCGGCCCGGCGAGCCGAAGCTCAAGGGTGCGATCCGGGTGCAGCTCGGCCCCGGGTGCGAACCCGCGCACTGCGAGCCGGTCTCGGCGATGCTGCGCAACGAGTGGTTCGGCTACACGCTGACCATCGCCAACGAGAGCTACGAGCGGCTGTGATGAAGGCGGCGCTCAAGATCCTGTCGGCCCTGTTCCTGTTCGCCTCGCCGTGGGTGCTGTACTGGACGCTGTCGCAGCAGGACGTGACGGTCGCTGCGCTGACCCTCGTGGGCTGGGTGATCGTGCGCACGATCCCGGTGCTCCTGTCCGCGAAGCGCGAGCAGCGTCGGGCCGCGTTGCAGCTCCCCACGATCGCGCTCGTGTTCGCGGGCCTCGGCTGGATCTCGAACAACGGGACGTGGCTCCTGCTCCTGCCCTCGGCCACGCAGGCCACGTTCGGTCTCGCGTTCCTGCGGTCGCTCTCGAGCACGCCGCTGGTCGAGCAGTTCGCGCGGATGATCGATCCGGATCTCAGCGTGCCGAAGCAGGCGCACTGCCGCCGGTGGACCAAGATCTGGGGCGGCTATCTGTTCGTGCTCGCCGCGATCGGGCTCGTGCTCGCGGCCGCGGCGAGCCTGAAGATCTGGACGATCTACGTCGGGATCCTCAGCTACGCGCTGATCGGCCTGCTGTTCGCCGCGGAGTACATCACGCGCAAGATCCAGTTCCGGGATTACGGCCGCAATCCGCTTGACTGGCTCCTGGCCAAAGTGTTCCCTGCGGCTCGTTCCGACGTGAGCTGATGACGAGCTCCCTCCTACATCTCGACGGTGAGACGCAGCGGGACCTGATCGCGCAGGCCCACCAGATCGCCGCGCTGCTCGGGCCGTCGAGTCCGCCGGGTCCGTCGAGTCCGTCGAGTCCGCCGAGTCCGTCGAGTCTGGACGGGAAGTCCCGTGGCCGCGTCGTGCTGTCGTGCCGGCACGCCGATGCGTTCGTGCCCGGGCTGCTCGGTGCGTGGCTCGCCGGCGCCACGGTGGAGCTGTTGCCCAACGTGGCCGCGGGCACGCTCGATCGCGTGGACGCGGATCCCGAGCTCGCTCACGTGCTCCACGATGATCCTGCGCGGAAGGCTCGCTCGTCCAAGGCGATCTATGTGCCCGCGCTCCTCACGGCAGCCGCCAAGGCGGTCGCGGTTCCCGCGGTGCTCACGGCGCCCGCCACGGCGCAGTCGATCCCCGCGCTCCCCGCGGTGCCCGCCATGGCGCTCTCGGTCCCCGCAGGGCTCGCGGCGCCCGCCACGGCGCTCTCGGTCCCCGCGCAGCTCGCGACGCCTGCGGGCTCCACGTCCGCAGCGACGATCTCCGTATCCACAATCGCGGTGCGGATGACGACCTCGGGCACCACCGAGCGCCCGCGCTACGTGGAGAAGACCGCGGCACAGCTGCTCGGCGAGCTCGAGGTGCTGGTCAGGATGTTCCCGCGCGCGCGCTGCGTGATGTCGACGGTACCGCTGTCGCATCTCTATGGCCTGCTGTTCGGTGCGCTGCTGCCGCTGCGGTTCGGCGCGCGGATCGTGAGTCACGAGGCGCTGCTGCCGGCAGATGTCGCCGCGGTCATCGAGCGCGAGGGCGTGGATCTCCTGATCAGCACGCCCGCGCACCTGCGCGCGATGGCGGAGGCGCCGATGCCACGCGGTCTCCGCGTGATCTCGAGCGGTGCGCGGATGCCGGGCGAGCTGCACCTCGGGCTCGCCGCGGCGCACGGCTGGCACGTCACCGACATCCTCGGCTCCACGGAGACCGGCGGCATCGCCACGCGCACGCATCCGATGCACGCGTGGACGCCGCTGCCGGGCGTGACCGTCTCGGCGCCCGATCAGCAGCTCGTGGTGGAATCGCCGTGGGGTGGGGCGCCGCGCGCGGAGATCGGGGATCGCATCGAGCTGCGGGCGGATGGCACATTCCACTATCTCGGCCGCGATCAGGAGCTGATCAAGATCGCCGGCAAGCGCGCGGCCACGCACGAGCTCGAGGCCACGATCTGCGCCGTCCCGGGCATCACCGATGTGGCGGTGCTCGTGCACGCGATGGCGGGCAAGGAGCCACGGATCGCCGCCGCGATCTGCGTGGCCGAGGGCAGCTCCGCCGGGCGTGACGAGGTGGAGCTCGCGGTGCGCCGGCAGTTCGATGCGGTGTTCGTGCCCAAGCTCCTCAAGATCGTGCCGCGGATCCCGCGCACCGAGCGCGGCAAGCTCGATGGCGAGGCGCTGCGCACGCTGCTCGGGATCACCGCAACGCCGACGACCACGCAGATCCCCGCGCGCCGCGTGGGGCCGGGCGAGTACGTGGCCGAGATCCCGCGCGACCTCGTGTTCTTCCAGGGCCACTTCGAGGCCTTCCCGATCCTGCCGGGCGCCGTGCTGGTGGAGCGCCTGGTGTGGCCGATCGTCCGGGCCGAGCTCCCCGAGGTCAGGCAGCTGCGCGCGATCCGGAGGCTGCGGTTCCGTCGGCCCGTGATGCCGGAGCAACAGCTCTCGGTGACCTTGCAGCAGACCGGCACCCGCTTGAGCTTCGAGGTCACGTGCGCGCAGGCCGTGGTCGCGAGCGGGCAGCTCGTGGTGGCGTGATGCGGCTCTGCGCGATCATCCCGACCTACGACAATCCTCAGACGCTCGAGGAGGTGGTGACGCGCGTGCGTGCACACATCGCCGACATCGTCGTGGTGGATGATGGCAGCGCCGAGCCCGCGAAGGCCGTGCTGACCAGGCTCGCCGAGGCCGGACAGTGCCACGCGGTGTTCCGGCCCGAGAACGGCGGCAAGGGTGCAGCGGTCAAGACCGGCCTCGCCTGGGCACACGAGCACGGCTTCGCGTACGCGCTGCAGATCGATGCCGATCTCCAGCACGACACCGACGACATCCCGAAGCTCATCGCGGCCCTCGGCGAGCCCGTGGCCGACACGGCGGTCCTCGCGCAGCCCGTGTTCGATGCCTCGGCGCCCAAGGGCCGGCTGCGCGCGCGAAAGATCACCGTGTTCTTCGCGATGGTGGAGACCCTCGGGCGCAAGGTCGGGGATCCGCTGTGCGGCTATCGGATCTATCCCGTCGAGGCGGCGCTCGCGGTCAAGGCGCGCGGCAACGCGATGGACTTCGATCCGGAGATCGCCGTGCGTCTGGTGTGGGCGGGCGTGAAGGTGATCCACGTGCCCACACCGGTGATCTATCGCTCCGCCGAGGCCGGTGGCGTCTCGCACTATCGTGGGTGGACCGACACGCTGCTGATCGCGGGCGCGCACTTCTGGCTGTGCACCGAGGGTGTGCTGCGGATCCTCTCGTACCCGTTCCGGGCGCTGTGGCGACGGTTGCGTCGTGGCTGACTGGCGCAAGATCCCCGAGGCCGGGACCGTGCTCGGGATCCGCTTACTCGTCCTCGGCGCGCGGATCTTCGGCCGCACGATCGTCGGCTGGTTCCTCTACGTCATCGCGTTCTACTACGCGCTGATCCACGGCACCGCGCGGCGCGCCTCGCGGGACTACCTGCGGCGCATCGGTCAGCCGGCGACGTTCGCGAACGTGGTCCGCCACATCCACACGTTCGCGCGCGTCAGCCTCGATCGGCTGTTCTTCGTGACCGGCAAGATCAAGTCGTTCGAGTTCGAGCAGAAGAACCACGAGCTGCTCGTGCAGGCAGCGAAGTCCGGTCGCGGCGTGCTGCTGCTCGGCGCGCACCTCGGCAGCTTCGAGGTCATGCGGTGTCGCGCCAAGGAGTTCAACGTCCCGATCAACGTCGTGGTGGACTTCACGAACGCGGAGCGCGTCAACAGCGTGCTGCGCTCGCTCGCTCCCGACATCGAGACGCGGATGATCTCGCTCGGCACGGATCCGATCGCGGCGATGCTGCAGATCCGCGCGGCGATCGATCGGGGCGAGCTCGTGGCGATCCTCGGTGATCGCCTCCCGAGCCAGAAGTCTGGCAGTGCGCGGGTGGTGACCTCCCAGTTCCTCGGAGCCGAGGCCGCGTTCCCGGCGGGCCCCTGGCTGCTCGCGCACACCCTCAAGTGCCCGGTCTACTTCGTGGCGGGGGTCTATACCCGTCCCAATCACTACGCTTTGCATTTCGAGTTCCTCGCCGACGAGGTAAAACTCGACCGCAAGGACCGAGCGGCTTCGATCGCCCGCTACGCCCAATCCTACGCATCCATGCTCGAGACGTACGCGCGGTCCGCCCCGCTCAACTGGTTCAACTTCTTCGATTTCTGGAGCCCGCGGTGACGTCCGCGCGCCTGTGGATCGGCGAGACCCGCGTGACGCATACGCACGTCGCCCGGGTCGCGCGCGGGCAGCTCGCGGTGGCGCTGACCGACGACGGCGGCTGGCAGGACCGCATGGGCAAGAACCGCAAGGCGGTCGAGACCCGCGTCGCGAGCGGCGAGCCGTTCTACGGCGTCAACACCGGGTTCGGCGCCTCCGTGGTCAACACCGTGGCGGCCGAGTACGGCGGGAGCCTCGTCGCGAACCTGTTCCGCTTTCACGGCTGCGGCGTGGGCCCGCTGCTCGCCGCGGACGAGAGCCGCGCGGTCCTCGTCACCCGCCTCGCGCAGCTCGCGGCCGGGTGGAGCGGCATCCGCATCGAGACGCTGCACGCGATGGCGCGCCTCATCGAGCACGACATCCTCCCGTGCATCCCCGAGCTCGGCTCGGTGGGCGCGAGCGGTGATCTCACGCCGATGTCGTACGTGGCCGCCGTGCTCTCGGGCGAACGCGAGGTGCTGTTCCGCGGGCGCGCGTGCCCGGCCGCCGAGGCGCTCGCCGCCGTGGGCCTCGCCCCCGTCAAGCTCCAGCACAAGGAAGCGCTCTCGATCATGAACGGCACGAGCGTGATGACCGCGCTCGTGGCGCTGGGGCTCGATCGCGCCGAGGCGTTCACCCGTACACATGCCCTGGTCACCGCGTGGAGCTCGTTCCTTTTGCGCGGTCAGGCGGCGCACTTCGACGAGCGTCTGTTCGCGGCCAAGCCGCACCCGGGCGCGATCGCCTACGCGAGCCACGTGCGCACCGCCCTCGCATGCGGGCCGCGCCCGGCCTTGAACGGCGGCAAGGTCCAGGATCCGTACTCGGTGCGCTGCGCGCCGCACGTGGTCGGCGTGCTCGTCGAGGTGCTCGAGCAGGCCGCGGCCACCGTGGCGATCGAGCTCAACGGCGCGGGCGACAACCCGCTGATGTGCGAGGAGACCGGCGCGGCCCTCCACGGCGGCAACTTCTACGGCAGCCACATCACGCACGTCGCGGAGACGCTCAAGCTCCAGGTCGCGCACGCCGCGGAGATCCTCGAGCGCCAGCTCGTCCTGCTGTGCCACTCCACCGCAACCTCGGGGATCCCCGAGAACCTCGTGCGCGTGGACGGCCCGGGCAAGGCGGCGCACCACGGCTTCAAGGCGGTGGAGATCCTCGCCTCATCGCTGGTGGCCGAGGCCCTCAAGCTCGCCGCGCCCGCGAGCGTGTTCTCGCGCAGCACCGAGGGCCACAACCAGGACAAGGTGCCGATGGGCTCGATCTCGGCCCGTGATCTCCGCGCGATCCAGTCGCTCGCGGATCACGTCCTCGTGATCGGCCTGCTCGCCGCGGCACAGGCCACTGACGCCACGGGCCGTGTCGACGAGCTCCCGGCGCCGCTGCGCGCGCTCTATCTCGCGATCCGCAGGACCTGCCCGGCGACGCAGGAGGACCAGCGGCATGACGAGCTGATCACTCGGTGTCTGGGCGAGCTGCACGCAGGGCGACTCGGATAAGCGCGCAGACGTGGCGCGGAACACGGGCTGGTCGGTTCTTGCACACGGGAAGCGAGCGGCGCTCGGGGATGGATAGGAGAGTTCAGCGCGGCGGCGCGAAATATCGCCCGGGGCCTTTGGGTCCTGGACTACCGTCAGTGGTGTGAGAGCCGTGTCGATCTGGGTCGCGGTGGTGTGCGCGGCGTCACCAGCGTTCGCGGATGACGGCGACCCGTGGCACTACGGCTATCGCAAGGATCTGATCCTCGTCGATGGGATCTCTGCCACCACGATCGGCGGGGCGGTCGCTGCGGGGACGTGGCTGTTCTCGTCGGATGATTTCCATCTCCCGCTGATGATCGGTGCGCTTGGGTTCGGCGGGTACGCGCTCGGTGCGCCGATCGTTCACCTGAGCCACGGTCGCGTGCTGCGCGGGTTCGCGAGCTTCGGGCTGCGCGTGGTCGTGCCCTCGATCGTCGGGGTCACTGCGGTGACGGCCGCGGGGCTCGAGGAGCAGGATGCCGGGTACGGTGGCTACATGGCAGGCGGCTTTGCCCTCGGTGCGGGGATCGCCGTGGCGCTCGATTGGTGGTTGCTCGTGCCGTCGGCGCCGAGCCGGACGGAGCGCGCGCCGGCCACGCCGATCGTGATCCCCACACCGGGTGGGGGCGTCGTCGGTCTCGCGGGCGCTTGGTAGAGACTCGCGGCCCGGGCTCGCGACATCGACCACTACTGGGAAAGGCTGCGCAGGGCGACTAGTTCGGCTGGGAGCTCTCGGCAAAGGACGAGGAAGCGGTCACCGAGTACCTCGAGACGGAGTGATCACGGCGCCGGGATCAGTGCATCGAGATACTCGGTGGTCACGGGGCGATTCACGAAGTCGGTGTAGTCCCGTGCGAGGTCGTAGCTCTGCGCGTTGTGCGGACGGTGCGTGATCAGCACGTCGTGCAGGCACCAGCCGGCACCGTTCGCACAACCCGTGTGGGGAACGACGACCTTGAACGCCGCGCCGTACATCGCGTAGGTCATGCCCATGCCAACCGCGGAGGAGGAGTTCCGTGACAGGCCCGATGACAGCGTCGGATCCTGCGCATAGACGAACGAGATCTTGTCGAGCGCCGCCACGATCTCGTAGCTGAGGCCGCTCGAGCCGCCGTCGAGGTTCGCGTACGCGATGCGCCCTAACGCCGCGGTGTTGCCCGATGCGTAGAGCTGCTGCAGGAGCTCGTGCGCGACAAAGCTTCCGCTCGAGTGCGCGACGATGTAGATCGGCGCGTCGGCTGGGAGCGTGGCGAGGTGCACGCGCAGCTTGCTGTTCCCGATCTCTCTCGCCGCGTAGCCAGCATCTGCGGGGCCCTTGACGGCGTAGATGTGGCCGACGTTGGCCGCGCCGAGCTTCGCATCGACGAGCTCGGTGGCCCACGCCGCGCTGTACGTCAGCTGCGCCGTGTAGCCGCCGTAGACGATCAGGATCGCGTGCCCGGTGTTGACCTGTTGGTACGAGACACCGAGGCCGACCGGGGTCCAGTCCGAGGACAGCGGCGAATCCGCCTTACCATCCTCGGCGAGGTCGGGCGGTGGCTCGAACATGTCGTCGGGATCGTCTGGATCGTCGGATGCGCTCGACGTGCACGCCGAGAGGAGTAGCGCCGCGAGGGCGGTGGTGGTGCGCGCGGCCGTGATCATCGGGCCGCCCAGGTGCGAGCGGCGGGCCAGCTCGTAGCGCGCCCGTTCGCGTGGTTGCCGTCGATCGCACCGCCCACGCGGCTCCACACTGGGGACCGCGCCCACCATGCCCTCGCGGGGTTCGCGCACGTCGCACAGTCAGCGCGAGACGCGGATCGCGAGCTGGAGCTCGGCGAGCGCGGCGATCCATGACCACCCGCACGGTTCGCGCCTTCGCATCGCACGCGGCGAGGGTCGCGCGCCTCGGCGCGTCGATCAAGGTCGCCACGGCACTTGCCGGATCCCGAGCCTGCGCTTCGCGAGCTCGTTGCCCGAGGCACGGCGAAGCGAGAGGCTGACGTTTCGCTCGCAGGGTTCCCCACGCCCCCGAGGCTGACGTTTCGCGCGCAGGTTTTTCCCACGCCCCCGAGGCTGACGTTTCGCGCGCAGGTTTTCCCCACGACCCCGAGGCTGACGTTTCGCTCGCAGGTTTTCCCCACGCCCCCGAGGCTGACGGTTCGCTCGCAGGGTTTCCCCACGACCCCGAGGCTGACGCTTCGCTCGCTGGGTTGGTCGACCCGGGCATCACTCCGCGGTGATCGGCCACAGGCGCCAGGTCACGCCGCCGAGCTCGTCGCGCACGACCACGCCGAGCATGCCGGCCTGCGGATCCTCGGGCTCGACGCGCAGGTACGCGGCCGGGAGATCGAAGTCGTGCATGTTGCCGCACGAGGTCAGCCAGTTGACGACGTGGGTGTCGTCGAACTCGACCGCGAGCGGGATGTCGGTCTCCGGGGCCACGGTCAGCGCGGGCGTGCCTGCGACGAGGCGCCCATCGATCGTCACGGGATCGAGCGCGGGGTTGTCGAGGTGGACGCCGAGCCACACGACCTTGAGGCCCACGAGGTCCGTGCCGGCGAAGGTCATGCGCAGCCGCACGGGGACCGGATCGCCGGCGGGGAGGGCGAGCTCCTGGCGCGCGGCGGCGAGCTGCGCCTCGCTGGGCGTGGTGACGGTCCAGTGCGTGCCCTGGTGCGCGAGCGTGCCGGCGAGCACCACGGGCGAGATCACGGTGACCTGATCGGGCTCGGTCTCGAGCGGGACGTCGCCCTTGCGGCCGAGCAACGCATCCACCTGCGCCACCTCACCGGCGGCGATCCGCGAGGGCGTGGCGCGCACGGCGATCACGCGATCGTGATCGAGCTGCCAGGGTGGATCCACGTCCTGGGTGCACGCGGCGGCGAGGAGGGCGAGCAGGACGAGCGCGGCGGCGGGCCCGCGCATCAGAACACCCCTCGCAGGCCGACCGAGGGGATCAGCGGCAGCGATTCGAACGCGCTCCTCTGCGAATAGTCGTAGCTGTAGAAGTACGTGACCACGCTGCGATCGAGATAGACGTTCTGCACATCGAGGAACGCGAGCATCTGCGCCGTGCCCCACTTCCACGCATAGTCCACGCG
>JAYVRN010000202.1:0-7076 GCA_043776275.1 Myxococcales bacterium | reverse complement strand
CACGTGCCCGACAGCGTCCAGCGCCCCGCGTGATGCCGCACCACGATCTGCGACCACGGCGTGACCCCGGAGCAGTCCTTCGGCCCGGTGGAGAGCGTCAGGTCATCGCCCACCAGCACGGCGCTGACGAGCTCGAGCTTGTTTCCCGCCACGGTCACCGAGGCCGCCGAGACATGCGAGTCCTTCGGGATCCCGGCGCCATCAGGCGGCTGATCACCGCAGCCGAGGGCGATCAGCGCGCCTTCGACGACGAGGATCTTGCCCGCATCATCGTCGGAGATCTTCGCGAGCTCGATCTCGACCCTGGTGTCCTTGTCCGCGGGCTCGGTGAGCCGCGCGGTCGAGAACGTCGCCTTGGTGGGATGCCCGGCGGTCCAGAAGTCGGTGACGTAGATCGTCGCGGTGCCATCGGGTGCGATCCGGCGCCGCAGCGTGGTCACGAAGCTGGTGGCGCCATCCACCGCGCTGGCCACACCGCTGAGCAGCTCCTCGCACGAGCCGACCTTGTCCCCGACCTGGAGCCGCCACTGATCGGGCGACACCCGCTTGATGAACGCGCGCGCCATCGGCAGCGGCTTGCCATCGCGCGTGACGGTCAGCTTCTCGAAGCCCGCCGTCGGCTTGACGTCACTGACCACCGCGACCGGGGCTCCGGATCCGGCGGAACCGGCCGAGCCTGGCTTGGCCTCGGTGCTGTCTCCACCCTTCCCGCACGCCGCGAGGAGGACCACGAACGCGAGGGTTCTCACGCGGCTGACGCTATCAGAACCCTGGGCGCAGTTGGCGCGCACCACCCGCGCAGACCGCGACCCCGAGCAAGCGCGATCAGCGCGCACCACCCGCGCAGACCGCGACTCCGAACCGATGCACGTCAGCCCGGATGCACCATGTCCTCGGGCTTCACCCACGCATCGAACTGTTCGCCGGTGACCCACCCGAGCGCGATCGCTGCCTCGCGCAGCGTCAGGCCCTCGGCGTGCGCGTGCTTCGCGACCTTCGCGGCCTTGTCGTAGCCGATGTGCGGCGACAGCGCGGTCACCAGCATCAGGCTACCGTGCAGCTTGCGATCGATCTCCGCGCGGTTCGGCTCGATGCCCCGTGCGCAGTGTTCCTCGAACGAGGCGCACGCATCGCCCAGCAGCCGGATCGATTGCAGCGCCGCGTGCGCGATCAACGGCTTGAACACGTTGAGCTCGAAGTTCCCCATCGCGCCACCGATCGAGATCGCGACATCGTTGCCGATCACCTGGCAGCACACCATCGTCAGCGCCTCGCACTGCGTGGGGTTGACCTTGCCGGGCATGATCGAGCTGCCCGGCTCGTTCTCCGGGATCGTCAGCTCCCCGAGGCCGCTGCGCGGACCACTCGCGAGCCAGCGCACATCGTTGGCGATCTTGAGCAGGCTGGTCGCCAGCGTCTTGAGCGCCCCGTGACAGCTGACGATGGCGTCGTGCGAGGCGAGCGCCGCGAACTTGTTCCCCGCGGTCACGAACGGACGGCCCGTCAGCTCGGCGAGCTTGGCCGCGACGGCGGCGGCGTACCTGGGGTGCGTGTTGAGGCCGGTCCCGACGGCGGTGCCGCCGAGCGCGAGCTCGTGGATCGCGGGGAGCGTGGCGCGGATCGCCGCGATGCCGTGATCGAGCTGTGCGACCCACCCGCTGATCTCCTGGCCCAGGGTCAGCGGCGTGGCGTCCTGGAGGTGCGTGCGGCCGATCTTGACGATGTGCGCGAACTCCGTCGCCTTCGCCTCGAGGGTCTCGCGCAGCTGCATCACGTTCGCGAGCAGGTGCGCATCCACGCGCCCGGCGATCGCCAGGTGCATCGCCGTCGGGAACACGTCGTTGCTGCTCTGCGAGAGGTTGACGTGATCGTTCGGGTGAACCGGTATTTTGGAGCCCCTGCCCGTACCCGCGCGCTCGTTCGCGAGGTTCGCGATCACCTCGTTGACGTTCATGTTGGTCTGCGTGCCGCTGCCGGTCTGCCAGACCACGAGCGGAAACTCCGCCTCGAGATCCCCGGCGAGCACGTCATCGGCGGCCGCGACGATCAGGTCCGCGGCCGCGGCCGGGAGCAGCCCGAGTGTGGTGTTGACCAGCGCGGAGGCCTTCTTGATCGTGGCGAGCGCGGCGATCAGCTCGCGCGGCATCCGCTCGGTTCCGATCCGGAAGTTCTCGAGCGAGCGCTGGGTCTGCGCGCCCCACAGGCGAGCCTGCTCGACCTCGACGGTGCCCATGCTGTCGGACTCGGTGCGCGTGTCCATTCGCCTGGCTTACCACACCTGCTCGTCGGGTCTGCGCAGGCCTGATCGGCCTCAGGTCGGCCTCAGCGTGGGCTCAGCTCGACGAGCCGCAGGCGATCTGGAATCACGACCTCCGGATCGGGCGGCCCACCCTCGGTGGCGGCGTAGAGCTCCTCGACGAACTCCCGCACCGGTGCGCCGGGGAGCTCGGCCGGCAGGGGCGCCTCACCCGCGAACGCGATCAGCGCCAGCCTGCGATCCCGCGAGAGCCCCGGGCCCAGCGCTGGCTGCACATACCTCGCCTCGAGCACCCGCGCGCCCCACCGCTGGAACCGCGCCAGCCGGTCCCACCCCGTGCCGTGGACCCGCGGGTCATTGACCTCGCCGAGCACCACGGGCGCCTCGTGCGCGGTCAGGGCGCGCACCGCCCCCTCGAGCAGCGCTCGGCCGAGGCCACGGGCGCGCGCTCCGGGCGCCACCACGAGGTACGTCACCAGGCCGCAGCCGCTGCGCTGGTACCGCTCGTAGCAGATGCCGCCGGCGATCACGTCATCCTCGAGCGCGAGCTGCACGGTCAACGCCTGTGCGGTCTCACCACGCAGCGCCGCCTGCCACGCGGCGAGCGGCTCGTGCTGCGCCGCGAACGCATCCCAGTAGATCCCGCGGTGGAACGCGGCGAGCCGGGGATCGGCGGCGGTGAGCTCGACGAGCGTCAGATGTCGTCGTTGTCCAGATGCTGCGGGCGGCTGCCCTGCGAGCGAAGCTGCAAGACGCGCTGACCGGCGTCGGCGAAGTTCGGATCGCGCTTCGCGACCATCTCGAAGTAATACAGCGCCTCGCCGAGATCGCCGATCGCTTCGTAGGTCTGGCCGATCTCGTAGTAGATGCTCTGTCGCTCGCGCTCGTTCGGTTCGGCGTGGAGGCCGGCCTTGAACTGCTGGATCGCCTCGGAGGGGTTGCCCTGATCGCGGAGGCACATGCCGATCATCACGCGGCAGTTGACCTCGCGGCCCGGCACGCGCAGCGCCTTCTCGAACGCCTTCATCGCCTCGTCCATGAGGCCCATCTCCTTGTACGCGAGGCCGAGATCGTAGTGCGTCTCGGCATCGGACTCGTCGACGGGCTTCTCGAGCATCACGGTGGGCGCGCGCTTCGCCTTCGCGGGCGGCACATTCGAGACCGAATCGAGATCCTCGAGATCGTCGGCGCCAACCTCCTCGACGTCATCGAGATCGATCGCGTCGGTGGCCATCGACGGCATCTCTTGCTCGATCGAATCGTGCGGGACCTCGATCGATTCGTCGCCGCCGGCGGCGAGCGCCTCGACCTCGCGGATCTTGGCGAGGATCAGCCGGTGGTTCGGGTGGCGCTGGTAGAGCACGTGGAGGACATCGAGCGCCTCCTGGTACATCGCCTGGCCGGCGTAGAAGTCCGCCTCGTCGAGATCGTCCTCGACCATGCTCTCGGCGCGAGGCTGCTCGGTGAGCGGATCATCGCCGAGGTCGGCCTGGCTGGTGTCCACCACGTGCGCCGCGGTGGGATCGTACGGCGGCGTCTGCACGGCCTCGGTGCCATACGGATCGTAGCTGCCCGAGACCGAGAGCGAGGGATCGTAGTCGTGCGAGGTGTTCTCGGCCGTGGGGTGGTTCGGCCGCGACGGCAGCTCGGTGTCGTCGAAGCCGCCGACGTACCCGTTCGGCGCGGTGCCGTCCTTGGGCACGGCCATGTCGAATGCGCGGGCGTCATCCGGATCGAACGAGAGATCGCTGCCCGCGAGCTCGGCGGCGACCTCGGAGTCGATGTCCTGACCGAGCGCCTCGTCATCGAGCTGCGCATCGACGGCCTGATACGTGGCCTGCTGGCTGTACGCCGCGGGCGGCGGGTTCCAGCGCTGCTGCGGGCGATCGATGATCACCGGATCATCGAGCTCGTCGCCCGGATGATTCGCGAGCGCCTCCGCGTGCTCGGGAGACATCTGGCGCGTGGACTGCGACGGATCGAAGTCCATGTCGTAGTTCTCTTCGTACGCGTTCGGACGCTGGGGCGGACGGCTCGGCGCCGGGCTCCCGTGGGCCACGCGACCAGCGATCAGCTCGTCAGGATCGAACTCGTCGATCGAGTCCCGCGCACGGGCCACGCCCATCGGGCGGCCACCACTGCCGCGCGGAACATCGTCGAGGGCGAGCTCCTCCATGTCCGGATCGATCGCCGCCACACCGCCGCCGCCCACGTACTCGACCTCGGCCGACACCGAGCTCATGCGCGCCACGCGCAGGCGGAACCGACGCGCGAGATCGAACGCACCGGTGTGCGTGCCGTTGATCGCGAGCAGCTCGTGCAGATAGGCCTCGGCTCGATCGGGATCGCTCGGCGCGATCACCTCGGCGAGCTTCAACAGCTCGACCTCGGCCTCCTGCTCGCGGCCCTGCGAGACGAAGATGTCCTTGAGCCGCTCGTGCGCTTCGACGTTCTCCGGATCGAGCGTGAACACGCGACGCAGGTGATCGACGGCCTTCTGGTGCAGGCCGTACTTCACGTAGACATCGGTCTCCGCGAGGATCTTCGAGATCTCGTCGGCGTGACGCTCGCCCGCGGCCGACATCGCGCGCTGATCTGGCGCGGGCTCCATGTCCGCGGAGAAGTCCGCGTCGTCGTACTCGGGGAGCGCGAAGTCCACGCCGGACAGGCTCTGCTCGTCGACGAGCGGCATCGAGCCGGTCATGTTCGACGGCTGTGATGCGGCCGGGAACGCGGGCATGTCGCCCGTGATGTTGAACTTCGCAGCGCCGGTGGCCGCACGAACCTCGGCGGGGATCGGCGTGGTGGCGCGCGGCGGCGGCACGGCGGGACGCGCGGGCGGCGGAGCGGCGGCGACCACGGGAACCGGCTTCGCCGTCCCCAGGAACTCCTTCGCGTCGGGATCGTTCGGGACGAACTCGAGGATCTTGCGGAACACCTCGGTCGCCTTGTCGCGCTGCTTGTTCTCGACGTGAACCCGCGCGAGCTCCTTGAGCACGCTGACCGTCTTCGCCTTCTGATCGAGCGCCTGGAACGCCTGCGCGAGGAGACCGAGCGTCTCGACGTCCCGCGGATCGGCCTTGAAGCAAGCCTGCAGCTTCTGGAGCGCGCGGCGTGGATCGTTGCGGCGGAGATAGAGGCCCGCGAGCTCGCGATTGAGGGAGTGGTTGTCCGGTTTGTGCCAGAGCAAGCGCTCCGCGACCTTCAGGAAGTCATCTTGACGTCCCTGCCGCCGGAGCTGCTCGCACGCGACGGTGAACTCGGTGGCCGCTTCCTCGACGAGGCTCTCCTTCGAGTACAGCTCCGCGAGCTTGATGCGCGTGGCGATGTTCTCGGGATCGAGATCGACGAGCTTCTTGACGGTGGCGAGCGCTTCCTTCGTGTTGCCTTCGCGATGGAAGTGCGCGGCGACGGACTCGAAGTGCTGCATCGCATCGGACATCAGGCCGAGCTGGCGATAGAGCTCGGCGAGCTTCAAGATCACGTCGACGAGGCGCGGATCGAGCTTGAGGATCTGCTTGTAGACCGCGACGGCCTTCAGGAAGAAACCTTGCTCGTGATAGAAGCGCGCGACCTTGAGATAGGTCTCGGTCGCGTCCTGCTTCGCGCCCTTCTTGGCGTAGAGGTCGCCGATCTTGAGCCAGACGCGGACGTCCTTCGGATCTTCGTTGACGATCCGCAGGTACTCCTTCACCGCTTTGTCGATCTGGCCTTTATCGACAAACTTGCGGGCCGCATCCATGACCTTTTCTTTGTTAAAGGCCACGGGTGCCTAGGGGCTCCTGGTGCCGTGCACGCGCACACGAAAATATGCCCCGCGCATGTGTAAAAGGGTACGACCGCGGTACGCGATGGGTCAAGGAAAACCACGAGCGTTTCTCGGACCTTGCACCCGGCGCGGTCTCACATGTGATCACTGACCCACCGTGCAGTAGGCGGACGGGTAGTCCCGCTCGAATGATCAGGGCGCTGACGATCGTTCGGCGAGCAGACGACCGACGAAGCCGGTGTCGAAGTCGCCTCGGATAAAATCTGGGTTGTTCACGATCCGCCGCAAGAACGGGATGTTGGTGCGAATCCCCTCGATGACCATCTCATCGAGGCAGCGGCGCGCACGCCGGATCGCGGCCGGGCGATCGACGTCATGCACGATCACCTTCGCGAGCAGCGAGTCGTAGTTCGGCGGGACGACATAGCCTGCATACACGTGCGTATCTACACGCACACCCAGACCGCCGGGCATGTGTAACGCCGTGATCTTCCCGGGCCAAGGCGCAAACGTGTTCGGGTCCTCGGCATTTACCCGAAGCTCGATCGCGTGTCCACGCGGGCGGCGATCCTCGAGGTGGTTGAACGAGAGCGGCTCGCCGGCGGCGATCTTGATCTGCTCGCGCACGAGATCGAGTCCCGTCACCAGCTCGGTCACCGGGTGCTCGACCTGGAGCCGCGTGTTCATCTCCATGAAGTAGAAGCTGCCGTCGGTGTCGAGCAGGTACTCCATCGTGCCGACGTTGGTGTAGCCGATCGCTTCGATCGCCTTGACCGACGCCTCGCACATCGCCCTCCGCGTGGCCTCGGGGAGCGCAGCACTCGGCGCCTCCTCGATCACCTTCTGGTGACGGCGCTGGATCGAGCACTCGCGCTCGTTCAGGTGCGTGTAGTGACCGTGCTTGTCGCCGATCACCTGGATCTCGATGTGGCGCGGCTTCTGGCAGTACCGCTCCATGAACATCTCGGGATTGCCGAACGCGGCCTGCGCCTCGGTGCGCCCCGTCGACCACGCGTCGAGGAGCTTCTCCTTCTCGTAGACGATCTTCAT
>JAYVRN010000201.1:0-7080 GCA_043776275.1 Myxococcales bacterium | reverse complement strand
CGGCGTGACCTCCGCATACGCCAGCACCGCGCGTGCGGTGGCGATGAACCGCTCGGCCGACGTCGCCGTCACCTGCCCGTGGTGAACGTGCAGCCCGATCGGTCGCCCGCCGGCCGCGCGGACCATGGCCGGCACCTGCGCGCGATCCGTGCCCAGCCCGAGCTGCCCGAACCGCGATCGCCGGTGCCCCGATCCATCGAGCACCGCCCCCACCGCTGGATCTCGCCCCGCGATCGACGCCGAGATCCGGATCGCGATCTCGGCGCGTACCGGTGCGGCCTCCACCTGTTCGACCGTCTCGCAGCTCACGATCAACCGACCGCGCCACCCCGCCGCGGACTCGGCCGCGCGCCCACTCGGATCCGCGATCGAGAGCACCCCCGCGCCGGCGCCCGAGCCCGAAGCTCCCGCGTCGCGAACCTCCTCCGCCGACGCCGCATCGAACCCATCGAGGTGCGCGGCCACCAGTGCGCGGACCTCGGGATGCGGAAACGACTTCAGCGCGAACAGCGTGGTGATCCCGGCGGCGCGGGCGGCACCGGCGAGATCGCGCACGTTCTGCTCGAGGCGAGCCGCAGAGAAGATCAGGGACGGTTTCAACTTGAGCAACTTACGATCCCGAACCCGGCGAAACCATTGGAGCGGGTCGTTCCCTGCCAGAACGTTGACCCTCCCCGCGGTTCCCCCCTACCGTGGTGGCGTGAAGCTCCGCACCGGGTGCCTCCCACTCCCACTTGTACTGCTGCTGCTGCTCCCGCTCGCGAGCTGTACGGCCGCGTTCCGCACCTCGAGCGGCGGCACCACCGCCCGCGACGGCGTGTCGAGCGGGACCTCGAACTCGCTGTACTTCGCCGATCGCGGCGGCCTCTTGACCCGCGCCGGGCTCGTCGCCCTCGGGGTCGTCGGTGCGATGGGGTCGGTGCAGGACGTCAAGCGCGAGTCCCGTGTCACGGACAACTACGACGGCACGGTCACGGTCGTCACCAAGTCGTCCGGCACGTTCAACGCGAAGAACGCGCAGGAGGCCACCGACATCCTCAACGCGGCCTCCGATCCGCATCAGAACTTCGGCGGTCTGACGGGCGGGCTCGAGATCTCCAGCACCAAGCTCGGTGGGGACACCTCGGGATGGATGTTCGAGTTCGGCTACGCCTACGCCAAGACGTTCCACAACCGATGGGGCTTCGAGGGCTCGGTGAAGCTGATGTTCGGCGGCGAGACGCTGCACGATCGGACGCTCAAGACGTTCGACACGGAGACCTCGGCGACCGGGACGGTCACGATGATGAAGGGCGACGCGAGCTACAAGTACTTCGGTCTGCCGGTGCGCGTCGGCGTGACCTACCGCGTCTCGCCGGTCGCCATCCTCCAGCCGTTCGTCAAGCTCGAGCCCAACTGGTATCCGCGACAACGCACGCTGTCGATCGATCTCGATCCGTCGCCCTGGCACTTCGGCCTGCGGCTCACCGCGGTTCGCTTTCTGTACGTCGAGCTCGATGCACGGTTCTCGCAGCTCCGCGAGTCCGCTCTCGGCTACGGCCTGGAGGTCGGCGTTGCGTTCTAACCTCGTCATTCTCGTCCTGCTCCTCGTGGCGGCGACCGCCCACGCAGATCCCGAGGCGCCTCCACCCGGCGCACCGTCAGCGCTCCAGGCGTTCATGTGCAAGGCGGACGGCGCCAACCGCTCGTGCCTCGAGTGCACGCCGGACTCGACCGGAGGCCAGTTCTGCGAGAGGTGCACCCGGACCGCGGATGGCACGCCGCTCCGCTGCACCTTTCCCGACGACGACGATCGCGGCGCGCTGAAGGCGATCGGCATCGCGGCCACGCGCAACATCAACCGTACGTGGCGCCCCAAGCCGGCGTACCAGACGTTCGCTTGTACCGCCGATCATTCCTGCATCGAGTGCGAGCCCGATGGTGCGGGCGGCACGTTCTGCAATCGCTGCAAGCGCGAGGCGGACGATGGTCTCGTCGGCGCATGTACTCTCGGCGCTGACGATCGCGCCGAGCTCGCGAAGCAGGGGATCACGCCGTCCGCCACACGGCTGTGGTCGACGTGGATCCCGTGGGAAACACCGCGCGTCGCGGTGCTGCCACCGAGCCTCGCGACCGGCCAGCTCCCCGGGATCACCGAGTACCACTGCGAGTTCCTCGCGACCTACGGCGAACGCGTGTGCCAGGAGTGCCAGCGCGGCACGGAAGGGACCGTCTGCGCGCGCGTGCTCCGGGACGCGACGATGCAACCCAAGAACAGCTGGCCCCTCGTGCCCGCCGAGATCGAGGCGCTGGAGAGCCGCGGCGTCAAGGTCGCGAATGCCCAGCCGGCCGTGCAGGTGACGCCGCCGGTGACCACGCCCGGAACACCACCGGTCACGAATCGTCCCGCGGAGGAGACCGGCTGGCGGCACCGCAAGCGCGGCGTCTCCTTCGGGATCGAGGTTGGCCACGTCAACCCCGCCGACGGCGACAACATCTACGGGCCCGGCTACGGTCGTGGCTACGTGTTCGGCTACTCGATCTTCGAGCTCCGCCTCGAGAACTACGATCTGCCGGATCGCAGCCGCACGTACGACAACGTGTTCGACGCCACCGCGAGCTTCCATATCTTCAGCCTCGCCGCACGTCCCACGCTGCTGACCCGAGGACCCGTGGAGCTCACCGTTCTCGCCGGCCTCGCGCTCCTGGTTCGGCAGTCGATGCGCATGGATCCCAACGATCTCGTCACCGAGTCCGAGATCCGTTCGCAGTTCGGAGGCGGGTTGCTCGCGGGCGTCGGCGCGCGCGTGTTCGACGTGCTCACGGTCGATGTCCGCGCCTACCTGACCTCGTGGCAATCGATCTCCGGCATGCGTGCGGAGCTCGGGACCAACGATGCGCTGACCTATGTCCCGCTCACGGAATCGCCGGGCGGAACACCGATCACCGTGAACGTCGGCGCCGGCTGGGCGTTCTGATCCGCTGAAGCGACAAGGACCTCAAGACTCCCGCCGACGCGCAGGCGAAGTGCGCGGCGTTCGGCGCCTTCGTCCCCGCGAGCTGACCGCTACGGCGTGGTCGCCGAGCCGGCATCGACCGGCGGCTGCACGCGCGGCTTGGGACGTGCGAACTCGTCGTCCGCGGATCCTGATCCCGCGGCTGGTTGTTCGGGCGTCGGGTCCGGCGCAGGCGTGGTCTCGGGCGTCGGCGCCGGCGTCTCCGCCGCGACCTTCGCGTTGTTGGCGCTCGGCCCACCGGAGAGCAGCACGTAGCTCGCCGGTACGGCGACGCCGAGCCCGATCAGGATCACCCCGCGCCACCGCAGGCCGAGCCGTCCCTTGATCATGAAGATGCCGCTGATCGCGAGGTACAGCAGCATCACCGCGTAGATGTCCGCGAGGTAGGTCCACGCCTTCTTGCCGCGGTTGTAGTGGAGCCAGTTCGCCACCCGCAGGAAGAACCTCGGGCTCCGCGCCTGCACGGTGACCTGACCGGTGTCGCCGATCGCTGTCACCTGCGTGCCGTTCGAGTACCCGAGGCGCACCTCGTCACCCGCGCGGAACACGTCGTCGGGCTTGCCGGTGCCCGTCGCATCGATCACCCGCTTCACCGCCTCGTCGTCACTCGCCTCCGGAGGGATCGGCGGGATCGTCAGCGACCGCTCGGTCGCATGGAAGTTCGGGTCCCAGTCCTTCAGGTGGTTGATCGCGATTCCTGACAGGGCGTAGATGATCGTGAACCCGACGGCGAGGTAGCCGAAGTCGCGGTGGACGGCGCGGAGCCAACCACGCCACCGCTTCTTGATGACCGCGCCGAGGCCAGGTCCGGCCTCGGGGTCGTCAGGCATACCGCTCCTCTTGCCACGGATCGGCGTGGTTGTTGTACCCGCGGACCTCCCAGTAGCCGGGCTGGTCCTCCTTGACGAAGCGCACGCCGGTGATCCACTTCGCGCTCTTCCAGAAGTAGAGATCCGGGATCAACCCGCGCACCGGCGCACCGTGCGACAGCGCGAACGGCTTGCCGTTGAGGCGATAGGTGATCAGCGCGTTGTCGGCGGTCGCTTCTTTCAGCGGCACGTTGGCCGTGTAGCCGTGCGCGGCCTCGAAGATGACGTGACGCACACCGTCTTTCATCCCCGCCTTCTCGGCCAGCAGCGCGACCTGCACGCCCTTCCACAGCCCGCCGATCAACGACCAGCCCGTGACGCAGTGAACGTCCGCCTCTTTCTGCACCTGGGGCAGCTTGAGCAGCGCCGCATAGTCGAGCTCGAACGGCGTCTTGACCTCGCCGTGGACCTTGAGCTTGAACGTCCGCACATCACCATCGCCCTCATCACCACCCATCGCGCGGAGCTGCTCGAGCGCGCGCTGCCCGGGCGGCAGCCGCTCGCGTCCATCCTTGCGCTTCTCGGCGCGCGCGTTCTTGGACAGATCATCCGCCGCGATCCGCAGCAGCGTTCCACCGAGGGCCATGCACGCGGTCCCGACGGCCGCGGACTTGATGAACTGCCGCCGCTCCCAGGCGCGCTTGAGCTCCGGGTAGCGGTCGAGGTCGGGCTTGCCGTCGTCGTCGTGGTTCAAGGTGGGCTCCTGCACGGCGCGCGTGGGGCAAGCGTAACTCGCCTTCCGCACTGCGCCGCCTGGCTTGGATACGGCTGACCCGCCAGGTAGTTACGAGCGAGCCGTCAGATCGGCCCGATCCGTGTCATCGCAGGGAGTTACGGCTCAGGCCTGGCCGAACACCGGGACCAGCGTTCCCGTGGTCAGCGCATTTTTCGGCGATGCCAGGAACGCGATGGTCTCGGCGATCTCGGTGGGCTTGGGCCACTTGCCGTGGTCCGCCTTCGGCATCGCGGCCCGGTTCGCCGGGGTGTCGATGGTGGACGGCAGCACCGCGTTGACGAGGATCCGATCCGCGAGCAGCTCGACGGCCAGGCTCTGCGTGAGCGACGCGACGCCGGCCTTGCCCGCGACGTACGCCACCATCCCGCCCACGGGTGCGATCACCGGCCGCGCTCCGACGTTGACGATCCGCCCGCCGACGCCGCCCTTGCGCATCGACTTCACGGCTTCGCGACAGGTCAGAAAGCAGGTGGCGGTGTTGAGCCGCCACTGCGCCTCAAAGTCCGCGAGCGACGTGCTCTCGATCGGCGCCATGGCGAAGCCACCCACCAGATGGATCGACGCCCAGATCGGCGGCAGCGCCGCATAGAACCCCGTGGCCGAGGCCTCGTCATCCAGCTGGACGTCCGGGCGATCCGCGACGTGGACGATCGCGCCCATCGCCTGCAAGACCTCGACGACACCCTTGCCGAGCGCGCCGCGGCCACCCGTCACGACGACGTGGCGGTCCTTCAGAGAATGATCCCGCCGCACGCAGCCTGGAACTTGGCGAGGACATCCGTCAGCGCCATCGTCAGGTTGCCTGCGCAGATCGACGAGAACACCGCCTGCTGCGTGCCGTTCGAGTTCGCCATCTGGACGAACTGCTTGAGCCGCGTGGCCTCGGCCGCGTTACCGAAGCTCGAGTTGCACGAGGTCTCGCCGGCGATCACGCCCGCGGCCCACCGCGAGCGGTGACCCTTCAGCGTGTCGAAGAACTGGATCGCATCGGCCGGGTTGAACGTCAGCGCCGGGCCCGAGTTCGGGTTCGACGCGTCGATCACGAAGTTGTTGTCCGTCGACGAGCCATCATCCTCGTCGGTCAGCATCACGACGCCGAGCAGCGCGTCGTCCCGGAGGAAGCCGGCGTTCTCGCCGCTCGTCACACGATCCGAGAGCGACCACTTCGCCATCATCAGCGGCATCTCGTACGACGGGCCACCGGTGCCGACGTTCGCGCGGCAGCCGAGCGTGGTGCCGAGGTTCGGCGTGGTCGCATCGAGCCAGCGCGTGGCGACGCCGCAGTTGTTCTTGAACTTGCCGTTGTCGCCGTGCTCGGTCTGCGGGAGGCTCGTGCCGCCGAGGTTGATGGAGTAGCTGATGTCCTTGCCGGTCGTGGTCACCGCGATGCGGAAGTCCACATGCTCGCCGGCCTCGTTGACGTAGTTCTGGAGCACGCTCGCGAACATCGGGAAGTTCGAGGCGAGGTTCGATTGCTCCTCGGACATCGAGCCCGAGTCGTCGACGACGAACACGAGGTCCATCTTGTTGCACTTGCGCGGCTCACCGATGCTGGCATCGGGACCCGTCGTATCGTCGCCCATCGTGTCATCCCCGGTACCGGTGCGGCCCGAGGGCCCACAGGCGACGAGAGACAGGGTGCAACACAGCAAGAACGTACCGGTAATCGGCTTCATAAACTTCCCCTCGAAGTTGCGCGGACGATACACAGCCCGAGTTCTGATCGAAAGCGTTTTGTTACGTGCCGGGCCTTGCACAAGCGCTTTGCACAGATCGCGCAACGCGTTAGAAGCCTTCAAGCATGGGCGCACAATGGAAGGCCGCCGGTAAGCTCGCGAATGCCAACGCTCGGGGCAAGATCATCAGCCGGCTCTCGAAGGAGATCATGCTCGCCGCGAAGGCGGGCGCTGACCCGTCCGGGAACGCACGGCTCCGCGCGGCGATCGAATCCGCGAAGAAGCAGTCGATGCCGCGCGACAACATCGAGCGCTCGATCAAGCGCGGTGCGGGCCTCCTCGACGACACGGTGAACTTCGAGACGGTGACCTACGAGGGGTTCGCCCCGCACCGCGTGCCCGTGATCGTCGAGTGCCTGACCGACAACAAGAACCGCACGACGACCAGCATCCGCGTCCTGTTCCGCAAGGGGCAGCTCGGGACGTCAGGCTCGGTGTCGTGGGACTTCAGCCACGTCGGGCTGGTCGATGCTTCGGCACCCGATGGCGCCGATCCCGAGGAGGCCGCGATCGAGGCCGGCGCGCAGGACTTCGAGCCCGACGGGGAAGGCGGGTTCCGGTTCTACACCGAGCCGACGGATCTCGACGCCGTGACCAAGGCGCTCACCTCGCGTGGCTGGGTGGTCGCGACGATGCGCATCGGCTGGCGCGCCAAGAACCCGAGCAAGCTCGACGACGCCGGGGCGCGGGCCGAAGTCGAGCAGTTCCTCGCCGAGATCGATGAGGACGACGACGTGCAGCAC